>JAJYPL010000001.1 GCA_021795355.1 bacterium | reverse complement strand
CGTTAAAGGTTCTGCGGGATTTCTTGGTTTTCAAAACATAGTAGAACTTGCGCACAGCGCCGAAAATATTCTTAATAAATTAAGGCAGGGCGAAATAACCCTTACTTCCGAAATGACCGATTATCTTCTGAAAACTATGGACGTTCTCAGGTCTATGATAGTAACGGTTTCTGAAACAGGCAGCGAAGGCGAGCCGCCGGAAGGCAATGCCGGACTTATTAAAAAACTTAACGAATTGTCGGAAGGCGTAGTCGGCGAAAGCGAAAAAGAAATGCCGGCCGCGGTTCCTAATCCTAATACTGCTACCGCCGCTCTGGAGACGCAGGTTAAAGAAGTTTCAAATGCCGCCGATAGCGGTAAAGAAAAAACAAAGACCGCAGATTCTGCAGATAAAATTCCGGATTCCGGAAAAAAGAAACCAAGAAGTCTCGGAGACATACTTCTCGAGGATAATCTTATTTCAAAAGAGGAATTGGAAGAGATTTATAAAGAAAAAGAGGAAGAAGAACATATGGCGGAGAAAATTTCCGCAGTGCCGGAAGTTTCGGCGGAAGAAATACCTCATCCTTCGGCATCGGCTGAAACTTTTCCGTCCGAAGAAAAACAGGTTTCTGCCAAACCTGCAGAAGAGATTAAACCTAATCCTAATCCCGTCCAGCAAAAACCGGCTACTGCCGCTTCAGTTGCGGCTAAACCTGCAGCTGCCGTTCCTGCCGCGGCTCCGGCGGCAGAAATTAAAGAAACGACTATAAGGGTAGATATAGAAAGATTAGACAACGTCATGAACTTAGTAGGCGAGCTGGTTCTTGCAAGAAACAGGCTTTTCAATATATCTTCGAAATTAGAAATAAAGTATGCCGACGACGATCTTTCGTCGGCCCTTGCGCAAGTAGTGGCGGGGCTGAACCTTGTAACGACCGATCTGCAGCTTGCAGTTATGAAAACGAGAATGCAGCCGGTAAAAAAAGTTTTCAGTAAATTTCCAAGGATGGTAAGGGATCTTTCGAGGGAACTCGGCAAAGACATGGAACTTCTAATTTCAGGCGAAGAAACCGAACTCGATAAATCCGTCATCGAAGAGATAGGCGATCCGTTGGTTCATTTAATCAGAAACAGCGTCGACCACGGAGTCGAAGACAAAGAAACCAGAAAATTAAACGGAAAGCCCGAAAGAGGAACTATAAAGTTAGGCGCCGAGCATGAGGGCAATTACATTATTATATCGGTTATAGACGACGGCAAAGGAATGGATCCTGCGATAATAAAAAGAAAAGCCGTAGAAAAAGGAGTAATAGACGAAAAAACCGCGGCGGGCCTTTCCGATAAAGACGCTTTAAATCTTATTTTTGCTCCCGGTTTCAGCACAAAGGACAAAGCTACCGAAATATCCGGAAGAGGCGTGGGAATGGACGTCGTTAAGACAAATATTCAAAAACTTAACGGTATTATAGAAATTAATTCTACTCCCGGCCAGGGTTCGGCTATAATATTAAAACTTCCGCTTACGGTCGCAATTATACAAACTTTAATAGTAGGCATAGGGGCTGAAGTATTTGCTATACCTTTAAATTCGGTAGTGGAGACTTTAAGGATAAAAGAATCGACAATACAGACTATAGATAAGCACGAGGTCATCAATTTAAGAAAATCGGTACTTTCTTTGCTTAGGCTCGGAGAAGAGTTTGGCGTAGCCGACAGCGCGGTTTCTCCGGTAAACGCTAAATCTTCGGACAGGGAAATTTACGTGGTGGTTGTAGCGCTTGCCGAGAAAAAAATAGGCATAGTAGTGGACGACCTTTTCGGTCAGGAAGAAGTAGTCATTAAATCGCTTGGGGATTACCAGTTGGGGTACAAAGGCATTTCCGGCGCTACTATTACCGGAGACGGTAAAGTAGTTTTAATTATCGACGTTGCGTCTATGATAGATGCAGTAAGCGTAAGATAAGTTAAGTTAATTTGAAGTAAATAAAATATATAGATAAAATCATTGAAGAAAGGAGTTTTAAATTTATGGCTGAACCTATAAGGGTTTTAATAGTTGACGATTCGCCTTTTATGAGGAGGGCTATAAGTTCTTTTTTCGACGACGTCGAAGATATTAAGGTCGTAGGAATGGCGAAAAACGGGGAGGAAGGAATACGGCAGATACAGGAGTTAAAACCCGATATAGTTACCATGGATATAGAAATGCCCGTTATGGACGGACTAACCGCCCTTAAGATAATTATGGAAAAACATCCTTTACCCGTCATAATGCTTAGTTCGCTGACGGAGGACGGAGCTAAAGAAACATTAGACGCATTAGATATCGGGGCGGCCGATTATATCCCGAAAAACCTTTCTAACGTATCGCTTAATATTTTAAAAGTAAAAGACGACTTAGTTTCTAAAATAAGAGCTATAACGGCAAAAAAATATTTTTTCAGGAAAAGCGAAAAATATGAGGCAGAACCTAAGGCTGATAAAATTAGGCAGGAAGAAGCATCGATACAGGCTTCTTGTAGCCGCAAAAACGGCGGTAAAATAGATATCGTAGCGATAGGTTCTTCTACCGGAGGACCTAAAGCTCTGCAGGACGTTATACCGAAAATTCCGGGGAATTTTCCGGTGCCTATTATTCTTGTCCAGCATATGCCTAAAGCGTTTACGGGTTCCTTTGCGGAAAGGCTTTCGTCTTTATCCCGCATAAAAGTCTTAGAAGCCTCTGGAGGAGAAATAATTAAACCGGGAAACGCCTATCTGTCGCCTGGAGACAAGCATTTGACTTTAGTTAAGGACTTAAAGGAAGGTTATAAAATTTCCCTTTCTGCGGAGCCCGAAGACCTTATTAACAGGCCGTCCGTTTCCGTTATGATGGAATCGGTCGCAAAATTATATCCGGGCAGGGCTCTCGGCGTTATACTGACCGGTATGGGTTCAGACGGTCTTGCCGGTATGAAAAAAATTAAAGAGAGCGGCGGCAGAACCATAGCGCAGGACGAAGCTACGTGCGTCGTTTACGGCATGCCGAAAGCCGTAGTCGATGCCGGCGTTGCCGATTCGATTCTGCCGATATATAAAATATCCGACCAAATTATTAGAGAGACGGAGTGCTGACGATTTATATTATAGATAAACATATATAATTTTAGGAGGAACAGGATTTATGGAAACGGAAAATAAAAAAAGCGTAGTTTCCGCAGGGGAACATTCTTCATCGGACGAAATAGTCCAGCTCGTTACATTTAAATTGGGCAACGAAGAGTTCGCGCTGGATATTTTAAAAGTTCAGGAGATAAACAGGGTAGTAGAGATTACGAAAGTTCCAAAAGCTCCCGATTTTGTTGAAGGCGTAATCAATTTAAGAGGAAGGGTCATACCGATAGTCGACATAAGAAAGAAATTCCACCTTAATATTAAAGAAGCTACTAAAGAAACCAGAATTATCGTAGTAAACATAATGAATAAAACTATAGGTTTAATAGTGGACAGCGTGTCGGAAGTTTTAAGGATTAATTCTTCGACCATACAGCCGCCGCCGCCGCTAATAGCCGGCCTTGATTCCGACTATATTAAAGGCGTCGGGAAACTTGACGAAAGACTGATAATACTTTTAGATATAGACAAGATATTTACGACCGGAGAACATAAACTTATAGAAGGCATGATAAAGTGATTTAAATGAAATCTCCATATATCTTTGCAACCGCAAACCAGAAGGGAGGAGTAGGCAAAACTACTACGGCTATTACCCTTGGAAGTTCCCTTTCCGTTTTCGGCTGCAGAGTTCTTTTAGTAGATTTAGATCCTCAGGCAAGCCTTACTAATCACCTCGCCGTCGAGCCGGAAAAGCTTGAATATTCGGTAGCCAACCTAATAATATCCGATTCAGTTATCCCGTCAGACGTTCTGATAAACAAATACAGACTTAAGAATGGCGGATGTTTAGACCTTATACCGTCCAATATAAATCTCGCAAGAATAGAAGCGGAACTTTCCAATTCTAAAGGCGGCGGTTTAAGGCTTAAAGATAAATTAAAGTTTTTCTACGATAATTACGACTATATATTAATAGATTCTTCGCCTGCGTTGAGCGTTCTTCTTATAAGCGCGGTAGCGGCGTGCGATGAAATTATCATTCCCGTAATGTCCGATTTTTTATCGGCCAGGGGCGTCGAGCTTCTGCTTTCTACAATAGATAAAATAGAAAAAGCTCTCGACCATAAATGTTCTTACAGGCTTTTAATTACTATGTTCGACAAAAGGACAAATTCATCTTTGAAATCTCTTGAATACTTTAAAAATAAATATAAAAATACTCATTTTCATAGTATAATTAATATAGATACCAGATTTAAAGACGCAAGCATGCTTAGAAAGCCTCTTACTTATATCGACGTGCATGCAAGAGGCGCTATGGACTATATTAACGTAGCGAGAGAAATAATAGACGGTTTTAACAGTTCCGTCGAATCGGGGGAGGAAGGTAAGATATGAATAATACTTATAATTTATTTGATTTAAAATTTGCGAAAGCCGCAGGTTCGGACATAGTTACTCCGTGGATAGACGACCTTTTAGATAAAAAAATCGACGAAAAAGACGATGCGGAAAAGCAGACTGCGCAGATATTATCATATCCGATTGACAGGATACTTACGGTCGAGTCTGAATTTCCAGAGTTAAATACCCCTGCAGAAAACGAAACCCCAGATATACGCATAGTATCTGCGCCCGCTGCCGATAATTTCGAAAAAAAAGGATTAGATTTAAACGCTGCCGCAATGCAGATGCAGCAGCACGAAAATTTTCAAATGCAGGCGGAAAGCGTTCAGTCCGTTCCTTATTTTGACCTTGAGAAAGAAGTTTCCTATTTTACGTTTATTGCGGGAAGTTCTTTTTATGCGCTTCCGGCTTTGAATATTAACGAGATTATTAAATATAAAACCACGGTTAATATTTTTTCGAAAAAAGCCGCTCATCTCGGTATAATTTTATATAGGAACAGAATGGTGCCGGTATATGATTTTTATCTGCTTTCAAACGGAAGCATAGACATTAAATCGCCCTTGAAATATATTGTCGTGTGCGTATATAACGACAAGTTTTTCGGATTGGCGGTAAACGAAATAAAAAACATAACCGCCGTAAAAAATAAAAACATTATAGCGGGTTCGTCTTTCAAATTTAAAAACGTTAACGGCATAACTTCCGGAGTTTTCGAGGATGGAGAAGGAAAGTTTTATTCGGTTATAGACTTAAAAAACGTCTATTCTTATTTAATATCGTAATATATAAACAAACGGTGCTATTATGATAGATACCGTAGAACTCCAGCAGATTATCACCAATCTTCCGCAGATAGAAAAAACGGCGGCTTCTTCCCACGTACTGGCGGCAAATTCAAATGCGATAACTCAAAAAGAAATGGAAATAGTTGACGAGACTAAGCTTAATACGGTGGTCGAATTAAGCGAAACTCTGGAAGCGGTCAACGACAAGGAAAAAGAAAAGAAACACGATAATGAAGAAAAAAATAAAAAAGAAATGAACGAAGAAAACGAAACGGAAGCCGAAGGCGGAAAAGAGCATATCGATATCGTAGCATGAATTTTATTATAGACGGCGGGGCAAATTATCTTAACATTATAGGGAATGCGAAAAGTTTAGCTAAAAATGCTTCCAACGACGTTACCCGGATACTTTTTGGAGCCGTAAAAGGCGGTTCCTCAAAATCAGGAGCGTTAGTCAAAGCAGGAGATATAGTATCTGCCGAATTGGTCGATGCTTCCGTTTCCGAAGGCGGAAATTTTACCGGAATTATAAATATAAACGGCAGTTTGTTGAAATCCGTTATAACCGAAGACCTTTTTAACGAATTCGTTACCGGAAAAACGTTTAACGGCGAGTTTAAAATTCCGATAAAGTTACAGTTAAGCAGTATTAGCGAAAAATCTACCGGCGCGGCTAATCAATCTTCCGGCAGTGCAGAAACGCAAGATATATCCGGAAATGCCGTAAATTCATCCTCCGAATTTAATATAGTTTTTAAGATAGTAAACGAATCGTCCGGCAAAAATGTAAATACCTTAAATATTCAAAAAACTCTTGATTTATACGGCAAAGCCGTTGCCGAAAATATCCAGGGGAAATTTGAAACTGTTCTTAACTCCTTAGGTTCCGGAAATTCCCAAATAAGTTCCGGTTTTTCAAACGAAATACAGAATATTCTTCAAAATGCGGCTCAGAATATATCGGTTTCCGTTAAAGGAAACTTTGCCTTTATACATATAGATTTCGGAGGTCATTTCGGTCTTTCTACCGTAATCTTAACGACAGACGAGTCGAATAATAAAGCAAAAAATCGCCCGCCTAATTACAAAAAAAAATATCTGTTCATGATAGAATTAAACTTAAAAAATTTAGGAAGGCTCAAGCTTTTTTCCTATTATTACGACAAAAATTTAAGCATAAAATTTGACGGCTATACCGAGGCTTTTAAAAAAATTTTATCCGAAAACTTAGAATTATTAAAAGAAATGATGTCTGCAGACGGAATAAAACTTAACGATATTTCTTTTAAAAACAGGGAATTAAATAAGCAAAACGGCAGGAAAGACGATACGAAACCGGCAGACAGACCCGTTAATCCGGCATCCGTAAATACTAACGATCCAAACTCTTACGTATTTTTAAACGGAAAGATAATCGATGAAAGAATTTAAAAAAAGCAAAAAAGCCGCGGCGTTAAAATACGACCCTAAAAAAAACGGCGCTCCCATAGTAGTAGCAAAAGGAAGAGGAGAGCTTGCCGAAAAAATATTGGAGATAGCGAAAAAAGAAAATATACCTGTTGCTCAAAACGACGCCCTTGCGGATATTCTCGACGGACTCGACATATATCAGGAAATACCGCCGGAACTTTATAAAGCTATAGCGAATATTTTTGCGTTTTTATACAAGCTGAACGATAAAATAAGCTTTCGCTAAACCGTTCCCTTCATTGCGGCTACTATCTCTCTCTGCCTTTTAAAAATATAGTTAAACAGTATATCCTGCTGTGCCGGTTTTAAATTTATAGCTTTAGCGCCGGTTTTATATTTTAAATTATCTAACTTTACGTTAGACATTATTTCAAGCCTTAGAGTAACTTCCTTAAGTCCGAACGGAAATTTAATCTTAACGTTTTCCAGCACCGTATGTTTTTCTAAAGGAAAATCCAATAAAAAAGAAAAACCCTCGCCCGACAGATCATACAGCCGGGTTTCTACATATTTATTGTTATAAAAAAAAGATACGATAACCGGTTCGCTTATCGACGGTTCTATCCTGAAAAATTTTCTTTTTTCTAAAGATAATATTTCAATCGGCTTGTAAATATCGAATACGAAATAATCCCCGTCTTTTTCGTAATTATAGAGTTTAGACAGAAAAAAATGGTCGTTATTGGAAAACTTAAAAGCTATTTTTAAATAAGACGACTCCGCCATTTTTAAGTTTCCGGACTTGGGAATAAGCGAATCGACGGTTATAGTATCGTCTTTTACTTTAAGAATATTCGTCGTGTATTCGTCGTTAAAAGGGACCGGATAAATAATGACCGGTTTTTTTTGATTGGCAAAACCCTTAAGTATCGAGTGTATTTCCTGTTTTTTTGAATATATATTGATATCCGGATTTTCTTTTAATTTTTTTATATCGAACATGTTTTGCGTTAAGAATAGAAATAAAAAATAAAATTTATATTAGAATAGCAAAGCTCTGTCATTTTCTTTAAGTTCGTTGATAATTTTTGCGTTTTCGAACTGCGAAGAATAGTTAAAAATTTCATCGCGAAAAACTACGCCGTTTACGCTGCAGGAGTGTTCGCAAACGGAAACGTTATCTATGATGCCGCCCAGTTCTTTTAGCAGGGAAATAAATTCCTTATTTTCGGTCAAAAAAACGCCTTTATCCGTAATAAAAATAGACACGGATATTCCCCCGCCTTTTTTCGCCGCCGATTTCAAAAAACCTGCAACATGGCGTAAATATTTATCTTCGGAAATTATAACCGCAAGTTTATTTTTATCCATAATATTCATTAATATTGTATATCATTCCCCGCCTTTATATCAATAACAATTTTTTGTAGGAAATTTTTTCCCATTACTTTATGGCACGTTTATTGCATTGAATTACATAGGATAAAATTTATAGATTGCATAGACTTTTTTAGATTTTGTTAAGACTTTATTTAGACTTTTTTAATAGATTAATTTAATTGCATCAATTATCGGAGTTTTAAAAAATGAACGGCGGTTCTTACATAACTTTGAGCGGAATATTGGCGGTAGAAAGACAGCTTTCCGCCGTTACAAATAATCTTGCAAATGTCAATACGGCGGGTTATAAAAGCACAAACGTTAATTTTGCGGAATTTTTGCCGCAAAAAGCCGTAGACGCTGACGAATCCGGTGAAAATAAGCCGCTTGCCGATAAAGCATATCCCATTGTTCTAAATACTTATAATAATATGTCGCAAGGACCTATAAAAAAAACCGGCAACAGGCTGGATCTTGCGATTAAAGGCGGCGGATATTTCGTAGTTTCAACCCCTGCCGGCGTTAAATACACGAGAGACGGAGTTTTTTCTCTTAATCAGGCCGGAGAACTCGTAACCCAGGAAGGCTATCCTGTTTTAAGCACGTTTAAAAAACCTATATTTCTTAACGAAAGAGGTTCCGACGTAACTATCAGCGGTTCAGGCGACATAAGCCTTACCGATCCGCAGACCGGCAACGAAATGTATTCGGGTACGATATTAATTGCTAATTTTAAAAACCCGCAGTACTTATCTAAATACGGAAACACCATTTTTTCCGAAACTAAAAGTTCCGGCGCTCCGGTCGAAAATCAAAATCCGGATATTCTGCAAGGTTATATAGAAGAATCCAACGTAAACGAAATCAAAGGCATGGTTCAGATGATAAATATTTCGGAAACGTATAATAACATGATACAGGCGTTAAAATCATATTCAACGGTAGATAATACCGCGATTAACACCGTCGGAGCGGCGGTATAATAATAGAATTATTAATTATATAATTACGGAGGTTATTCATTAGATGAGAGCTTTATGGACTGCGGCGACGGGAATGGAAGGACAGCAGATAGAAATAGACAACATAGCAAATAATCTTGCAAATACCAACACTACCGGTTTTAAAGAATCAAGGGTAAATTTTGAAGACCTGTTTTACCAGACTATTAAATCTCCGGGCGCATATTCTTCGGAATATACTCAGTCGCCTACGGGAATTCAGATAGGTCTCGGTTCAAAAGTGTCTTCTATAGAAAAAGAGTTTACGCAGGGCGATCTTCAGCAGACTTCTAATCCCTTAGATATTGCAATTTCCGGTCAAGGTTTTTTTCAGGTGCAGATGCCTGACGGCGAAACGGCATATACCAGAGACGGAACATTCGATACTAATTCACAGGGTCAGCTTGTAGATGCTAACGGATATCCTCTGGTTCCGGCTATTACCATACCGCCTAACGCTACGTCGGTTACTATTTCCGAAAACGGAACGGTTACTGCGGTAATATCCGGACAGACTAATCCGGCGCAAATCGGAACTATAAGTCTTGCTAATTTTATTAATCCGGCAGGTCTTAACAGCATAGGCAGCAATCTTTATCTTCAGACTTCGGCTTCAGGCGTTCCGCAGGTCGGCACGCCCAACGAAAACGGGCTTGGAACGCTCCAGCAGGGGTTTTTGGAAATGTCTAACGTAAATCTTGTAGGCCAGATGGTTGACATGATTACGGCTCAAAATGCCTATACCATTGATTCAAAGGCTATTACCACGGCAAATCAGATGCTTCAAACTATGAGCGGCTTAATACCTTAATAAATTGAAAAATTTAATAAATTAATTTAGCTGCGATAAATAAATTAAACTAAAAAGTTAATTAAATTATTATTTAACAGAAAAAAGCTGACGGCAAATAAGTAATAGTAAAAAAAGTAATAGAAAATAAAAAACAGAATAAACAGATGATTAAAAAGAAATTAACTTTTCTATTAGCGATATTAATTGTAACTTCGGCGGTTGTTTTATTTAACTGCGGATTCTATATTAAAGTCGCTGCGGCATTTTCTATATCAAGCCGCAAAAATAATACAAACGGCGATATCTTATTAAAACGTTTAATAATAAGAGCCTATTTAGAAAAAGTTCCTTTAAAATTTAAAAAATATTTTCATTTTGCAAAATTTAATTTCAATCTGCCTTATAAAAATTTTAATTTCAAAAATTTAAGGATAAATATTGCCGATACCCGATATTCAGGGTATCATACGGCATTAATAAAAATTATAAATATAAAAAACGGCGAAATGCAGGGTTTGGATGCCGCTACTTTTAAAACGTCTATTTATGCTCCGGTCGCCGTTGCATCCGAAACTATAGGAAAATTTCAGATTATAAAAAGCGGCGAGATAAAAATATCTTACAAAAATGTTCCGAGCTTAAACGACGGCTATTTTTTAAACGTTAAAAAAGCGGCAGGAAGGGAAGCTAAGTTTTTTATTGCCGCAGGGTCGGCTTTAAATAATGCAAACACCGAAAGGCGGAGAATAATAAACTTCGGAGACAAAATAAATATAATTTACGACGAAAACGGATTAATTTTAAAAACAAAAGGCATGGCTCTTCAATCAGGCGCTTTAAATTCAAAAATAAGAGTAAAAAATTTAGAATCCGGAGAAATAGTGGAATGCATGATAAAATCGCCTAAGACGGCAGAGGTTAGGTAAAATAGAACAAACAATAGAGCGCAACTGAATAATATTTTGATAATTTAATAAAATAAAAACTGCGGATGAACGAATATAATTATTAAGAGCGGCGGGCAAATAGGAAACTAAAAAGAAAAAAGCAGCAGGGGCATAGAGGGGTATAAATCATATGGAATTTAAAAAAACGCAAACGCAAATAAAATCTAAATCAAAAGTAAAAATATTTTTGATATTAACCTTATTTTTCACGGGTTTTTTGCCGCTTATGTTAACGGGCTGCGGGGTTAATCCTCCTAAGTCTATGATTCCTCCGACGTATGTAAAGCCTACGGCAAAAAACGGAGGGCTGCAGTCTAAACCGGTTTTAGGTTCTCTATGGTCGGGTACGGGAAGCGGAACGAATCTTTATTCCGATAACGTAGCTTTCAGGCTGAATGACACCGTAACTATCATAGTTGACGACCAGACGCAGGTTTCGGATTCTTCAGGAATGTCTCTTTCACATAATTCGACGGGCACCGGAGAGTTTGCTTTCGGCACGCTTTCTACTTCTAAGCCTACCGGTTATGAAGGTTCTAACAATGAAACTTTCAACGGAGGAGGCGGAGTAGCGGAATCGGGGCAGATAAATTCGACGATTCAGGCTCAGGTGGTAAAAGTATTTCCAAACGGCGACGTAGAACTTAAAGGGGAGAGGGAAGTATCGGTGAACGGAGAAACAAGATATCTGCTGATTAAAGGCATAGCCCGTCCGATAGACATATCGCCGGCAAACACCGTGCTGTCCACCCAGCTTGCCGACGAAAGAATATGGATAAACGGCAGAGGTTACGTCAACAGTTCGCAGAGTCCTAACTGGCTGTATAAAATTATGCAGGATATCTGGCCGTTCTAACGAGAATAAGGATTGGCGAGCTTAGATGGACTCCGTCCGCTTGCTCGCAATGACTAAATACTTAAAAATAGTATAAATATTTGCGGAATCAAGGTTTGAAAGGAAAAGGCGTCAGATTTTATTTTCCGCACAATAATGCAATAATATTTGGAGGCCGGCATAATATATGAATAAAAAAATATTTTTAATACCTTTAGTTTTTCTGCTTTCGCTGTTTTGGGGTTTAACGGCAATTACTTTTTTTACGCCGAATTTTTCTAACGCCGCTACCGTAGGGAACATTACTTCCGTTTACGGAGCGATGAGCAATCCTATAGTAGGCTACGGTTTAGTTACCGGTCTTGACGGCACGGGCGACCAGTGGGGCGTTAACGTTACTCAGCAGTCTATAGTTACTATGCTGTCTAAGCTCGGCATTAATACTAGCGAAGCTTCTCTTTACGAAATCAGGGATACCGCCGCCGTTATGGTAACGGCTGAACTTCCTCCGTTTGCCGTTCCGGGCGAAAAGATAAACGTTACCGTCAGCGCCATCGGCAATGCGGAAAGCATAGAAGGCGGAGTTCTTCTTATGACGCCCCTTAAAGGTCCGAACGGAAAAGTTTACGCTCTTGCGCAGGGTTCTGTTTCCACCGGCGGAAGCGTTGCCGCTCAAAACGTTATGCCTCTTCCGGGTTACGTTCCGGTATCGCAGAATTTTCAAACTGCAGGCATTATAGATAACGGCGGAATAATAGAAAAAGGAGTATCTATCGGACTGAACTCTTTTAAATCCGTCCGTCTTATTCTTAAAAACCCAAGTTTTACCAATTCGTCTAGAATAGCCGCCGCCATAAACGCAAAAATCGGAAAAGGAACCGCAAAACCTTTAAATTCCGCAAGCGTAGAGGTCGCAGTTCCGGCTTCTTATTCAGGAAACGTATCTCAATTCGTATCTGTTCTTAACTCGATAAACGTAAAAACGCATTCTAAAGCAATCATAGTTATAGACGAAAGGTCCGGAACGGTGGTAATGGGCGGCAATATAAAAATAAATCCCGTTGCGGTATCGAACAGAAATATTACGCTTAAAATAAACGGGAAAAGAACGCCTAACGCCTTTTATTTAAAGAAAGGCTTAACCGTGGCGAACCTCGTAAAAGCCCTTAATGCGGTAGGGGCTTCTACGTCAAGCATTATTTCAATGCTTGAATCCATAAAAGCCGCCGGAGCGCTGTCCGCCGAAATAAAAGTTATATAAAAATATCTAAAAATTTAATTATAAAAAATCATGGAACTTAATAACATAACTTAATTAACATATTAACTTATAGTATAGGAGGCAAAATTAAAGTTACGGTTTGAAAATGCCGATTCTTATATAAAAGAAAGTAAAATATCTTAAATTTAAGAAGGTATAAAATTATGGCAATCGAAATTTCAAACGTAACGCCGATAGCCGGCGAGATAATACAAAACGGAAACGTTCAGAAGAAAAAAGACGCCTCTTCCTCTGGGAATATACAGTCTTCTTCCGATAAGGTAAGCATATCGGGCGACGCGACTTTCATAAGCAATTTAAGAGGGCAGGTAGGTTCTTCCGAAACGTCTTCTCCGTCTAAAATTAACGATATAATTCAAAAAATAGCTTCAGGCACGTATGCAGACAGTTCAAAAATAGCCGAAGGCTTGATTAATTCGCTGAGTATTTTTGGAGAATAATAACGTAGTAACATTATGTATAAGCAAACATAAGATGGAATATATATGGAAACTTCAGGAATAGAAACAAAGCAAAAGAAATACGAAGAGCTTTTAGATATCGTTCTTAAATTAAAAAACGAGCTGTCCGATTGCTATAACGTTTTAAAAACCGGTTTTAATCCTTTAGTCAATATAAGTTTATTTGAAAAAAAAGGGTCTATTTTAAAGGAAATAACCGAAAAAATAAAAGAATCCGGCATATTTCCGTCTAAGACGGAAAATGAAGTTTCAGACGAAAACGACGACCGCTTAAGAGCCGAAGAAATTAAAGGAATTATAAAAGCGGAAATTTACGAACTTTCTAAAATTAACGAAGCATTTTCTTCTTTAGTAAGAAAAAATATATATTATAATCAGCTGACCATTTCTTTTATTACGGATGCTTTCAAAAGAAATTCGATTTACGACAGATCGGGCTCAAACGATGCTTCGTTTTCGCCTTTAAAGAACGTTTTAATGAAATCGGGCGTGAGGATATAAAAAATGATAACCGTAAATAATATACTCGATATTGCAGATTCGGCAATGACCGCAAATACCGCGGCGATGAATACCGTTTCACAGAACGTCGCTAACGTAAATACGCCGTTTTACAACAGCGAAACTCCTATAGAAAACGAAGCGCCGGCGGTAGTCGGAGCTCCCTTCACATACGGTACGGGAGTAAACGTCGATCAAATTCAAAGAAGCACGGATAATTTCGTCCAGTCGGAAGTCAACAACGAAACTGGACAGAACAGCTATTATACCACTCTTTATCAGGGTTTAGACCAGATTCAAAATCTGTTCAACGACCAGACCGGTTCGGGTTTTAGTTCGCAAATTTCGCAGTTTTTCAACGATTTTCAAAACGTCGCAAATAATCCGTCCAATACTTCCCAGAGGACGGCTTTGATGTCCGACGCCCAGTCTCTTACCGGTTCTATAAATAACGCTTACACCACTATAATGAATACGGTTTCTTCTACCAATACTTCGATTAACGGTGTTATTCCCCAGATTAACAGCCTTACGTCCCAGATTGCCGGTCTTAACCAGCAGATTACTTATGCGCTCAACGCGGGCAGTAACGCCAACGAACTGCAGGACCAGCAGATGCAGGCTATTAACAGCCTTTCTAAACTTGTCAATATCTCGTACTATACGAATAATAACGGAAAAACTAATATATCGGTCGGAGATGTTCCACTCGTTTCAAGCGATTCGTCTTTTAATCTTTCGACGCAGGTTAACCCGTCTAATTCGGCAAATTTAGCTATTATGTGGAACGGACCGGACGGTTCCACTCAGCCTGTAACGAGCCAGGTTACCGGAGGCAGTCTCGGAGCATATGTAAATATCGAACAGACTGCTGCTCCGTCTTATATAAGCCAGCTTAATTCGCTTGCCGCGGCGGTGACCGACAACGTAAACTCTTTGCAATATAACGGCTACGGTCTGGACGGTTCTACCGGAAACTATTTCTTTCAGCCGAATTTGACGACGTCAACAACCGCAATCGATGCCACAATATCTACCGGCATGGTAACGAATCCAGCGGATTTGACCGGGGATAAATATACTATTTCAACTACCGGTAGCGGTGTTTTTACAGTTACGAATGCAAACGGTCAAACTCCTATAAATAGTCAAACAATAACCCCGACAGTAAATAAATACGGGCAAAATGTTTATACGCTTAATTTTGACGGGGTATCGGTAAATATTACCGGGACATCGACATCCGGGGCTGCTCCGGCAAGCGGCGATACTTTTACCGTTCAGCAGAATACAACCAATCCGGCTTTTACTATGGCGGTCAATCCGAATCTTACTGCCTCTCAGTTAGCGGCGGCATCCGCCGTTTCAACTGCGGTTAACCCGGCCAACACCGGCAACGCAACGATTAGCGCCGGTTCCGTCATTAATCCTACGGACGTTACTAACGGAACGACTATAACAAACAGTAATGAAGGCGGGCAATATATTATTAAATATACCCCGGGCGGAACGGGACAGGTAGTAAACGGTGTTGCAAATTCAAGCTATAATTTTACGGTAACTAATACTACAACAGGCAATACTCAATATCTTAATATAACCCCTACGACTAATTCGAGCGGGCAATCCGAATATTCAGTTTTTTTTGGAAATCAAACCGATGTTTCGGGTGTTATAAGCGCTCAAAACTTTCACGTTGCTCTTACCGGAACGCCGCAGGCAAATGATTCTTTCACGGCAAACGTTTTGAGTCCGTCCAACTCTTCATCCGTAAGCAACGGCTCAAATCTCAATAGCGGTTATTTAACATCCATGACTTTATCTAATATGAATTCCGCCGGTTTATCCGGCAATAACGAAAACGCTCTTGCTATGGGCGCGCTTCAAAATAACGACGTATCTATTAACGGAACGAGTTCGACTATTCCGACGTACTATTCAAATATAGTCTCAAATATCGGAACGCAGGCGCAGAGCGCAAACACTAATTATACTAATTCGACGTCCGTTCTGACAAATTTACAGAATCAGCTGCAGTCTTTTGTCGGCGTAAATATGAATCAACAGATGACAGACCTCGTCAACTACCAGAACTCATATCAGGCAGCAGCCGCGATTACCAGTTCCGTCCAAGCAATTATGACCGCACTGTTGAATACGGTGCCGTAATAAAAAAAGGTGAAATAAAATGATACAGATAACTAATGCGATGATGTATAACAATATTAACAATGAACTGCTTAACGAATCTAACAGCGTATATAACCTTCAGGACGAGATTTCGAGCGGTTTGCAGATTATGTCTCCTCAGGATAATCCTGGCGGTATGGTTAACGTTTTATCGTATAACAACAGTACGGCTTTGGTCACGCAGTATAATTCAAACGTTGGCATTGCAAGCAATATAGGTTCTTTGGCATCTTCGACTATTACTAACGCTATGCAGGTTGTAAATCAGGCAAATTCGCTTGCGGTGGAAATGGCAAACGGAACAAATACTACGCAGAATAATCAAGCGGCGGCCCAGCAGGTAGGACAGATGATTAACGAACTTATTCAGTACGCAAATACGTCCTATAACGGACAGAATCTTTTTACAGGAACTAATTTGAATTTATCGTCGGCATATTCGTCGTCAAGCGCTTATTTTTCTGCCGCTACGGCTTCAGGCACTCCGCAAACTGTTTCTTTTAAGGTCTATAAGTATCAGGGAACCGACACTAATCAGAATTACCAGATAACGCAAAACGAAACGGTAACGCCCACCCTCACGGCCGACGCGATATTTGGGAACGACCCGCAATATACCTCTACACCTGCTAGTCCTGCAACCTCCGTTCCGACCGGATTACTTTCCGTTCTTTCCCTTTTTCAGAATGAGCTTCAGAATAACGTATTCCAGCAGAATTCATCTGCCGTTATTCAAGGCATACAAAACGGATTAAGTACTATGACGGCGGCTCAGGCGACTATAGGAACGGTTACGCAGAGGCTGAACGAACAGCAGACAAGCTACCAGACCGTTTTGACAAATATTTCTCAGCTTTTGAGCCAGACGCAGGATGTGAACGTTGCCCAGGCTATGACTAATCTTACGCAGGCTCAAAATTCATACCAGGCTACGCTTGAAGCATCTTCCGATATTACTTCGCTTACGCCCATGCTTCTTCAGTATTTAAAATAGCTTTATATATTTTAGTATATCGCCTATATCGCCCTATACTATACTTTTTAATATACTATTTGCTATAGACTATACGGCAAATATCGCCTGTAAGTTTTACAAACGGTACACAATAAAATAGCAATACAAAATAATAAAAATATCGTATAATATCATACAATAAAATAATACAATAAATATTTAATCATGCTGATTCTTACGAGAAAGGCCGGAGAGAGCATTAAAATCGGCGACGACGTTACTATTGAAGTATTATCTATGTCGGGCAGTAACGTAAAAATAGGAATAGATGCCCCTAAATCGATCAATATTTTAAGAAAAGAACTTTACGACATGATTAAGGACGAAAATATAAGCGCATCGGCAGTCAGCTTAGACGATATATCCGGCTTGAACAAACTGAACGAACTTAATGAGCTTAATAACTTCGATAACTTTAAAAAGTTCGGCGAGTTAAACGGGATCAGCAATTTAAACGCTTTATCATCCGATAAAAATAAAAAAATATAAAAGGAGTTTTGTAAATTGAGCAATAACGCTAATGCTAAAGCTGGAAACAGCATTGATTCATCTTCCAATAATAATGCTGATACCGCCGGTACGAATATTGCTTTGACCGGCATACCCTTAACCGATTCAGAAATTCTCGTCAAGAGCATATATTATCCGGAAGGGGTTGCGGTAGAAAAATCGAAAATTTTAGAATTCGTTAAGCCGATACTTGGATTTAACGATTTAAAGAAATATTGCATATTAAATATAAATAAAGAAAAAAATCTTCCTTTTTTTATACTGCAAAGTATCGAAAACGACAAGCTTTGTTTTATCGTAGCCGACCCGAACTATTTTTTTAAGGATTATGCGGCAGGCATTACCGAAGAAGATAAAGAGATTATAGGATTGAAAGATAAAACCGACGCTATTATATTCGTCATAGTAACCGTTTTTAAAGACTTATATTCCTCTACGGTCAATCTAAAAGCTCCGATAATAATCAACGTTAAAAGTAGAAAGGCTATACAGACCGTTTTAAACAACGATTTATACGACGTTAAACAGAAACTCCCGATAAATCCGCATTAACATTAAATTCTAATTAATAGATATTAATCAGATGAAATTGCAATGTTAAGAGATTGGTTAGCTTCGCTGGACTTCGTCCGCTAACGCTCGCAATGATTGAAATGGCAATGTCTATTAATTGCTTTAATTAATTGATTAACCATATAATCCCAACTGCTAATTGCTAAGCGCCGCCGCTTTCGGATTTTCTTCTGTCGGTTATTATATTTGAACCGTGCATATCTTTAGCGGTTTTTTTAAGTCCCGAGGCTATTTCGCTTATCTGTCCGTAATGCGTAATTTTTTTATTTACGTTTTCTATAATTGCTATAGACAGGCTCATTATAGGAAATTTTTGAAGATTTTTCTGCCTTCCGTAAGCTTCTATGTATCCGCGTTCTTTATCCGTGTTATCGTAAAAAGAAAGGACTATTTTATCGAAATTGGCAATTATATTGTTTGATATTTCCAATATGTCGTCGTTGTGGGACATTATTACGAAATCGTCTCCGCCTATATGTCCGATAAATACGTATTTTTCGATATTTCTGCGTTTTGCTTTGGAAATATCGTAAACGGTAGTGGCAATCAGCCTTGAAGCCATCATTATAACTTCGTCGCCCCTCAAAAAACCGTATTTGTCGTTATACGATTTAAAGTTGTCTATATCGATATACGCAAAAGCAAAATCGATATCTTCGTCTAATTTGGTTTTTACAGATTCTATTATAGATGAATTTCCGGGCAGTTTAGTAAGAGGATTTGCGTCTAATGCCGATTTAGAAGATTTTATTATGCTTTCTATCTTATATTTGAGTTCGTTTTTGCTTAGAGGTTCTTTAATGTAATCTTTTAAAATATATTTTTCCGATGAGGCGATAGATTTAAAATCAAAATCAGGAGGAATAATAAAAAGAATCGGAATATTGCTCAGCATGTTATCTATCTGCATATCGCTAATCATTTTCAATTCTTTTTTATACTCAATTTCGTTTTTTTGCATTATGGAACCGATTACTATTATAATTAAATTCGGCGGGGATGCGTAAACCGAATAGTATGCCCTGTTAAAAGAATCGAACATCATTATGTTATATTCTTCAAGTTCGTCTTTTATAACGGATTTATAAAAGTTTTTTTCGGATTCGTCGAGTACCGCAAATATTTTATAAGATTTATTTTTTTGTTTGTTCATGCATTATTATTTATTTTTTATCCGACTAATCGAATATATTCAGTTCGTCTTTGTACAGATAAATTTCTTCTATCGCCGATTTTATAAAATCGATATTAATTTCTAAAATATTCATGGAATCGGTATTTATTTTTTCTAAGTAAGCGGAGCCTGAAAATCCAACCCCCATAGCTCTCGTTAAAAAATCCGCAATGTTTAATATCGCCGTTTCTTTTTTAAAATCGTCGGCAAGAGTAGGGTTATGATGATATTTTATGGGTATATATATAGCGGAAGGAAGATTCCATTCTTTTACCAGCATGTATCCCAACTGGTCGTGAGATATGTTGAGAATCTCATGTTCTACTTTTTCCAAAGGTTTTTCTTCTTTTCGCGCAGTTTCCAATATAGTCTTAAAATCTTCTTTGAAAGTCGTTGCTATAATAATTTTTCCTATGTCATGCAGCAAGCCGACTGCAAACATATTGTCGGGATCCACGGTTTGCTGCTGTTTTTGTTTTTCGTTTGATTTTAATTTGCCGGTTTCGCCGGTTTTTTTTATGTTTTTGTTTATTTCCTGGGCTATATGTTTTGAAGCGAATGCGCAGAACAGAGAATGTTCCGAAAGACCGGTCATGGCTTCTTCCATTGCGGTGAAAACCGATGTAGAGATTACGATGCTCTTTAATACGTTTGCGCCGAGAAGCACTATAGCATGGTTAATGCTGTATATTCTTTGCGGAAACCCGTAAAAAGGAGAGTTGACTATTTTTAATATTCTTGCGGACAGGCTGACGTCGCGGGACATCAAGTCGCCGATATTTTTTATAGAAAAATTATCGTTATCTATTTCTTCCGAAATTTTAGTTAAAACCTTAGGAAGGGTAGGTATATTTTCGGTTTTCTTGACGGTAGCTATTAACTTGTCCAAGCTGTCTATTTTTTTCATTTGCCGTGTTCCCCGGAATTATGGGTTTCGCCGTAAAATTTAATTATCTGATTTTTAATTGCGTCTTTTATTTCTTCCATATATTCGTAACCTTCGACGTTTTTAAATCTTTTTTCTAAAGACGCCGTCTCTTTTTCCATTTTTTCTTTACTTTCGGCGGAAATTTTATTATCTTTTTCCGGGTCGCGGCCGGTTACTTCTATAAATATATGCATTTCTTCCGGAGAAGAATATTCGCCGCTTATTTTTTTTATATTTGCTATAAATTTATCGGTTAATTCCGTTCCTTTTTTAAGAATAGTTATACCTTTTTTGGAAACTATATCTTTTGCCAGAACGTCCCCTGCTTTTAATTTGTCTGCTTTAACTTTCTGCATATTTTTTCAATTTGGTGACAGGGGCGCAATTCAATTCCGTCCCTGTAATATAATAATGTTGATTTATATTATATCATATTATAAAATTATAATAGTTATTATAATTAATAAGCAAAAAAAAATAAATTAAAATAAATAAAATTAAAAAATGAATTTATTAAAATTAAAAATTGCCGATAATATTATTATATTAAATAATTATATAATGTTAATTTTATCCGAAAAACGGGAAAATCCGGTTAATTTTAAAAAAATATTCGAAAGAAAAGTTTTATTGACTAAACTTTTTTTAAAATCAGACCGACGCTGTGAAAATTTAGATTTAAGCGGATTTAAAAACATAAACGAAGATGTTTATAAAACCGATATGCAGAATAAATTATCTTATATTATGGAATCGGATAAAAAAATTATCGATATGCTTAAGGACATGAAAGAAAACGCCGGCGAAAAAGTAGCGATGCTTAATAAAATTTCTTCGGCTATAAAAGCTTATAAATCTAACTAAAAACTATACAATTAAAAAACGGACGGACGATAAATGAATAACGCGGAAGATTACGATAATTTTTTTTATGAAAATCAGGAGATAGTTTTAGAAACTCCTCAAAAGAAATTTAAAGGATATATTACTAAGATAGATAAAAATCTTTTAAACATCGTTTTATATGCCTGCTTTGTAGATAAAAAAGTCGTCGAATTCGAATTAAACGATTGCGATCCTGAAAAAGACATAGAGCTTATAAAAAAAACAGCCGATATAAATATAACCAACTATGGATTTTCTAAAACATATAAATATAAAATTGCGGCGGAGAAAATTCTTAGAAATACGGGCGGTATTTTTCTTCAGGCAAAGATTTCAGGTCAGCCTCTCGAAGAAAGGGAAGGCAGGGAGTTCGTAAGGGTAATTGCAGTTATCCAGTTTATTTATCAAAAAATTTCTATCGACGAATTTCTTGAAACTAAGGAGTCCTATATTTCCAGACCTTCTTTTACCACGTCTGTTTATGGAATTTACGGCGTAGCTTCGCCGAGGATTTACGGAACGCCGGGCGAAAAGGATGAAGATACTCCTATAAATCCTAAATTGGAAAATATTTTGATAGCCATAAACAGTAAATTGGACGTTATTCTGTCTATATTAAATCCCGAAGCGTCTATTTTTTCGGACGTTAAAGAAAAGCGCGTATCTATAAGCGGTTCCGGAATTATGTGGACCGAAGAAATAGATAAAAACGATGCGGCTCAAAATAAAGAGGATTTGAAATTAAAACGCGGCGACATATTAAAGATTACCATGCTGTTTCCTTCCGTTCCTCAATTCGTAGTAAAAGCTCTGGCTCAGGTCGTTAACGTTTCGGAATATCCGCCCGACGAAGGTTCAAATAAAGCTAAGATTTCTTTTGCATGCAAATTTACCGCAATAAACGAATCGGACAGGGACGAAATAATTAAGTTTACTTTTGAACAGCAAAGACGTCAGATAGCTAAACAGAATATTGAGCATCTATCATGAACTTGGAAGTTCGTTGTTTAAAAAGTTAGACAGAACGACTATATTGACGCGTCTGTTAAGGGCGCGTCCGGCGGCGGTCGAATTGCTGGCTACCGGCTTGTATTTGCCGTATCCGGAAGCAGACAGCCGAGACGGAGGAAAATTAACGCTTTTTATAAAAAAACTCAGGACGTTCACCGCCCTTGCGGTTGAAAGCATCCAGTTGTTTGGGTATTTTGCGCTGCGTATCGGCGTAGAATCGGTATATCCTTCTATGGATATATTATTATTGACTTTTAATAGTTCGGAAGCTATATATTTTAATAATGGATGATATTTCCTTATTATTCTTGCGCTGCCTGAATTAAAAAAGCTTGAGCCCTTAAGGGATATAACGAGACCTCTGGTAGATTTATAAACACTTAGCGAAGATTTATACGATGATTTTCCGGCGGCAAAAGATTTTATATTTGATTCTATGCCCGTAAATACCGCCGATTCCTGCCGTTCTTCTTTAATGAGTTTTTTATTTGATTTCGATACCTTAAATTGGGAAGGCGACACCTTAGGCACTACCACTTTCGGGGTAGAAGCTATATTCGGCCTTGAACGCGAAACGGTAATAAACTTATTGGCTCCGAATGCCTGCTGTATCGAAACTGCAAGTTCTTTCAGCCTTACGTTGTTTACTTTAGAAATTGCAAACATTACTATAAAAAAAGAAAGGAGAGTGGTAAGGAAATCCCCGTAACTTATCATCCATCTTTCCGAATTGGAATGTTCCGGACATTTTTTCTTTTTTCTTGCCATTTTTATTTTTCTCCGTTTTTCAAATCGTAAGCTTTTTTCTGCTCGGCGTTTAAAAAAGACTTTAGCTTTTCTTCTATAAGCCTTGGATTTTCGCCGTTCTGAATGCTTCTTATGCCCATAAGGATAAGTTCGTATCTTAAAACTTCGACTTTAAGGTTCATTTTTAGTTTGCTGGATATAGGGAAAAGTATAGTGTTCGCAAAAGCAAGCCCGTAAAGAGTAGCCGTGAACGCGACGGCTATACCGGCGCCGAGCCTGTTGGGCTCATTAAGGTGCTGCATAACGTGTATAAGTCCTAAAACTGCTCCTATAATACCGAGCGTCGGAGAATAGCCGCCGGCCTGTTCGAATATTTTAACGCTTTCGTCGCCGAATTCTTCGATGTTGGATAACTCCGTTTCCATAATATCCATAACTACCTGAGGGTCTATACCGTCAACGACTAACTGGAGGGCTTTTTTTATAAAAGGGTCCGACGAAGCTTCGATTTCCGATTCCAATGCAAGAACGCCGTTTTTTCTGGCTTTAGTTGCATAATTCAAGAGGTCCGATATGGTGGTTTCATAATCGACTTTTTTTGATAAAATAACTCCTTTTGCCGATATCATCGCTTTTTTAAGATTTTCTATCCTGTTTCCGGCAACAGTGGCTCCCGTAGTTCCTACTATAACTATTACGAAGCCGATAGGGTCAAGCAGCTGCATGAGGTTTGAACCCTGGAGGAAATTTCCGAATATTATTCCGCCGAGACCCAGTATAAAGCCGATAATAGACGCTATATCCATCGTTGTTTTTATATTTATAAAAAATTAATTTGTATTAAAATAAATCTGAAATAAAAAATTTTCTATATTATAATACAAAAAATATTTTTTTTAAATATCTTAATAAATCAAATTAAATAATAAAAAATAATTTTATATCCGCGGTTAAACTTTTATTAATATTTCCGTTATGATATAATGTTAAAAAATTAAAATTTTTATTAAATTTAAATTACGTTAATGCCGCTTATTTTAAACGATAATGGAAAAATTAAATAACAATCTCAATATTCCCGTTTCTTCCGAACCTAAAATTTCACCGGAAATATCCGTTAAAAATAACGTTAAAGATAAAATCACTCCTGAAGAGCTTAGCGAAATAAAAACCGTCGCCGTTAAATTCGAAAGCCTTTTTTTAAATATGATTTTCGATTCTATGTCCAAGGAAGTGGAAAAAGGTTCTTTTATAGATAAAGGTACCGGTTATAAAATTTTCAATTCGCTTTTTTACGAAGCTGTAGCAAACGACAGCGGCTACGGAAAAGGCATAGGAATAGCGAAAATGATAGTCGATTATTTCAAAGAGCATCCGTCTTTGGTAGCAAAGGACGGAATGAAAGAATTAAGTTCTTCGGTCGCTTCGATGTCCGCTACCGGCAATTTATTTCAGGCATACGGATTGGCTTCAAAATATGGAGGCGCAGGCGCCGAAGGACTTAAACTTAACGCTTTAGAATCAAGCGGCGCTTCCGCTGACGGTTCCGATTCGGACACCCAAGGGTTTACCGGAGACTATGTTACCGCCGACGGTCTTGCAAAAAAAGCTTCCGAAATTTACGGAGTTCCGTACGGTTTAATAAAAGCCGTAATGAAAACGGAATCGGATTTTAATCCGTATGCCGTTTCCAACAAAGGCGCCGTCGGACTTATGCAGTTAATGCCTGAAACAGCCGAAGAACTTGGCGTAGATCCTTACGATCCCGAAGGCAACGTTTTAGGCGGAACGCTTTACCTTAAACGGCTTTTGGACCGTTACGGAGGCAATGCCGAACTTGCTCTTGCCGCTTATAACGCCGGTATAGGCAGCGTCGAAAAATATAACGGAATACCGCCTTTTGAAGAAACGGAAAATTACGTAAAAAAAGTTCTTGCTTATTATAAAGAATACTCTTAGGGTTGTGACGGGGACAGAATTGAATTCTGTCCCCGTCACAACTTGGAAAGAACGGAGTAGAAAAGGTGTCAAAGAAAAATAAGGAATGAATGAATGGGAAGACTTATAAATTTAAAAGAATACGCCGACCTCCTTCAAGATTCCAATCCTATGCTTATAAAGGGAAAAATAGTTAAAGCGGTAGGGCTCGTCCTCGAAGCTAAACATCCGGATCTTTCCATAGGAAAAATTTGCCGCATTAAAGGTAAAAACGGCGTATCGTCTGAAGGTATTACGGCGGAAGTTATCGGTTTTAAAGACGACAGGGCGGTTCTTATGCCTTACGGCGATATAGGAGGAATAAGTTTAGAAAGCGAAGTTATTCTTTTAGAAGAAGAGGAAAAATTTCCCGCAGGCGAAGAACTGCTTGGAAGAGTCGTGGATCCGTTCGGCAATCCGTTGGACGATAAAGGAAAAATTCAATGCGGCGGTTATGCAAAGATAGTCAACGAGCCGCCGTCTCCTTTATCAAGAAAAAGAATTAACGAGGTTATGGATGTCGGAGTAAGGGCGGTAAATTCTTTTTTGACGATAGGCAAAGGACAGAGAATAGGTATATTTGCCGGTTCCGGAGTAGGTAAAAGCACTCTTCTCGGCATGTTTACTAAATATTCTAAATCCGACGTAAATATTATTGCGCTTATCGGCGAAAGAGGGCGTGAAGTTAAAGAATTTATAGAAAAAAGCTTAGGGGAAGAAGGTTTAAAAAAATCCGTCGTTATCGTCGCTACGTCGGATAAATCCCCGTTGGTCAGAATGAGAGGGGCTTTTGCGGCGACCGCCCTTGCGGAATATTTTAGGGACAAAGGGCTTGACGTGCTTTTTCTTATGGATTCCATTACTCGGTTTGCGATGGCGTCGAGGGAAATAGGACTATCGGCGGGAGAACCTCCTACAGTGAGAGGCTATACGCCGTCCGTTTTCAGCATTTTACCGAAACTTCTTGAAAGGGCGGCTAACTCCGACAAAGGAAGCATCACCGGAATTTACACGGTTTTAGTAGAAGGCGACGATATGAACGAACCTATTTCCGATACGGTAAGGTCTATACTCGACGGGCATATCGTTCTTTCGAGAAAAACGGCTGAAAAAGGAATATTTCCGGCGATAGACGTTTTAAACAGCCTGTCCCGCGTTATGCCCGACATAGTTTTAAAAGAACATCTGCTGGCCGCCCGGGAGGTTTTAAAAGTAGTTTCGGAATACAGGGTAAACGAAGACCTTATAAATATCGGCGCTTATTCTAAAGGGTCCAGCGAAGCTATAGATTTTGCGATAGACCATATATCTAAGATAGAAAACTTTATAAAACAGACCCCCGACGAAAAATATTCTTTCGAGGAAAGCTTAAAAGAAATGAGCGGACTGTTGAATTAAATAAAATAAGCGGAAAAGATAAAAAGGAAACAAATGCAGGATTAAGGTATAAAATATGAATAAAAACAGAATAAACAAAAAAGATGCATTGGCGCTGTTTAAAAACGATAATATTATAGAACTTGGAAAAATAGCCGACGGCATAAGAAAGGAAAAGCATCAGGACGATATCGTCACGTTTATTATCGACAGAAATATAAACTACACCAACGTCTGTACGTCGGAATGCAAATTTTGCGCTTTTTACAAAAAATACGGAGTTCCGGATAAAGACGCCTACGTTCTGACGAAAGAACAAATATTCGATAAAATCAGGGAAACGAAAGATCTTTCCGGTACGCAGATTCTTCTTCAGGGAGGATTAAATCCAGATATAACTATAGACTACTATATTAATCTGTTAAACGGTATTAAAGAAAATTTCGATATACATATCCATGCGTTTTCTCCTCCGGAGATTACTTTTATCGCCCAATTCAACGATATGACGGTTAAAGAAACGGTAAATGTTTTGAAAGAAGCGGGCTTAGATTCCGTGCCCGGCGGCGGAGCGGAAATATTAACGGACAGGGTAAGAAAAAAAATAAGTCCTAATAAAATAGACAGCGGACAATGGCTAAAAGTCATGGAAGAAGTTCACAATGCGGGTTTAAACTCATCCGCAACTATGATGTTCGGGACTATAGAAACCGACGAAGATATAGTAGAGCATCTTTTAAAACTTAGAGACCTTCAGGATAAAACCGGCGGTTTTAAGGCTTTTATTCCTTGGAGTTTTCAAAGCAAAAATACAGCGCTTAATCCAAGAGGCGTTTACGGCCATTATTATCTTAAAGTGCTTGCGGTCTCAAGAATAGTTTTAGATAATTTCGATAATATTCAGGCATCATGGGTGACGCAGGGGGCGAAAATGGGACAGGCTGCGTTAAGTTTCGGGGCTAACGATATGGGTTCTACCATGCTCGAAGAAAACGTCGTAAAAGCGGCCGGAACGGAAAACAGAACCGTCGACGAAAAATTAATGGTCCGCTTGATTAAAGACGCAGGGTTTGTTCCTGCGCAGAGAGCGAATAATTATACGCTAATAAAAAAATATTGATTTAAATACGGGGACAGAATTCAATTCTGTCCCCGTCACAACTCGGAAATTATCGATGGAAAAGGTGTAAGATTTTATTTTTCGCATATAGCAAAGTTTTATTAATATATTAAGTTTATTGCGAAAAATTAATATGACACCTTTTCCTTAAAATTATGTTATAATTTTTATAAATAAACGACAAATTATAAAAAGGCGAGGACATAATTTACGTGACGGAAAAAAAGCTTTTACATTTTAAAAATATTTTAAATAAAAAATTAGAGTCTCTGCTCGACGATGCTATGAAAACGGTTGACGCTATGACGAAAGAAGACGATAATTTTCCCGACCCTAACGACAGAGCGACTTTAGAATCCGACAGAAATTTCGAACTCAGGATACGCGACAGGGAAAGAAAACTGATCCCCAAAATACAGGAAGCGCTGTTAAGAATAGAAAACGGGACTTACGGCATATGCGACGAATGCGGCGGAGAAATTTCCGAAAAAAGATTGGAATACAGGCCGGAAGCTACTTTATGCATCGCCTGTAAAACTAAACAGGAAGAACTTGAAAAAAGAACGAATAAGTAATAATATTAAAATAACGGTATGGTATAATATATAAAAATTAATCTAACGGCTGTTATTTATTGAGGATAATGCATGATAAATTTAGCGGGCAGAATTATTCCAAGAAAAAAAATTCTTTTGGTAGAAGACAACAGGATGCATTCCGAACTGGTAAGAATTATTATACAATCGTCTTTTGACGCCGATATAACGATAGTAGAAAACGGAAGAGACGCATTGGATAAAATTACCGAAGGAAACATTTTCGACCTTATTATTATCGATATAATGCTTCCGAAGATAAACGGACTCGACGTTCTCAGGACCATCAGAAAAGTTTACGACAAAGTTCCTATTTTAATGATAAGCGCTCTGAACGACAAAGAAACGGTGAAAAAAAGTTTTGAAGACGGAGCTACCGATTACGTCGATAAACCTATAAGAAACGAACTGTTAAGAGATAAAATAAACAATCTGCTTAACGGCGCTTCTTTGTAATCTTTAATTTGCCGTTATAAATGCGTCATTGCGAGCAAAGCGAAGCAATCCCGCTTTCTATTAAATTGTATATAAATAAAATATTTATTACTTAACGGTTAAGGAGAAATAAGTTTAGCTTGAAGAAACTGAATAATTTTATGAACGGTGTCATGGCAAAAATTCTGATATACGGCGGCGGAAATGCCGCTAAAACTATGATTGAAATGCTTCGAGACGATAAAAACGTCGAGATAGCCGCATTAACTGCCAGAAATTTAGACAAGGAAGGCGCCGTTTACGCAAAAGAATCCGGAATAAAATGCTTTAAAACGATTAAAGAAGTTAACAACGCTAATATAAATTTTAATATAATATTTAATCTGACCGGAGAACCGGAATTAGAACTTGCCGAACTCGCCGTGCTTCACGACCATGGAACAGAGATTATTAATTCCGTCAGCTCCAAGTTTATTTACGACCTGCTTTACGACAGACACAAAAATCATATCGATAAAGAAAGCATTATTAAACAGTTAAGGGAGCAGAAGGCTTATTTTCAAAATATATTAGACGATTCTTTCGATATGATTATGGTTACCGACCGCCGCGGCATAATTACCGAATTTAATAAAGGCGGCGAAAATATGCTCGGCTATCCGCAGAAAGAAGTCATAGGAAAGCGGGCATCCGAATTTTATATAAATCCCGAAGAAAGGGACGATATTTTAGAAAAGCTTAAAAAAGATAAATTCGTAGCAAATTACGAAACGCGGCTTAGAAAAAAGGACGGAAGTACGGTTGATATATCACTCACGATATCCCGCATTATGGACAAGAAGGGCGATATAATCGGAACTATCGGCATTTCTAAAGATATTACGGACATAAAATTGCAGGAAAAAAGGCTGAAAGAGCTTAACGAAAATCTTGAAAATAAGGTTATCGAAAGAACGAAACAGCTGGAAGAAAGCAATAAGGAACTCAGAAGGGCAAACGAATTAAAATCTAAATTTATCGCAAATATGTCCCATGAACTCAGGACACCGCTTAACGCTATTATAGGCTATTCAGACCTGCTGAAAGATTCTTCCGACCTGAGCGAAAAACATAAAAAATATACCAATAATATATTAGTTTCGGGAAAACATCTGCTTCAGCTTATAAACAATATTCTTGACATATCTAAAATAGAAGCCGGCATGTTTACTCTTGAATACTCCGTTTTCTCTATTAAGGAAGCTATAGACGAGGCTGCGGTCGTTTTAAAATCGCTTGCCGGAAAAAAGAACCTTGCGATAACCGTCGATTATGAATGTTCCGAAGATTATAAGCTGTATTCCGACAGAATTAAATTTAAACAGGTAATATATAATCTTTTAAGCAACGCCATAAAATTTTCTTTTGAAAATTCCGAAATTAAAGTCGTTTGCAAAAATGTTTCTCCTGCTTTAAATATTAAACAGGCATCTAATTTTAACGCAAAAAAATACGAAGCCCCGCACGAAAAATTATTTGAATACATACAGATAGACGTTATAAACAGCGGAATAGGCATAGACGATAATTTTAAAAATAAAATATTCGATGAATTTACTCAGGCGGACAACAATTACTCCAGGCAGTATGAAGGAACCGGTCTCGGACTTGCTTTGACGAAAAAAATTATAGAGCTGCACGGTGGACATATAAGTTTTGAATCCGCTAAAAACGACTTAACGGATTTCACTTTTGTCCTGCCTAACCCTCTTGAAGCCGAAAAAGCATCCGCAATGAGCGTCGAAGAAACCGAAAAAACTTTAATAACGGTAGATGCCAAAACTTTTTTCAGAGACAATAACGCTAAAAGAAATAAACCTTTAGTGCTGGTTGCGGAAGACGACCGCCCAACCTCTGAAATTTTAACTATAAACTTGGTAAATTCGGGATATTCCGTTGCCCATGCATACGACGGAATTGAAGCCGTAGAAAAGGCGAAAAGTTTAAAACCTTTTGCGATTCTTTTAGACATTATGCTGCCTAAAAAGGACGGATGGGATGTTTTAAACGAATTAAAAACCGATAAAGACACTAAAAACATACCCGTAATTATAACCAGCATAATAGATAATAAAGATTTGGGATTTGCTCTCGGCGCTACGGATTATCTTATAAAACCTATAGAAAAAGAATCGCTTATTCATACTCTTTCCCAGTTTACCCTTACTTCTAAAAGAAAAAAGAGGCAGGTTAATATTCTTCTTATCGACGACGACCCTATAGTTCATAAAATGATAGAAAAAATTTTGACGGATGAAGGTTTTAATCTCGTTCATGCATATAACGGCGAAGAAGGGCTAAAAATGGCTATAGAACTTAAGCCCGATTTGATACTCCTTGATTTGATAATGCCCGATATAGACGGATTCGAAGTAGCCGAAAACATAAAAAAACATCCTATATCCGCTCAAATACCGATATTCATTATAACGTCCAAGGATTTGACGGTAGAAGAAAGGCTTAAACTTTCCGGCAATATAGAAAGAATAATAGGTAAAAAATCTTTTTCCGCCGAAGAATTGAGCCGTTCTATAAGGGAATTGGAACTTATTTATCCGCAGAAAGCCGGTTTATTCGACGAAATTACCGGTCTTTTAGACCATAATTATTTTAATATAAGATTGGCGCAGGAAATCAACAGGGCTAAAAGATATAACATAGTTTTCAGCGTCGTATTTTTAGATATAGACAACTTCAAAGAATACTGCGATTTAGTCGGAAATTTTCATTCGGATATAGCGCTCAAAAAAATATCGGAAATGTTGAAGAAGATGCTTAGAGGCTCAGACGTAATAGTAAGATTCGGCTATGACGAGTTTGCCGTTATACTTAATAATACTTTAAAAGATGCGGCGGCGTTCGTTGCAAACAGGTTCTGTTCGGTCATCAGAGATTATCCTTTTTACAAAGAAGAAGAACTGAAATCGAAAAAATTAACAGCTTCTTTTATAGTCGCTTCGTTTCCGAAGGACGGAGAGACTCCCGAAGAGCTGATTTCCAAAATTTACAACAGGCTGTGCGGCCTTAAGAATTCGGGAGGAAATGCCGTAGCTGAAGTAACCGTGTAATTAAAAATAAAAAAATAAATTAAAAAATAATTAAATTAATCAATATGCGCCATAAAATTCTTATTGTAGAAGATAATGCGATTAATCTTGATTTAATTACGGCAATGCTTGAACCCTTCGACTTAGAGATAATCACCGCCGAAGACGGTTACGAGGCTCTTAAAAAAACTGACGAAAATCCCGATATTTCTTTAATACTTCTCGATATAGGGCTTCCCGGAATAGACGGAATAGAAGTCTTTAAAAGACTGAAATGTATCGAATCATACAAAGATATACCCGTCATTGCGGTTACGGCGCATGCCATGTCGGGCAATAAAGAACATCTGATATCTCTGGGGTTTAACGATTTTATAGCAAAACCGATAGACAAAAATATACTTTACGAAAAAATAAGAGAATATTTAAAAATTGAAGGATAAAACGGACGGATTTAAATTTTACACCGAACTAAAGGTCAGATACGAAGAAACAGATGCAATGTCCGTCGTTTACTACGGCAAATATTTTGTATTTTTCGAAGTTGCAAGAACGGAATATCTTAAAAACATAGGCTACAAATATACCGACATAGAAAAAGAAGGTTTTTACTTCGTCGTAGCCGAATCCAACTGCAAATATTTTAATCCCGCTAAATACGACGACGATTTAAAAATATATACAAAAATAGAATATATTAAAAATTCAAGCTTTAACTTTATTTATAAAATAGTAAGAGAAAATAACAACTCCAAGAACTTGCCGCAAGACGACAAATACGATAAATCTTCCCGTATTAAACAAACCTCCGATATAACCCATGCCGATATCGCCTCAGGCAATACCGTCCTTGTCTGCGTGGACAACGCAGATTTTAAACCTAGACGGATTCCGGAATACCTAAGAAAAGCGATTAATGATTTCGAAAAATACGATTAGTAAATTCCAGCTGTAACCGTCTCCTTCTGCATTTGCAGGATTTTGTAACGCAAATGTAACAAAAAATTAACATATTTTTAACATTTTCGTCATAATCCTGAAACATTAAAATGATTAAATAATATTATCTCAGTTATTTTGGTATCGATATTAAATTAATTTAATCTTTAAGTTTAAGGAGGTGCGCAGCAATGTTCGCAAAAAAATTAAAAAACGCCGTTTATTTTAATCCGTTTAAAACATTTAAAAATTTTTATTTAAACTCTTCAATAAAGATAGCCGCAAAAATTCATTCCGAGATTAAAGGAAATACTTCAAATAAGTATTACGGCAAGGTTTTAATGTCCGTCTTTATTTTCGGCAGTATTATTTCGGCCGCTTCAAACGCTTCCGCGATGATAAATTTAAACCAGGGTTCGCTCGGCATTGGCGCTTCCGGTATTTTAAACGAAGCAACCACTTGGATATGCTACAGGCTTGCTCCCGCTACGCTTACTATAGGACTCGTTAAAGGATTTTACGATATAAAACAGCACAAACCCGATGCCGCAAGAAAAGCGTTTATAACTGCGGCTGCAGGAACAGGAGTTATGCTTGCGCCGACTATAACCGGAGCCATACTCGGAATTGTCCAAAATGCCGGAGGCGCTGCAGCCGGAATGAACATCGGGACCGGCAACGGCGCAACGACTATAGGACAGCCTTAATTTAAATTGATTAGGAAAAGGTGTCAGATTAATTTTCCGCAATCAATTTTATATGTTAATTGACTGCTCCATATGCCGAAAATAAAATCTGACACCTTTTCCGTCAGCAATTTTGATATGGTTAAAATAAAAAATGGCTCAAAAAAAGCAAAATAAAACAATAAATACGGAAGGATATACCGAATTTAAAATATACAGCGAAATACACGGAAAAATAACGAGATTCGGACTTGAAATTTACGACTGGGCATTTTTTATTTTTTTAACTGCGGCATCTATACTGATACTTAAAAAAACAATTATTATAGCAATATTGACAGATACCGCGGTATTAATATTTTTAAAAAAATATAAGAAAAATAAACCCGATTTTTATACAAGTTCGCTTTTGTCTTTTATATTCGCAAAAAAAGAACTTTACGTTTTAGACTCCGAAAAATAAAAATAAAAATATGCTGCTAAATGCCGTTTTAAAAAAAATAGAACCGTCGGATTCATTAAATAATTACATTAACCTTTTGTCCGTAAACGACGGTATCGCCATAGGGGCCGACGGGTCTTTCACTATAGGCTTTTCCGTAAAAGGTTTCGATTTCTATCTTGCTGAAAATAAAATAGCCAACGAAACTGCTTACGTAAACGACCTCCTGCTTAATCTTATGGATGAAAACATCGGACTGCAATGGATTTATAAAATAGACGACAAAAATAAAAAATTTATTTATGATTACGAAAAATCTTCGGTGCCGCCCGACAATTTTAAATATATTAAAGAGAATAAAATAAAGTATCTGGAATCTAAAAATATTAAAAACGTTAATATATATCTTTTTTGCACTATTAACGCTTTAAATCTTCGTTCAAAGAACGGCGGAACGGGTTTAATTTCCAGACTTGCCGATTTTGCGGGCGGGCTTATTAAAATAGATTTAAAGACTTCCGTTAACTCTATTGCAAAACTAAACGCAGTCTGCGATAAAAAAATAATAGAAAGAAAGTTAAAAAACGTCGAGAATAATCTATGTTTTATATCTTCAAAACTCGATTTAAATTTAAAAAGAATGAATAACCAGGAACTTACGGACTATTTTTACGAAGAATTAAACCCTTTAAGATTTGCCTCGGGAATCGAAGCGCCGAACTGGGAAGATATGCTGGACGGCTCTACGTTCAGGAGTCAGCTTATATATTCGTATGCGGAAATAAAAAAAGATTTTTTTTATATAGACGGATATTATTACAAATTTATAAATATGCACAGGCTGCCGCCGCGGATAGATTCTTTCGGTATAACTCCCTTATTGAACATAACAAGCGGTTCTTCCGGAATAGACGAACTTTTTCCTTACGATATATCCGTAGCTTTTAACATTCCGGAACAGGAAAAAACTATGGAAAAAATACAGACAGACAGAAATATAAAAGCAAGCCTGACGGAAGCCGTAAACGGCGGATATACCGATTATAAAGGGGTTAATATTACGGAGCAGCTGGATGAATTTTTAGAATCGGTCTCAAAACTTCAAAAGAAAGTAGTAGAGTTTTCTTTATGCGCGCGGATAAAGTCAAGAAACTTGGAAGACCTTAATATAAGGGCGGTAAAACTGCTTGAATCGTTTAAAAATTTTAACGGAATGGAAGGCATAATAGACGATATGGAGCATCATAATCTTTATCTTTCTTTTTTACCGGGACAATCCCGTTTTAACAGGAGATTTAAAACGTCTATCTCGACTGCGGCGGCACCTTTCATACCCCTTAACGAAGGGTTTAGGGGGACCGAAAAGTGTGCTGTTCCTTTAATAAACGACAGAGGGGAGGCGGTAAGACTCGACCTTTACGAAAACCGTCTGCCGTCGAAACACGGAATAGTTTTCGGCAAGACCAGGAGCGGAAAAGGGTTTATGCTGAACGGATTTTTAAGCAATTTTTATATATCGGGAAACGATTACCATATAGTAGGGGTGGACATAGGAGGGACTTACAAAAAATTCTGCAAAATATTTAACGGCGATTATATCGAAATAGATCTCGACGGTTCATACTGCATAAATCCATTCCCGCCCAAAAAATATTTCGTCAGAGAAATAAACGGGGAAGAGGCTTTCGATCCTGATATTATGGTTTTTTTGACCGGCATAATAGGTTTAATGGCCGAACCGGAAAAAAAATTATCTCCAAACGACAGAACCATAATAGCGAGGGCGGTACAGGCGGCTTACGACGCTATCGAGGACTATGAAGATATGCCCATAATATCCGATATAAACAACATTTTATTCGATTACGGCGAAGCAAGAGATATTTTAGATAAACAAAGAGCTATGGAAATGGGTAAAAATCTGTTTCAGTGGACGGATATTTCTTCGCCTTACGGAATGCTTATAAACAGAAAAAACGGGATAAACATAGATAATAAAATAGTTATATTCGACCTGCAGAAACTAAAAGGGCATGAAGATTTGCAAAAGGTCGTGTTCGCAATTATTAAAAATATATCTTTTAAGAAAATGTACGATAAATCTGCAAAAGTTTTTTTCTTTTACGACGAATGCTGGGAATTTATGAACGACCCGAAACTTGCCGAACTCATAATGCACCTGTATAAAACGTCGGCAAAATGGGGTTCTATGGTATGGAGCATTACTCAGGAGCCGGGCGATCTTTTAAAAGCCGGCGCCGTAGGTAAAAGCATAATCGAAAATTCGTCGGTAAAAATATTCTGCCAGCTTGACGGAGGGGTTTCGGAAAACGACCTAAAAACGTGCGGACTAAACGAAAAAGAGATAAATGTCGTAAAAAATCTTAAAGTAGTCAAAGGGCATTATTCCGAATATCTTTTAAAATTCGGAAAAGACTCGTCGGTTATAAGAAATTCACCCGGCCCTTTTGAATATTGGCTTTGCTGTAAGTCGTCGGAAGACGAAGAGATAGAAAGGCTGATAGAGGGTCTGTATCCGGATAAGACTTTAAAAGAAAGACTTTATATACTTGCGGAAAGATATCCTAACGGACCTTACGGGATAAATTGAATTTTGTTACGGGGCAGAATTGAATTACGTCTTTCCAGATTGTGATGGTGATAACTCATAACTCCCCAACAAGCAGGGGAGGCAGCCTTTGGCTGCCGGGGTGGTTTATAGGGAAAAGGTGTCATATTTATTTTTTTGGCTAAGGATATATCGGGAGGATTTAAAAAATGAAGAAAATAGTTAAAAACAAAACTGTCATAGCTTCGATTATCTTGATTTTTACGGTTTCGGCATATTTAACCGGCGTTTCGTACGGACTGCCGCTGCCTATTCCCGATATAACCGCTATATCCGGACAGATCCAGTCGGTAGAGACTGCCGCAAGCGGAGCGTTTTCGGCGCTGCAGGGATTGGCGGGGACTCTCGGCTATGCTCCGGGGGCAAGCGGAGGACCGCTTTTTAATCCCGGACCCGGACTTTCGGAAGCAATGGCTACCGTTGATAAATTAACGGCAGATGTTTCGAGTATGCAGGAAGAGTATCAGAATATAGTAATAAACTTTGACAAAATAAGCCATTTAGTTAATTCGGTAGAAGATGCCGAGAGCAGTATAAATAATTTAAACAATCAGATTAATTCGGCTTTTAACCAAATTCCGCAGGATTTGACCTCAAGCGACGTTCAGGCAGGTTCTTTGCAGAATGTAGTATCTGATGTTAATTCCGACATTAATTATGAATCGTCTGAATATGGGAATATTGTTTCCGCAACTCCAGAAGAAAATACCTATAATCCAGCAGTTTTTGTTTCTGGAGGTTCTGTTTACGGACAGCCGGGTTCGTTAAATAAAACTAATCTTGAAAACGGCTCTATTTCATTTTCTCAGGGGGCAATGTTTAATTCCGCCGGAAATTCAGGATATCCTTCCGAGACTATAAACTGTTCGTCGCTTAATGCCGGCTATACTTTTGATTCAAGCGGAAATCCCGTGGGCGGCTGCACTGATTTAGCCGGAGGATTTTTGGACGATACTGCATCGGCGGGGCTTTATAATGCCGGTTTGTCTGCGGCAAGAGCACATAAAGCCGAACTTGAAGGTTCCGAATTTATAGATGAAATTTCGCAAAATGCTTTAAAAAACAGCAGCAACTATTATGCTTATCAAAGTTCTATTTTAACTACTATTGCAGAAGAAAACGCCGCAAGCTTAAAAAATTTAGGCTATATGGAAAGCCAGCTTAAGCAGATAGAACTCGATAAATCCGCCGAAGAAATCAAAAAAGAGCATGACGGTTCGGTAATTCTTCCCCAGGCTAATCCTACGCCGGGTTTAAATTATTACACGAAAACGACTATGTAAGGATATGACCTTAATCCTGCAACAGCGGATAAGTTGTCAGATTATTTTTCCGCAAAATAAATTTTATGTGAATTTACAGTTACGCATGCGGAAAATAAAATCAGACACCTTTTCTTTTAAATATGTTGACATAATTCAATTCTGTCACTGTCACAAATTGATAAAAAGAAACATATAAATATTTTCGATTACAAAATTAATAAATGAAAAATATGAAAATAAAACAATATAACAATTTTAACCGCAAAAATTTACATTATAATATTTTGATAAAATATATGACATTTTTGTCTATATTTTTTACGGTAAATTTATCAATTTTTACAATTTTTACATATTTTTCGGGTGTTTTTAACGCAAAAAGCTGTTATGCGGCTAATCCGCCGGCTTCGGCCGCTTCTTCAAAAAAGGGAGGAAAGCAGTCGAATAATACTGAATTAAACGAATCCGCCCTTTCTATATCGAAACTTAAAAACGGCGAAGATTTAAGCATGCTATCAATCGACTCTATTCCGCCTGCATTAAATAACGATTCCGAACTTAGTACTTTTGTTACTTATATGTTCTATTTTTTATTTGCTCTTGGAATAGTACTTTCTTTTTTCGAAGGGTACCGCGCGGAATTAACCGGAGCCGCTTTTAATTATTACGGATTATTTTTGAGAACGGCGCTGATAGCGATAGGCTTTCTTTCTTGGAAGCAGACGGGGCAGTCTAATTTTGCCCAGCTTATATTGACTTTAGCCGATAAAATTCAGCTTTATCTTATAAAACAAAACATATTGGGAATAGGGCAGTCGGTTTCGCAGATAGTGTCTTCCATTTCAGGCAGCCTTCATTCGGTTTCGATTCCGACCGTTTCTTCGAACGGCACCGCTTCCGTAAAAAGCGGCTGGAATATTAATCCCGTTTCATGGCTTGCCGGCGCTATGCATGCGATAACCGGAGCTGTTCTTATGGGTATAGTATGGTTTTTGTTTAATATAATCTATCTTGCTATACAGCTTTTTATGGCGTTGATACAGCTTGTCTTCCTTGGGCTTTTGTTTTCGTTGTGTCCGATAATACTCGGATTTGAAGCTATACCTTATATGAGGGGTATATTCGGCAAATGGTTTAAGATGTTCGTCGAGATTTCGTTCTGGGGCGTTATGGCAGCCCTCGAACAGCTTATTTTTTTTACTATATTGAGCAAAATGGAATCCGCAGATATGCCTTCTACCGGAAGCGGAATAGGCAATATTCTCGGGTTGTTTACTTTTGCGGAGATTATAACCGTTTTTATCGTAATGATATTTATAAACGTTTCGGTTCCGTTTTTAGTCGCAAAATTATTCGACGGAATAAGCGGAGAAGCCCACGAAAAAATTAAAAGCGTAAAATCTAAAATAGTATCGGTAGGAATTGCTTCGGTATCGTAAGATAGAGAATTAATTAAATAAAAAATAAATTAAAGGGCGCAAGATGTCTAATCTGTTTAATTATAAAGACGGTTATAAAAAAAGAAACGGAAGGCTGTTTTACGAGATATGGGGCGATTTGGAAGCCCAGAATGCGACTCTAAAAATAGTAATAGTCTTAATGTCTTTAATTACTTTGGCGTCCTTATCGACGGCTTTTTATACTTATAAAGCAAACAGGATTCCTGTGGTCATAAGGGTTAATTCCGTCGGAAACGCAAAAATTTTGAGGAACCTGCCGTTTAATAATAAAACCGGAATGGGTGAAATTACATATTTTTCAAAAAGCTTCGTCAGGGAATTTACGGCATTTAATTCGATAATGATAAAAACGGAGCTTTCGCGCGCATTAAATAAAATGTCGGAAACATACGGCAAAAAAACGCTTCGCGCTATTATAAGAAGCAGATTCGTTCAAAAAATGGAAAAAGCGGATATTACTTCAAAGATAAAATTTAAAAAAATAAAGTTAATTAAGCAGACCGTAAATCACGACGAATTAAAACTTTACGTTATACGAACCGTAATATCCAATTCCGATACTTCCGTTAAAAATGCGGCCGCTTACGAAGATAAATTGATTCTCAAAAGAGTAAAAAGAAGCATTCAGTATCCTTTCGGTTTGGAAGTAGTTTATTTCAGCAGTTTAAAACTTGGAGGAGCGTAGCCCGTGTTTAAAAATTTTAACGATTCTAATGTGATAAGAGAAGAAGACTTGGAAAATGACGGCAAAAATATAAACGAAAACAAAGAGGAAACCGAAATCGGAGACGTTGATGGGGGCGGAAATAAAATCGGGGCTGAAAGCGGCGCAGAAAATAGCAATGAAAATGCGGACGGCGGCAAAGATATCTACAACTCAAGTCCTGCAGCTCCCAAAAAATTATCCGGCAAAGATTTTTTACGCTATTTTAAATTACCGCTGATAATTTTCGTTATATTAATTGCCTCTTTGCTGTTTTTAAAATATATATTTAGCGGAAAACCTGAAAAAAAATTTAAAAAAATTGTAAAAGACAATACGGTTATAAACGATAAAAAAATGTTTTCGCCTTCGGTTTTCAGCGAAAACGGCAAAAGCAGACAACCGCCGGAAGCCGATAATACAGGCGTTAAGAGTAGAGGGAAAAACGGCTTAAAAAAGTTTAACACAAAATTTAAAAAGGAGGCGGACAATTTGAACAGGCATATAAAATTTAATTCGAAAGGATACGGCGGAAATAGAACATACGCTGCAAGCCGCCAAACTGCTTCGGCGGCTCAGATAACCAAAAAAACCGTAGTTTTTATAAAAGCAAGCTACGGAAAATATATATTAGACGAAGAAAGAGGAGTTAAAAAAAGAAGTTCTTCAAATTTGAAATCTTTAGATGCTTTAGACGGCAGACCGGAAAGCAACGGCTCTCAACTTAAATCCGTTTCTTCCGAAACAGCCGTTCCGCAAGGCACCGTAATAAACGCATATACGAAATATAAAATTTTTTCCTATAATACGTCCGTTCCGGTTATAGCGGCAGCCGTTTCGGGTTATTATTCGGACGGCAAAGCGGTTTTTAAAAAAGGAGCGGAATTTTTTGGAACGGTAAGCGTAAAGCATTCTTTAAGCAGGCTTAATATTAATTTCGATAAAATCATAGAACAATCGGGAAAATCTCTGTCTATAGACGCTATAGCTATGATGCCGGACGGTTCCGGAGGCGTAAAAGGCGATGTTCATAATCATTATGCCGGAAATATCTTAACTTCGATAGCGCAGGGCATAGTCGGCGCGGCTTCTATTTTCGTCGGAGGCGGATCTGGCGTAAACTCTTCCATTCCTTATACTTTTCAGGATCAGGTTCGGCAAAACGTCGCACAGAACGAACTTAACGCCGCGGAAAACGGACTTAACGGTTATGCGCAGTCCAATCAACAAAACATAAGCATAACTTTGCCGGCGGGTACGCCGATTAAGATAATATTTTTAAGACCGCTCTATGTGAACAACAATTAATAATTTTTCATTGCGGGCGTTAGCGAAGCAATCTTAGCTTTTTGTCTAAAACAATAAGACTGCTTCGCCGCTTCGCGGCTCGCAATGACTGCAAATAGTATAATATATTGACTGCAATTTAAAATTATGAACGAACAGCTATATAGAATAGTAGATAAAATAGACGCTATAAAGGACGGTTTAAATGCAAGCTTTCTGGAAAGAAAAAACGCCGTAGATATGATAGTTTTATCCGTTATTTCGAGAAAACATTCAATATTGATAGGCGGACCGGGGCTTGCAAAGACCGCTGTTTTAAAAGCGCTTGCAGGCAGGGTAAAGGGTTTAAAATTTTTCGACTTTCAGATGACGCCGGCTACGCGAATAGACGAACTTCTTTCTTACGAATATGCAGGTGCAGACACAGTATCGGAGGCAATTCTAGGGGCAAGTACGTGTGCAGGCGAAAGTACCGGTGAAAGGCGCAACGGGCGCAGCCGAAATAAAATCGGCATCGACAACTGCGATATAGCTTTGATAGACGAATTTTTTAAAGGTCCGCATTCTACGTTAAATTCATTGCTTTCTATAATGAACGAAAGAGTAATGTATTACGGAAACTCCGAGCCTGTTAAAATTCCCTTAATAAGCCTTTTCGCGTCGTCTAACGAAAGGCCGGATAAGTCTTCCGATTCAAATCTTTTGCCTCTTTACGACAGATTTTTATTCAGGATGGAAATTCTGTCCGTAAGGAGCGAAGAAAATTTCAAGAAATTGCTTGGGCTTAAAGACTGGGATATATACGGAGATATTGAAAAAACCGAAACTTATAAAAGAGAAAAAACGACAGGGATAGCCGCAGAAGATAAAGGGGCAATAGACGGTGAAGAAGGAGGAGAATCGGCGGGGAAGAGAAAAACGGAAGACGGAGGCGGAGGTTTTTTGCGCAGGGAAGACATAGCTATTCTGAGTAAAGCTGCCGAAAACGCAGAAATAAGCGCGGATATTTTAAACAAAATGTATTTAATCAGAGAAGAATTAAAAAATAAACAGGTTATAGTTTCCGACAGAAGATGGCGCGAAACCGTTAAAATTTTAAAAACGGCGGCTGTTTTAAATAAAAGACATTACGTTGCGATTGAAGATTTAAAAATGATAGAGCCTTCTTTATGGACATATTATTCCGATATAAGAGCCGTAAGAAACATAGTCGGGAGGTTATTGAAATCATGAAAAACGGCAAAAAAAACGGAGCTTTTATCGTCAAGCTGTCGGTTTCCGGCGTGATTTTTGCCGCGGAAATGATTTATCTGTTTCTGATGTCCGGATTTTTTTTAGACGGAAAAATATCCTGTTATTTTGCTTATTTTAAAGAAGTCAAACTTGTGTTTATTTTTATTCCTTTAACTACGTGGTTTGCGTCGTCATACACTTTGTCCAATATAGTTTTTAATAAATATTTATATTTTAAACCGGACGAAGACAAAAAAAATAAAAATAAACTATATAACGGTAAAAAATCAAAAAATACCGGCGCTATGATTTGGCCGGAAAGCAATGAACTTCAGCTCGTTATAGGAGAATTGCACGAAAAAGACGGAAGCAGAAAAGAAAAACCGGACTGGCTTACTATGGATGCAAAAGGGCTTTATACGGGAATACTTATACTCGGTTCAACCGGTACCGGAAAAACTACCGCCTGCGCATATCCTTTTTTAGATCAGATGGCTAAATACAAAAGCGGTTCTCAGGATGAAAAAATAGGCGGGCTGATATTGGACGTTAAAGGCGATTTTTGGAAAGAAGCCGTTTCAATATTGAAGCGCAACGGCAGAGGCGAAGATATTGTTATCATCAAACCCGGTTCGGGATATTACTTTAATCCAATACATTATCCGCAGCTTGACGCAAAGATTATAGCTGAAAGATTATACTCCGTTTTAGAAAATATGAATTCTAACGACGGCAGGCAGGACAGTTTCTGGAAAGACAAATCCATTAATCTTCTGGCAAATTCGCTAAATATAATAAGGCTTTGCATGGATTACGCCACCTTAAGCGATATTTACGAAATATTGTCTGACGATAATAAACTGAACAACATTATAGATTACGCCAAAAATTTAATAAGAATAAAATCTAACAAAACCGCAACTTACCTAAACGAACTCAAATTAACGGTATCTTATTTTGCAGGAGCGGATTACGCCGGCCTCGACGAAAGGACTAAAGGTATTATAAAAAGCGAATCTTTAAGAGTATGCAGCGATTTTATAAAGCCCGTTTTTAAAGATACATTCTGCGCGCCTCAGGAAAAACTTAATTTTCCCGGCTTTCATGAAGCCGTTAATTCCGGAAAAATAGTTATATTGAACATGCCCGAATCGAAATACGGTTTAACCGGAAAGATTATAGGCATAATGATGAAATTAGATTACTTCAGGACGGTTTTAAACAGGGTTTACAAGTCCGTAATAGACGACAAAGTAAATACAAAAAGGCCCGTCTTGTTTATATGCGACGAATATCAGAATTACGTGACTTCCGGCGATATCGAATCTGACGCGGAATTTTTCGCAAGATGCAGACAGTCTAAAGCGGTGAATATAGTTTTAACCCAAAGCTACAGCTCTTTAAAACTGAAACTCGGCTCCGAAGAAAAATTAAATTCTTTGATAGGAAACATAAGATCGACTATTTGGCTTGCGCTAAGCGACGATTATTCAAGGGAAAAAGCTTCTAAAATTTGCGATAAGGAGTATAAGCTTAAAATTACCGAAAATATAACAGAGCAGGACGACAGGGCGGTTTTTAACCCTTATATCGGAAAACTGCTTTCCGATGACAATACGATTTCGCAGGGAACGACTAAAACTTATGAAAAAATGCCCTCGTTCGATACGGACGGTTTTGCGAATTTAAAATTAAATCAGTCCGTTTACAGGGTTTATTCGGGCGGCGAAGTAAAAGGGCCCGGCATAGTATATCTGCATCCTATATACCGGCCTAAAACTAAGAGCTGGTTTGAGGAAGAATTGTATGGGTAATTACGGTTACGGCGGAAACGGAAGAGGGCATGGGGACGATTTAGATATTATTGAAATAGCTTTTCTGGTATTCAGCGGATTATTCGGCCTTTTTTATTTTACTAATCCGAACTTTAAGTATTGGATAAATTCATTTTATTTTTTTATAGCATATTCTTTTAAACTTTATCCTGCGGTCGTAATATTATACGGTTTAAATCTGTTTTTGTTTTTAGCAGGACTTCACGGTTTATACGTAAGAATTTTCGAAATAAGGGTCAGCGGCTCGAAACTCAAAATGTTTAATAAATTAGAAAAATATAACGGCAATAACGAAGAAAACGGCATGAAACCGTAACAAAAATATAAGCAGATAAAAAGGAGGAAATATTTTGAAAAAAAATTATAATTATAAATTAAAGTTTAAATTGAAATATAATAATGTAAGTATATATATTTATTTCATAAACTTTTATAGCATAATGCTTTTTTTCTTATTTTTATTTCCGGCATATTATATAAGTTTTGCCGCCAAACCTTCGTTTGCAGTAAATTATTCGGCGTTAAAAAAATATACGCTGAAGAAAAAACTCTGGGTGCATAAATTAAGGATAAAATCCGGCATAATTTATAAATTAAATACTGCTCCCGGATACGTCTCCGTTATAACATTGCCGGTTATACCCATGGATATGGCGCTCGGTAATACCGGAGCTTTTTCGGAACAGATAGTAGGCAGGCAGATTTTCATAAAACCTATTACGTACGACTATCAAGCAACGAGCAATCTTGAAATATACACTAAATACGGACTTATAAACGTGCTTTTGAGGATAAGGAACGCTAAATCCGTCACGTATAATTTAAACATCGCAAACACTATAAAAAACGTTTTCGTCAAGAACTACGTAAAAAATAAATTAGACGGATTAAAAATTGTTTTGTTAAAAAAATATAAAACACGGGAATCGCTTTTGAACAAAAAAGCCGAAGAATTAGAGAAAGAAAAACACAATGTTATGGATCTTATACTTATGATAAACAGAAAAAAAATTAATAAGTCCGTTACAAAAGACGGGATAACGCTGACCGCGATTTCCTTAAGCAGAATTAAGGATTTTTATTATCTGCAGTACCAGCTGACCAATAATTCAAACAGAAAATTTTTCGTCAGAAACGTTTATCTTTACAAAGAATACGGCGGGAATTTTTTCAACGGATATACTCCCGATAAACTGGAAGAAATTCCGGCTATAAATAAAACGCCGCATAATAAATACTATATGCCTTATAAAATAATAAAAAACGTAATAGTTTTTAAAAAAGGAGATGATAGCGGGTCAAAAGGCGGCCGGTATTCGGCTCAATCGTCAGGATGCACAAATATGAGGCTTTCATTTCATATTATATACAGGAAAAGATTAATTAAATTAAAAATTAACGGCATTAACCCGTAATTGATATATAAAAATCTTAATCAAAAATAAATGAAATCATGAAAAACAAATATATAGACATAATAATTAGCAAAAAATTTATTAAATTAAAGATATATATTTTATGTTTTGCTTTAATTTTGTCCTTACAATTTTTTCTTTCCGGATGCGCTTCAAATTTTTTATTTAGCAATAATTCTGCCTATTCATATAATAACGGCAGAAGCGGTAATGCCGCAAATGGTGTTTTTTTAGAAAAAAATGAAGAAACCGGCTATAATGAAAAAGACGCAAAGCTTAAAGAGACGCTGGAAAACAACGCATTATACTATTCTTTAAAATTAAATAAAGTATCCGGAAAAAAAATTAAGAATTTAGATTATTTAGAAACGTACAGGCATAAGGATAGAAATAATGATAAGCATAAGGCTGTAAATAAGCAAACCGGCTCAAATAATTACTATATCAAACCTTCTTTTATGATAGGAGAATACTGTATTAAAAATAAAACCGGGAAAAATATAAACAATATTAATAATACAAACATAAAGACAATGAAAGCCCAATCTGGGATATTTAAAAACACTAATAAAAAAAGTAAAACTAAAACTGCTGCTGCCTTTCCATTAAACCAAAAAGAAAAAGAAGTAACGCCGCTATTTATTAAATTAGACAAAACCGTCAAGTCCGACGGCGGCAAAATAGTTTTAAAGATAACCGGAGTTAGATACGAAGGTATTTTGGAAATTATTGCGTTTTCGCTGTCTAATTTTAATAAATCGTCCCTAAGATATAAGCCTTTGCTTTTAAAAAAATCAGTCAAAAATAAATATATCGAAATACCTTTTAGATTAAATATTAAAAAAAGCGGAAATAAAAATTACTTTGTTTTATCCGGATTAAGCAAAATTAACGGAAAACTTATCTGTATTTCAAAAAATAAAAATCGTGGAAACAAACCGGATTTGCGTAAAACGGTTTTGTTTATAGAAGCGTTGTATAAAAACGGTTACGGTGGAATAAAATTTATAAAACTGCCCGTCAGATTATGAACATTCAGGTTAATATTGCCGAAAGTGCTTAATGAGGAAGAGGTGCCATGAGGAAATGGTGTCGGATTTTATTTTCAGAATACTGAATAGTCAATCAGAAATAGAAAGTTGTTTGCTAAAAATTAATCCGACACCTTTTCCGTCGGCAGTTTTGTGAAATTTTAGGTACAGAAAATGTTATTAATATCATGCAAAAATTTTATTGAAAAGTTTATCAAAAGATTTTCAGCTTCTTTTTTTGTTTTTTCAGCTTTATTCGGGATTTTTTTGATAAATTTTATAAACTCTTCAAGTCCGGCTTATGCCGACGGTTTAAATCAAGAAAAATTAGCCGAAACCGTAGTTTACGCTTCAAAAAAATACGGCATACCTCTTTCTTTTTTTATAGCGGTTATGAAAGCCGAAAGCGGTTTTAATATAAGGGCGTTAAGTCCGAAAGGCGCAGTAGGACTTATGCAGGTAATGCCTAAAACCGGCGAAGAAATGGGCATAGACGTAGAAAATCCCGAATCGAACATTATAGCCGGAGCAAAGTATTTGCACTACTGCCTTAAACGCTTCGGTTTCAGACCAGTTCCCGCTTTAGCCTGTTATAACGCAGGTCCCGATTCCGTCCGCACGGTATATGTTAAAAATCGCCGGAAATTTATCATACCGCCGTACCGGCAGACGGAGATTTATATTATGCGTGTTTATAAGTATTATAATTATTACAGAAGGCTATTAAAATAACTAAGAAACGGTAAAAATATACGTTGTTATTATTTGATTTGACAAATTATAATAAAGTTTATTAAAATTAAGTAAATTCATTGAACATTTAAAAAATAATTAAAAATTAATACTAATACTAATTATATAAAGCAAAGGAGCATAAAATGACTGCGGATAAAACGTTTGAACAAGGCACGTCTATTTTTAACGCCTCGTTATTATTAATTTTAGCGCTATCGGCAATTTTATTTCTTAATTTTAATCCTGTGTCAGCAATTAAGTCTTTTGCCGACGGAAACGGCAGCACGGCATGCAGCGGAGTTTACGCTTCAAATCCTATAATTTATGCGCTTTATTTAAAAGCGCAAGGACAGGCTATAAATAAAAACGATATAATAACCTATATAAAAATAGTAAATCCGGCAAAGTATAAGCATGACAGGAATAACGTTTTTTTATGGAATAAATTATATTCGAAAGATAAAGCAAGGTTAAATAAACTTATGGAATACGTCGATTCCGTAAAATATTTTAAAAATTACGTAAGAGCATCGCTCGGAGGCTATATAATAAATAAAGGCGGTTTCTATTTAACGTACCGCAATCAAAATAAAGTTATAATGAACGGCATGAGAATAGACAGGAATATAAATTTCGTAAAAATAGAGCACGGAAATATATATTATTTTTCCAAAAATTTAACGATAGTTTATAAAAACGCAGGAAAATTTAATTTTTTAAAAGTTCCTGCAAAAAAAGCGGAAAAGTTTATAAATAAAAGAACGGGAACATTCGGGCATATTAAAAAATCCGTTTTTCTGTCTTACGATTTTATTCCTTTAAAAGCAAAACGCGGCGTTTTAACGGTTGAAGTTTCATGCGTAAAAGTTTATAACAATAAAAAAAGAAGTTTTTTAGTTGGAATTATAAAGTAATAATGGTATAATTTATTAAGTTTTTATTTTATCTATATCGAAATAAAAACAGGGGTGCCGTATATTGAACTATGGCTGAGAGCGTAGCCGTTAAAGCACGCAACCCTTTGAACCTGATACGGATAATGCCGTCGTAGGGAAGAAACTATTTTTCGCATTTATTATTTCTTTCCGGCGTTTTTCTTCCTAAAAGCTATATATTTATAGCTTTTCTTCAGGTTCGGCGTATTTATTTTAATCGATGAATTATTGCGGCAGCGATTAATTTATTGCAAAACATCAAGATATATTGGAATATATACAGATATACTAAATGCATTATCAATCGAATAATAAAACAGATAAAATATTAACCGGCGATATTTTGCAAAAAGCTTTATCGGGAGAAAGGCTCGATAACGAGGAATTGCTTATTTTACTCGAAAATAAAGACGAGAAAGCAGCCGGGGAAATTATTTTTACCGCCGATACGCTGAATAAAAGAATTAATTCGGATAAAGTTTCTTACGTCGTTAACAGAAATATTAATTTCACGAATATTTGCAGTTTAAATTGCAGATTTTGCGGATATAAAAGAACAAAAAATTCAAAAGACGCTTTTTTATTAGATTACGATAAGATAATCGAGAAAATTTCTGAGGGCGTAGAAAGCATCGGCATTGACGAAATATGCGTAACCGGCGGGATAAATCCGGAATTGAAAAATAATCCCGATTATTACTTTAATTTAATTAAAACTGTAAGAAATAATTTTCCTAAACTTCATATACATGCTTTTTCGCCGCAGGAAATTTACGAACTGTCTATCATGACGGGAACGGCTTATGCGCAGGTTATCGAAAAATTGGTTGAGTGCGGCGTTAATTCAATGCCTGGAACCGCTGCCGAAATTTTAGCCGAAGAAACCAGAAAAAAGATATGTCCGCAAAAGATAAATACGGCGGAGTGGGTCGAAATAATAAAAACGGCGCATAAGCTTGGAGTTAAAACATCGGCTACGGTACTTTTCGGACATATAGAATCAAGCAATGACCTTGCTTATCATTTAAGCATTATAAGACGGATACAGGATGAAACCGGAGGATTTACCGAATTTATCGCTCTGCCGTTTATTTCGCCTAAAACGTCTTTAGGAAAGTCGATGGACAAGATAGATAGAAAAGATAGGATGATAGATAATGCAGATAATGATGATATATATAGAAAAGAAATAGTGCACGAAAAAAAAGTGTTTAAATTTTATGCAATTTTAAGGATATTTTTGGACAACTTTAAAAATGTTCAGACCAGCTGGCCTAAAATAGGGGTGCCTGCGGCTTTAAAATCTCTGGAATGCGGCATTAACGATTTCGGCGGAACTTTAATGGAAGAAAATATAACTAAAAGCGCCGGCGGTAAATTCGGAGAATTTTTAGAGGAAAACGAAATTATAAATTTAATAAAACAAGCCGGCAAAATTCCTATCAGACGAGATACCGTATATAATTATATCTATAAAAATAATGCAATGGGCAGCGCAGTATTAGCTCCGCTCCTTTTTAAGGAGGGGTGTCGGCCAAAGGCCGACGGGGTGGTTCACGGAAAATTAATCTGACTTTTCCGATAGAAATTTAAAAAATATAGAATAAAATTTTATGAAAATCGAATTAAACGGAAACGAATACAACATAGAACAAAACGGAATTACTATTCAAAAATTAATCGACGAACTAAAACTTGATATAAAAAGCACGGCGGTAGCGGTTAATAAAACAATAGTTTCAAAAAGTTCTTACGCAGAATTCAAGTTAAACGAGAACGACAAAATAGACATGGTAACTATCGCCCCCGGCGGATAAATGTTGTATTTTTAAAGGTGTCAGATTTATTTATTATAAATTTAAAATAGGAGGATGATTTAAAAAATATGGAAAAAGACAAAGATATTTTAAAGATAGGAAAATACGAGTTTAAATCGAGGCTGCTTATAGGAACGGGAAAATATCCCGATTTTCAAACGATGAAAGAGGCGGCTGATGTTTCAGGCGCAGAAATAATAACCGTTGCGGTTAGGAGAATTGATTTTAACGCCAAAGAAAATTTACTGTCTTATATAGACTTGGATAAATATATTCTTCTGCCGAATACCGCAGGCTGTTACACGGCGGAAGATGCGGTAAACACTTTGAGGCTTGCAAGAGAATTAGACGTTTTCAGAACTGACCTCGTGAAATTGGAAGTAATAGGCGACCAAAAGACACTGTATCCCGACAACGAAGAACTGTTAAAAGCGGCAAAAATTTTAGTAAAAGAAGGATTTACCGTTATGCCTTATATGATGGACGACCCGGTACTTGCAAAAAAACTTGAAGATATAGGATGTCCGGTAGTTATGCCTCTTGCTTCGCCTATAGGTTCCGGTTTAGGCATAAGAAATCCTTACAATATAAAAATAATTAAAGAAACCGTTTCCGTTCCCATAATAGTGGACGCGGGCGTAGGAACGGCTTCCGATGCGTGTAAAACCATGGAACTCGGCGTAGACGGCATTCTTATTAATACGGCGATAGCGGGAGCCGCTAATCCTGTTAATATGGCCGATGCCATGAAAAAAGCAGTCGAAGCCGGAAGGCTTGCGTATCTATCGGGGCGGATTCCTATGAAGCTTTATGCTCAGGCTTCGACCCAAATGGAGGGAATAGTATTTTGACAAAAGAAAAAAAAATAAATTCTAATATTTCTAAGTCAATTAAGCCCTCTAATCATACTCGCAAATCTACCGATGCTTCTAAATCGACTAATAGTAATAGTAATAGTAAAATCCTAAAAGCAAGGTCAGTCTCACCTAAGTCCGACGCAGGAACAGCAGAAACAAGGCTGAATAAATTTATAGCTATGCATACCGGCGTTTCAAGGAGAAATGCCGACGAAATTATCGAAGAGGGCAGAGTCGTCATAAACGGAAAAAAAATAAATAAACTCGCCGTCTCGGTAAAACCGGGCGACGAAGTTTCCGTTGACGGCAAAAAAATTAAATTTAAAGAAGAACCTAAAATTTATATAATGCTTAACAAGCCTCAAGGTTATATTACCGCCGTAAAATCGGAAGAAGGCTTTAAAACCGTCATGGAATTAGTTAAGAAAGAAACCTTGAAATACAAGCATATATTTCCGGCGGGAAGGCTTGACTTTATGAGCGAGGGCATGCTGATACTTACCAACGACGGCGATTTTTCATATAAATTAACCCATCCTAAGTTCGACGTATTAAAAACCTATATAGTAGAAGTTAAAGGCGAGCTGACCGCCGACCTTTTCAACAGGATAAAAAAAGGCGTCAGACTTGAAGAAACCGGTCTTTTAAAACCGGACTACGTAAGAATAGTAAGAAAAAATCCTAATAAATTTATACTGTCGGTTGATTTAACCCACGGAAAAAATCGTGAAATAAGACGCCTTATGGAGTTTTTTAATCTTAAGATTTTAATGCTGAAAAGAGTAAGAATAGGCGGACTTTATATTGGAGACCTTCCTTCCGGCGAATACCGCATATTAAACAGAAAAACCGCAGAATTGGCTATTTCCAACGACGATTAATCTATTAAATTAGTTCATGCTGGCTATTTTTGAACGGTACGTATCGAGACTGCCGGAAACGGGAGCAATGTATATATCGCCGAATAACTGAAACTGGTCTATGGTTATAAGTAGGAGTCTTGCCATTTCTAATACCGCAAGAAAATACGTAAAAAATTCATCTTTGGTGCGGCTGTTTTTTACTATTACTCCGAAAGTTATATTTCCCGTATGCGCAATAGCATCGGTATTGCCTGCGGCGTTAAAATTATCGAAATAATAAATATTATCGCTAAATTTCTCCATTATTTCTATTATTTTTTCTTTTACGGAAAAGTTTTCTCTATCTACTTCATATACGCTTATCCTGTTTTGGGCTTCCTTTATTTTATCGTAAAAATATTTAGAAAGTATGAATATATTTGCTTCAAAAACGACCCCGTTGTTTTTATTCAGATTTTGCGTAATAAGAACGCCGTTTTCGTCTTCATATTCATCATTACCGTTTTGAATAATTTTAACTCCGAAAACGTCGCGCCCAAGTATAGGGCGGTTATTTAAAAATTCGGCAACTTCTTTAACTTTCTTGTACTCTAAAAGCATATCTGCCAGTTCGGCTCGCGGATCTTCCATGTCTCCGTCATCGTCTTCGCCTATTTCGGCATTGCGTTTCGGCAGAAGCATTACAGATTTAATATATATAAGCTGCGCCGCCATCACTATGAAATCCCCGCCGGAATCTAAATTTAGGGTGCCGCCGCCGTTCATCTCGTCCGCCGCATCTCCTTCCTGAGTCAAAAGTCCGCTTTTTTCGTCTATGCCTATTGCTTCCAAATACTGATTCGTAATTTCAACTATAGGAATATCGTATATATTGATTTTATTTTTTTTAATTAAAGTTAAAAGCAGGTCTAATGGTCCGTTGTAGGCTTCTATATTTACTTTGGGATAAAAGGAATTTAAAGAAGTTGTTACGGGATTTTGCCGTTTAATCGACTGCATAATTATAAATACTATATAGAGAAGCGAGATTGCTTCGTCGCTTCGCGACTCGCAATGACACTTAAAAAAGTGTCGGATTAATTTTCCGAAATAAATTCTATGTTAATCAACCGTTACGTATTTGAAAATAAAATCAGACACCTTTTCCTTACATTTTATTTGCTTAGAAAGACGGTTAGTTAAAAATAAAGATTTTTTAAAACTATATCGTTTACTATAAAGTTAAAAGAAACCACTAAAAAATTGCCCGGATCTATCAAAAGCAGTATTAAAATTAAAAATATGCCGAAAGGTTCTAACTTGCTTAAATAGCCTGAAAAAGGCTCAGGTAAAAGACTGACGGCTATCCTGCCGCCGTCCAAAGGCGGAATAGGTATCAAATTAAAAGTTCCGAGTATTATATTTATCATGATACCGATAAAAAGCATAAAAGTTACCGGATAAACGAAAAATTTAAAAACCGGGGCGCCGTGGACTGCCTGAAAGTGGAGATGGCTTATAAAGTACGCAAGATATAAATTCATAACCGGAAATTCAAAAAGTATAACCTTTAAAAAAACAAAACATATAAAAGCAAGGATAAAATTAGTCGCCGGTCCTGCAGCCGCAACGAATCCCGTATCTCTTTTCGGATTTTTTAAGCCGTTAAAATTTACCGGAACAGGTTTTGCATAGCCGAATAAAAACGGTGAACCCACCAAAATTAATAATAAAGGAAGAAGTATCGTCCCGAACGGGTCGATATGCTTAATAGGATTAAGCGTAAGCCTGCCGGCGTTTTTAGCGGTATCGTCGCCGAAAATATGCGCTACGTAGCCGTGTGAGACCTCGTGAAGTATAATGGCGAATAAAACCGGAATTATTGCAATTACTATAAGCTGGATCGTATTATTCATATGCACCATTATACGATTATTTTTCCTTATAAATCAATATAATTTTATTCATAATTTTTATTATTTTATTTTAATTTTTCCGTTAATTTTTTATCCGCAATATTGTATAATGATAATAAATTACAATCTAAACATGAAAACAAACCATAAACTATACGGCAAACTAAACGACGGCGTCCTGCCTTTCGTCCAAAAACCGGTAAGATATCTGGGTTTGGAAACCGGAACTACCGTAAAAGATATCGAAAATATCCCTTTAAAATTTGCTTTGGCTTTTCCGGATTTTTATGAACTCGGCATGAGCCATATAGGAATGGGAATAATATACGATATTTTAAACTCCCTCGACTACATTGCATGCGAAAGGGTTTACCTGCCTTATCCCGATATGAACGCAAAACTTAAAGAGAATAATATTCCTTTATTTTCTTTAGAATCTTTCGAAGAAATTAAAAATTTCGATATAGCCGGTTTTTCCCTGCAGTATGAACTATCCTATACTAATATATTGTTAATGCTTGAGCTTTCCGGCATTGCGTTATTTTCCAAAGACAGAACCGGAGCGGACTTTCCTTTTATAGGGGCGGGCGGGCCCTGCGCTTTTAACCCTCTGCCGTTAAACGATTTTATGGATTTTTTTATAATAGGGGACGGCGAAATTACCACGGTTGAGGTATGCGATACCGTATTGAAGGCAAAAAACGAACTTAAATCCGGTTCTGTCTATATATCGGACTACAGAGATTACGTTAAAAGAAAACTTGCCGAAATACGCGGCGTTTATGTGCCAGGAATTTCAAAAACAGTAAAAAAATCGTTACTTAACGATATAGATTTAAACTATAACATTAATAATTGCGATAACCTTAATGAATTTAATACTTTTAATTTTGAAAACGGCGGGCAAATCGAAAATAAAAGCGAACATACTTATTATATAAATAAGCATATAGTACCGCTTATAGAAACAGTTCACAACAGGCTTGCCGTCGAGATAGCGCGGGGCTGTTCTTCCGGATGCAGGTTCTGTCAGGCCGGCTACATTTACAGACCGGTAAGGGAAAGAAAAAAAGATACCGTATTAAATGCCGTAAAACACGGACTTCATACGACAGGTTTAGAAGAAATATCGCTCTCTTCGCTTTCTACGGGAGATTATTCCGAAATAGAACCGCTGCTTTCCGAGTTAGCCGAATTAACCTCCGAAGAGAAAATATCGATGTCGTTTCCGTCTATGAGAATAGGCTCTTTAAGCGAAGATATACTTAAAAAAACCGCCGCAGTCAAAAAAACAAATTTTACTCTGGCTCCGGAAGCAGGAACCCAAAGGCTGAGAAATATAATAAACAAAAATATATCCGAAACGGATCTTCTTAATGAAGCCGCAGGGCTTTCGCAAAAAGGCTATAAGTCTTTAAAACTTTATTTTATGATAGGTCTTCCTTTTGAAAGAATCGCCGACTTGGACGGGATAGCCGCTTTAATAGTAAAAATAAAAAGCGTCGCAAAAGGGCTTAACGTTACAGTAAACGTAAATAATTTCGTACCTAAACCGCATACCCCTTTTCAGTGGTTTCCTATGGAACGGGAAGAAAATCTTAACTTTAAAATAAATTATTTAAAAAAGATATTGAAACCTCTTAACGTAAATTTTAAATATCAGGACCCCAAGGTCAGTTTTATAGAAGCGCTGATATCGAGAGGGGATGAATTTACTTCTAAAATTATATATAAGGCGTATAAATCGGGAGCGGTTTACGACAGCGAGTCGAGGCTTTTCAATTATAATGCGTGGATAAAAGCGCTTGAAAACGAAAACTGGAATCAAAACGAAAACGTGGACGGCGGCGAAATCGATTATCAAGGTTATTTTAAATATTTATACGAGGAAAAAAAAATAAACGATCCGCTCCCGTGGGATTTCATATATATTATGGTCGATAAAAAATTTTTGAAAGAAGAATATAAAAAATCTTGCATGCAGAACGCAAGGTCTATTTATTATTTTAATTTCGAAACAGATATAGAAGACCTTTCTACTCAAAACTGCAGAAAAATATGCTATTTATGCGGCGTATGCGATTTTAAAGCCGTAAGCCCCGTTTACTCGTCTAAAGCCGCAAACATAAAAATGCATAAAAAAAATATTAAAAACAATGAAAATGAAACAGATGAAAATAGCGGCGTAAATTATGATTACGGTAAAAGTATAAATAAAGGCGCCTTTTTTATTAATGAAGCCGGCGGAAACAGAGCAGAATTAGATAATTTTAACGGCAATAATAATATTAAAGTTAAAACGGTTCCATTTTCCGAAATAACCTTCATATATTCCAAAAGAGGAATAGCAAAATATCTCGGACATTTAGAAACGGTTAAAATACTCCTTAAAACTTTCAGGGTAGTAAAAATTCCGCTTTTATATAAAGAATCCGAATATGTTTTGAGACCGAAACTTAGCTATTCCAACCCGATACCTTTCATGTCGGAAAGCGACGGGCTGTATATTAAAGGAAGAATTGCAAAAATTCATGCCGCATCTATGAACTCGGCGAACTTAGCAGATTTAAAAGATAAAATAAATACGTTATTGCCGGAAGGTTTAAAAATTATAGATATAAATATGACATATGTATAAAAAATATACGGAATTATGCACTTGACAAAGCGAGATTGCATAACAAATACAAACCTTTGCTTTTTAAAGTGCATAATTCCAAAATATATTAAAATTTATATATTAAAATTTATATATTAAAATTTTTATTGACAAATTTAAAAATAGTTATATTATATATAAGATACACGATAGCGGCGGGTGAAAGATTAAGTCAAAGGCAAATATTAAATATTTAATATGAACTAAGATTTATTTATCTTTCGTCTTCGTTAAATTAACCATACATACATGCGACGGCAAAATACGGCAAAACAATTATAAATTTAATTTAATTTATTTAGGGAGGGTAAGAAATTGAAAGCATTGAAAGGAAAAAAAGGGTTAACCGTTTTATTTACTGCATTATTTTTAGTATTGGTAAGCTTCAGTCTTTACGGATGCGCAAAAAAGCCCGCTGCAACTACTAAGCCGGTTAAAAAAGCTAAGAAAGCAGCAAAGAAAGCAGCAAAAACTTCTAAAATAAAAACAAAAGCAAAAACAAAAACAGCGTCTGCTTCTAAACCGGCCGCAGGAAATTTAAAAGCCGCGGCAATGAAAATTATTAACGCTCAGGGTTGCGAAGGATGCCACATAATCAACGGAAAAGGCGGATCGATAGGTCCTAATCTCGACAAAGAAGGAACAAGGGGACACTCTATACACTGGTTGGAAGTTCAGATTAATACCCCTAAGGTTCACAATAAGACCACTATGATGCCGAATCATAACCTTAATCCGACACAGTTAAAAACAGTTGCGGAATACCTTGAATCTTTAAAATAAGCGTTTATAGCAGCATCAAGCAAAATTAATTAACATAATTAAAAATAAAAGGCATCTATGAATAAATTGAATAAATTTAAATTCATAGATGCCTTTTTATATGATTCTTTATACTAATATTAATAAATATATACTGCTATATAAAAAATAAAAAATTAATTATGAAAACAAATAATAAAAATAAAACCGTTTTAATAACATTATTAATAGTCGTTGTCGTTTTAGCCGCAGGAACACTATTATATAAAAATTTTAAAACGCAGTCCAAAAGGTCGCTATCTTCTGCAAAATCAAAAGTTTCTAAAATTAAACTTACAAGATATCAAAAGTTTAAAAAATTTTGGCATAAAATGTACGCCCATCTCCGCACCGAGAAAGTCGTTTATTCTTTAAGACCGCTTTATAACGATAAAACAAATAAAATAGAAACATACAGTTTAACTCTTACTTCTTACGACGGACTTCAGCTGAAAGGCTATTTTGCAATTCCGTACGGCGTCAAAGGAAAAAAATATCCAGGCGTTCTTCTGCTCCACGGTTACGGTTCTTACGGAACGCCCGGCTGGGCGCATTTTTTTGCAAGAAGGGGATATGCGGCTCTTTCGATCGATCTAAGAGGTCACGGCAGAAGCGCGACGGTTTACCATCCAGGTTTCCCGGGTCTTATGACTAACGGAATTCTTCACGTAAAAAGTTTTTCTATGGTAAAAATAGTAATGGATTCCCTTGCATCCTTAAGATTTCTTGAACACTATAAAGATATAAACAATAAATATATTTTTGTTACAGGCGGAAGTATGGGAGGAGGACTGTCTCTAATCGACGCCGCTATCGATCCTCACGTTACGGCGGCGGCGGGAGACGTTCCGTTTTTAAGCGATATTCCGGTGCAGATGCCGCTTGCAAAAATGGGTCCCTATATGGAAGTTAAAGCTTTTCTAAAGAAGCATCCGGAAGACAAAGCTAAAGTTATGCGGTCTTTATATTACGTAGATACCAAACATTTTGCAAAATGGATAAAAGTTCCCGTTATGATAGGCATAGGACTTAAAGACGAAGACTGTCCGCCTAAAGGCACATTGGTAGTGTATAAACTTATTAAATCGAAGAAAAAGCTTTTCGTCGCCAAAAACAGCGGCCACGTCGTACTTCCCGGCTGGAATATGGAGGTTTTTAAATTTTTTGCCCCTTATCTGCCGAAATACGATAAAAACGCCGCTAAAAAAACCGTAAAAAATAATAAAAACGGAAGGAAATTTTTATAATGAAACGAGATAAAAGTTTAAATGCCGTAAAACATGCCGAATCGCTTATGCCCGGAGGCGTTAACAGTCCCGTAAGGGCATTTAAATCCGTCGGATTATCGCCTATAGTCGTAAAAAGGGCTAAAGACGATAAAATTTACGATATAGACGGAAACGAATATATCGATTACGTAATGTCTTACGGCCCGATGCTCCTTGGGCACGCCGACGAAAGAGTAGTTAAAGCCGTCTGGTCCGCCGCTTCGGAAGGCTTCAGTTTCGGCGCCACGACGGAAGCGGAAATAGAACTTGCCGGTTTAATAAATAAATATTTTCCGTCTATAGAATCAGTCAGACTCGTAAATTCCGGAACCGAAGCCGTGATGAGCGCCCTGAGGCTTGCGAGAGGTTTTACCGGAAGAAGCAAAATTATAAAATTTGAAGGATGCTATCACGGACATTCCGATTCTATGCTGGTTAAAGCAGGCTCCGGAGCGCTGACTACGTCCGTTCCCTCAAGCGCAGGCATAACGGAAAGTCTTTCTAAAGATACCTTGGTCGCAGTTTATAACGACATATCGTCCGTCAAAGAGCTTTTTTCAGCAAACAAAAAAGGGATAGCCGCAGTTATAATAGAACCCGTTGCGGCAAACATGGGCGTCGTTTTGCCGAAAGAAGGTTTTTTAAACGACTTGATAAATTTAGCTCACGACAACGGTTCGCTCGTAATTTTCGACGAAGTTATTACAGGATTCAGGCTTTCTAAAAGCGGAGCGCAGGGTTTATTCGGCTTAAAACCGGATATTACGTGCCTCGGCAAAATAATAGGCGGCGGACTTCCCATAGGAGCTTTCGGCGGCAGAAAAGACATAATGGAATTTCTTTCTCCGCTCGGACCCGTTTATCAGGCAGGCACTTTATCGGGCAATCCGGTATGCGTAGCCGCCGGTATTGCAACTATAAAAGCTATAGAAAGCGACGACGCCGTATCTAAGGCAAATTCCTCGGCAAATTATTTAATAGACGGTTTAAAAAACGAACTTAAAAATTTTAGCGATAAAATAACAATAAATTCTATTTCTTCGATACTTACCGTATTTTTAAAAGGCGGAGGCGTCGTCAATTTTAACGACGTTATGAAATCCGATACAAACAGGTTTAAAGATTTTTTCGCTTCGGTGTTAAACGAAGGGTTATTTATTGCGCCTTCACAATATGAAGCAATGTTCGTAAGCTCCAAACATACTAAAGCCGGCTTGGACAAAACCGTTGAAATTATTACGGAAGCGATAAAGAAATTATTTTAAGGCATTTCAATGCAGAGTGTTTATTGCAAAAGATATGATATAATAAAAATATGGAAAACATAAAAACATACGATATTATGAACCATCGTCATATAAACGTAGATATCGCAAAAGGGCTTCCTCTAGAGGCTATAGATGATATAATATCCAGGGGCGACATAACTTCATGGATTAAATTAAGGGATTATTGTCTGAATCACCCTGAAATTTTGGACGATGTTTTAAAAATAACCGGACGCTATATTTCCGACCCGACGGAGCAGAAATATCATTTATGGCATAATTTAGCGTTATTTTTAAAAGAAGGCTCGCTAAATGCCTAAGGATAAAGATGATTGGGAAGGGGTAGTTTCTAATATAGCAAGGATTAATGCGATTTTGCCCGATGCCATAGTGGTAGGCGGAACAGCTTCTGCAATATATGCCGAACACAGAACCTCCAACGATACCGATTTTGTAGTTAATAATTTAAAAGACAAGTTCGACGAAATATTAAAGACGTTAGAATCGGTTTCCGGCTGGAAGACTAATAGGATAAAACCCCCTGTTTTAATACTCGGCAATTTTAAAGGTATAGAAACAGGTATTAGACAACTAAAAAGAACTGCACCGCTTGAAACTAAAACTATGGAATATAAAGGGCAGAAGCTAACTATTCCTACGGAACCGGAAATTTTAAGGATTAAAGCATTTTTAATTATCAGCAGAAATGCTGCTCGCGATTATATAGATTTTGCTGCTTTATCAGACCACATAGGATTCGAAAAAACCAAAGATGCTTTAAAAGATTTCGATAAAATATATCCTCAGGAAAATAATGCATCTGCATTGATGCAACTGCTCATTCAACTCTCAAATCCTTTGCCTTACGACTTAAAAGAAAGCGATTTAGCTAAATATAAAAATCTAGATAAAAAATGGCATGATTGGAATAACGTAAAAAACTTCTGTAAAACGATATCTGCAAATATAATGCTTTCGTATTAAAGCAACTCCTAAAATTAATCCCGTATTACCGAATAGTCGTGATAGTGTTTTGTATCTAAAATTCGTTAAATTTACCTAAATTTTAGTAAAATTAAGAAAATATGTCGAGCGTGGATTTTTATATAAACGGCTTAAAATGAGTCTAAATACTGTGGTTTTAAGTGGTGGAGGATAGGGGATTCGAACCCCTGGCCTATGCCATGCGAAGGCATCGCTCTACCAACTGAGCTAACCCCCCACGTTTAATCATTATCCCAAAAAAAAATTAAAATTGCAACCGAAATTGCAAACACGCTCTTGACTTTTTGAATACCTGCGATAAAATATTAATAAGAAACGGTAAATATTTTACCTTTTTTAAACCTCGAATAACTTCTTTTAATTAATATAATTAATTGATATATAACGTTTAATTATGAACTATAAATAATTAAAATATTAATTTTATTTTAATCGGGAGGGAAAAAATGGAGGGATTATCTTCGTTGAAACGGTCTGTTAAAAGTTCCGTAGTAAAAAACGTATTTCACTTTGCAGGAAACTATGTGTTGCCTAAATTAAGCGATGAAACTATAATTAAACTTTCCGATAAAATCAATAATTTTGAGGCTCCTGCCGGAAAGATTTTTTTCGATCATATTTTTATCGGATTAAAAAGAAAATTTCCGCATTTATCTAAAAACGTAAAACAGGGAATATTAGATAACTTTATCTCAAACTTTCTTTTGCTAAGCGGAGACAGAAGGAAAGCGTTTATAGAAAAAAACGGATTTTATCCGCCTCTTTTTTACGTTATAAGCCCTACAATGCACTGCAATTTAAAATGCTACGGGTGCTATTCCGCAAATTATACCCGTAACGATAAACTTTCTTTCGAAAAAATTAACGAGATTATAGACGAGGGAAAAAAATTCGGCATCTTCTTTTACACTATATCTGGAGGAGAACCTTTCGTAAGAAAAGACCTGTTCGATATTTTAGAAAGAAACAGCGACTGCTATTTCCAGATATACACGAACGGTTCGCTTATAGACGGCAAAACTGCCGAAAGATTGTCTAATATAGGGAATGTTTTTCCATGCATAAGCGTAGAGGGATTTGAGGATGAAACCGATGAAAGAAGAGGCAAGGGACATTTTAAAAAGGTAGTATCGGCTATGAATAATCTTAAAGACAACGGAGTCCTGTTCGGGTTTTCGGCGACCGCTACCCGATACAACAACGAACTAATCGTAAGCGACAAATTTATAGATTTTTACATTAAGCAGGGCGCTTTTCTCGGCTGGTATTTTAATTATATACCGATAGGGCGGGAGCCTGACGTAAATCTTATGCCGACGCCTGAACAGCGCAATTTCAGAAGAAAAAGGGTAGTTGAAATCAGGGAAACAAAGCCGATAGTGGTTGCCGATTTCTGGAACGACGGCGTACTTTCTCACGGATGCCTTTCGGGGGGACGCGTCTATCTTCACGTAAACGCAAACGGCGGAGTAGAACCTTGCGTATTTGCCCAGTTTGCAGCAGACAATATTTTCGATAAATCTATGGAAGAAATTTTAAACTCCATGTATTTTAAATCCATCAGAAAAGAACAGATGGGGGTTAAGAACAGACTTCGTCCATGCATGATAATAGACCATCCGAAAATATTAAGAAAAGTAGTTTCGGAAGGCGGAGCAAAAGCAGCTCAGGAAGGTGGAGAGTCTATAATCACGGAACTTAAGGACAAGATGGACGAATACTCAGAAAATTACGGCAAAATTGCCGACAAGGTATGGGAAACCGAATTTGGCGGCGGCAAGTATTTCACTGCCTATGACGGCAGAAAATTGGAATTAAACGAAGAGGATTACTACAGAAAACAGCTATACCCGCTAAACGGAGGTAAAAACAATTAACTTTTTCTAACGAAATTTGCCGATAGAAGTCTTAAAAATTAATAGGTCTTCTAAGCGCCGACGGTTTTAAACCGTACGCGCTTTAGACGGAAAAACAAAAAAGGTGTCGGATTTTATCAATCCGACACCTTTTTTTGACTATAAACTGTAAACGCAGCCGGGAGTAATAGAATAAATAAATCTGACACCTTTAAAAAAAATTATATTATAATAGTCGTATATGACGACGGCGGATATAGTAATTCCTAAAAGCGGAACGGATATAAAGTTCACCTATATAATACCCGAAGATTTTGAAAGCGAAGCGGAAACAGGCAGGGCGGTGCTTGTTTCATTAAAAAACAGAACCGTTTACGGGTTTATTTACGACGTAAAAAAAGACGATGACGAAGAAAAAGAAAATTTAAAGCAAAATAAACCGATAAAATTAAAAAATGTATTGCGTATTTCAAGGGCAAGTTTTTTTACGGATTCGCGTAAAGATATTTTTAATTTTTTAGCCTCGTATTATCACGAAAATATATCCAGGGTTTTTGATACTGTTTTGCCCTCTTTAGACGTAAAACGATTCGACCTGCTCGATAAATACTTTGAAGAAGCCGAAAGTTTCGATCAAAGTTCCGCCAGCGTTTCCGAACAGGCCGAAGATTTCCTGAAAAAAAATAATCGCGGCAACTTAAAGTTGCAAGGACAATACGCAAACGGTTTCCTTTCAAAAGCCGGATACGAACTGACTAAAGACCAGGAAAACGCCGTAAATCTCATAAAAGAATCTATCTCGGACGGCTTTTATAAAACTTTCCTGCTTCACGGGGTCACGGCAAGCGGCAAAACTGAAGTATATTTTAATCTTATAGATTACGTGCTGTCTTTAAATAAGCAGGTTATAATTACCGTCCCTGAAATTTTTATAACCAACCAGTTTATTTACCTCATAAAAAAACGTTTTGAAAAACTTTTAAAACAAAACGCCTTCGCCGTATTTCACAGCAAAATATCGAAAAAAGAAAAACTGATAAACCATATCAGGATAATGAACGGTGACATTAAACTTATTCTGGGAGCCAGATCCGCAGTTTTTTCTCCTCTGAAAAATCCGGGACTTATAATAATAGACGAAGAACACGACGGTTCTTATAAACAGCAGTCGGGTCTTCTTTATAACGCAAGAGACGCTGCGGTTATGATAGCCAAGAAAACTTCCTCGGTATGTATACTTGGTTCGGCTACGCCATCTTTGGAGTCTTACTATAATGCCTCCGTATTAAAAAAATATGAATATATTTATATAAAAAACAGGGTTAAAGGCAAAACGCTCCCCGATATAGAGCTGATAAATCTCAAATCCGAATTTAAAACTCTTACTAAAAAAGAATTTAAGGATAAAATTTTATCGGAAGAAACCGTAAAATTAATAACGGAAAACATTGCCGCCGAAAAACAGGTTCTGCTTTTTTTAAACAGGAGGGGATTTTCTACGTTTTTAATATGCACTTCCTGCGGACATCAATTTTTATGTAAAAATTGCGCCATATCTTTAGTTTACCATAAACATAAAAACGAAAAGAAAACAGAAATAAATCCGGATATATCGCAGGAAATGTTAGAATGCCACTATTGCGGCCATAAAGAAAAAGTTCCGAAACTATGTCCTGAATGCGGCATGGACACTATAGAACCCTACGGCATAGGCGTACAAAAATTAGAAGAACACGTAAAATCTTTATTTTCAAACGGCGAAAAAAACGGAATAGTAATAGAAAGAATAGATTCCGATATCGCAAAAAAAGGCAAAACAGGCGCTGAAATTTTTAAAAAAATGCGCGAAAAAAAAATAGACATACTAATAGGTACGCAAATTATAGCTAAAGGACATGATTTCCCCGACGTAGGTCTCGTAGTAGTAATTTTTGCCGACAGCCTGCTTAATCTGCCGGACTTTAGAAGCGCCGAAAAAGCTTTTCAAATTTTAACGCAGGTAGCAGGAAGGGCAGGCAGAGGGGCAGACAAAGGCAAAATTGCCGTTCAGACTTTTATACCGGATAACTACCTTTTAAGGCATACTGCGGCTCACGATATTAAAGGATTTTACGAAAAAGAGCTTGAAATACGCAAAGAATACGGATATCCGCCTTATTCCAGGATAATTGCCTTGAAATTAACCGGCAAAAATATCGAAACTCTGAGAGAAACCGCTTTAAACTTAAAAAAAAGCATTGAAAACATTATAAATTTAAAAATAAAATCGGGAGATTTTTTCGCCGGCGGCGATAACGGCGGTATTAGCATTTTGGGGCCTTCGCCTTGTCCAATAGAAAAAATAGACAACGACTTCAGGTATCAGCTTATTTTAAAATCGCCTCCGCCTGCGGCAAATCTGCATAAACTGGTATCGGCTTTAAAAATGGACGCAAATCTCTTTAAAAGTTTTTCTTCAAGAAAAATTGTCGTAGATGTTGACCCCGACGTTCTTATGTGATAAACTAAAAAACTATTCCGCATATATAAATGTTGTAAAATTTAAATTAAGATATCTATAATGGAAATAATGGAAATATAAAATAAATTATTTAAAATTATATAATAATATAAATAATAATATAAACTAAATTATCTCTTGAGGTTAAGATTAAATGAATAAAGCTCAATTTACGGAAAAATTTGCTTCTAAAAACAATATACCAATTAAATTGGCTGACAGAATAATCGATACTATAATTAACGAAATTAAAGAAACTTTAATTCAGGGTAAAAGAATAGAAATCAGGGGATTTGGAAGTTTTTTCGTTAAAGAATACGACACTTATACCGGCAGAAATCCCAAAACGGGAGAAAAAATAGAGGTCGGCAAAAAAGTAGTTCCGCAGTTTAAAGTAAGTAAAATTTATAAAAATGACCTTGTCGAAGATTAAATCAGATAATAAATTTTTCATCAAAACATACGGCTGCCAAATGAACGTACACGACTCGGATTTAATAGAAAACGGACTCGTTAAAAAAGGATTTAAAAAAGCCGGTTCGGTCGAAGATGCCGATATAGTGGTTTTCAATACATGCAGCGTAAGGGATAACGCAGACCATAAAGTAATTTCCGAACTTGGAAGGCTTAAAAAAAACTATGCCGATAAAAAAATAGTTCTTGCCGGATGTTTCGCGAAACAAATTAAACTGACGAAAGAACAAAACAGCAGTATATATTTCGACTACTGTTTCGCTCCGGAAGAAATTTTTTCCATTCCCGATATACTTAAAAACAATACCGGAATCAACGATGCAACCGGTTCAAACGAAACGGAGCAAAGTCGTTCCTTAACGGAACGGCCGTCGGAATATTTTAAAAACGACGGTAAAACCGAAGAATATTTTTACGATAAAAAGCCTGAAAACGGAACGGCATCCGTAAAAATAACGGAAGGGTGCAATAATTTTTGTTCTTACTGCATTGTACCGTACGTAAGGGGAAGAGAAAGGTCTATTCCTATTAATATTATATACAATACCGTTAAAAATCTTATAGATAAAGGCGCGGCCGAGATAACGCTTTTAGGTCAAAACGTCAATTCCTACATATCGCCGGACGACGGTAAAAAAGACTTTCATTATTTATTAAATGAACTGTCGGGTATAGGAGGGTCGTTTAAAATCAGATTTTTAACCTCCCATCCGAAAGATTTTAACGATAAATTAATAGATACTGTATGCGGCAGCGGCAAAATTGCAAAAGAAATTCATCTTCCGGTTCAATCCGGCTCCGATAAAATACTTGCAATGATGAACAGGGGTTATACAAAAGCAGAATATTTACGACTTGTCCGCAAATTAAAGAACGGAAACCCCGATATTTCTGTTTCAACCGATATAATAGTGGGTTTTCCCGGGGAATCGGACGAAGACTTTGAAGATACTTTAAAATTAATAGAAGAAGCGGAGTTCAGTTCTATTTTCGCATTTAAATATTCGCCGAGACCGTTTACTAAAGCTTTTAAATTTAACGACGATGTTTCATTAGAAGTAAAAAAAGAAAGGCTCGAAAGGGTATTTCAAAAATATAAAGAAATCCAAAAACAGAGGTAATATATTACTATGCTTATAGATTTCCATATGCACACGGTATTTTCGGACGGAGAGCTTGTTCCGGCCGAATTAATAAGGCGTTCGATTTATGCGGGTCTTAGCGGTATCGCTATAACCGATCATGCAGATTTTTCAAATATAGAACATAATTTATCCGGCTTGAAAAAAATATGCGGAAAGATAAACTCTCTTTACGGAAATAAAAAAAGCGGCAATAAATTTCAAGTTCTGCCCGGCGTCGAAATTACGCACGTACCGCCGGCTCTCATAAAAGACGCCGCTGTTCTTGCAAGAAAATCCGGAGCAAAAATTATCATAGTCCACGGGGAAACTTTAAGCGAACCCGTCGAGAAAGGCACTAACGCCGCGGCGCTCAAAGCAGATATAGACATACTGTCGCATCCCGGTTTAATAACCGAAACAGAAGCCCTTGCGGCAAAGAAAAACGGAATATATTTAGAACTGTCGTACAGAAAGGGACACTGTCTCGCAAACGGGCATGTCGCCGCTGCCGCAAAAAAAACAGGGGCGGAGCTGATAATTTCAAGCGATACTCATTCGCCTTCGGATATAATGGGCGAAAAAGAATACGATGCCGTCGGGTTAGGGGCGGGACTGACCGCTAAAGAACTTAAAAAAATTAAAGAAAATGCCGTGAATCTGTTGAAAAAAAACGCTTGATTTTTATTTTGTTATCTTATAATATTAGTTATCTTTAATGATTAAAAAAGGGAAATAGTAATGGATAAAATCGATTTGGAAGGTTTTTTTATTAAAAATAAAATTGCGTTAATAGGTATTCTTATACTGCTTATTCTTATAGCAGCCGCCGTTTTCGGCATAAGATATTATAACAGTGTGCAAAACAAAAAAGCTTCCAAACTTTTATGGAAAGGAGTAAGACTTTATATGTCGTACGACGGAAAAAATCCGTCCGCCGTTACGAAATCTGTTTCATACCTAAAAAAACTCCGCAGCGAATACGGCGGAACTAAGGCGGCTAAAATATCCTGTTTTTATACAGGTTTAGATTATATGAGAATGGGGAAATTTAAAAATTCGTCGTCTTATTTTAATAAATACGTCAAATATTATTCTAAACCTGCTTCTAACAATTTAACTTATCTTGCTTACAGCAATCTTGCAACGGTTTCTATGCTGGAAAAAAATTACAAAAGCGCAATCTCGGATTTTGCCGCTATGTCCAAAATAGACGACGTAAAACTTCAGGAATATGCTATGCTTGAAGAAGCCGCCGTTTATACTAAAATAAAAGAACCCAAAAAAGCGGTCGCGCTTTATAAGACTATGCTTACAAACGATGCCATGACAAAGGACAGGGGATATATAGAAAACTTAATTCAGCTTAATTCTTAGCAATTATAAGCTGTTGCTATACTTTTAAATTATATATTTAAATTAACGAAAATAATAAAAAAGAACAGAGGAAATAATATGGGATTACTCAACAAGTTAAACAACAAAAGCTGTTATACAGTAATGAACTCCGCCTTAACCGACAACGATGACGAATTAGAAAAAGTTAAAAAGTCGGACCCGAGACTGTTCGACGCTTCTTTTCCGGCATTGTCTTTAGTAAACGAGTGGAGAAACAGAATATTGGCTCTCTCCGGCGACCAGGTGGACATTATGGAAATCACCATAGATACTAAAAAAACTGCGGCGGTTTTCAGGAGTGAAGTAGAAAGTTCGGTTCAAAGAATAACCAGCGTCGCTACTGCTACCGAAGAAATGTCTTCTACGGCAAAAGAGATTGCTAAAAACGCCCAGGCGGCGGCAGGAGAAGCCGCAGATACCGTTAAAAAAACAAAAGAAGGTTCGCTTGCATTAGAAGAACTTGTTTCAAGAATGGAACAGGTTGAATTAGCGGTTAAAACCATGGGAGAATCGATAAACCAGTTTGTGACGAGAACGCAGAAAATAGTCGAACTTACGGATAAAGTAAAAGAGATAGCGGCGCAGACCAATCTTCTTTCGTTAAACGCCGCCATAGAAGCCGCAAGAGCAGGAGAACACGGAAGAGGATTTGCGGTAGTCGCCGACGAAGTAAGAACCCTCGCGGAAAAATCGGCACAGGCGGCAAAAGAGATAGAACAGGTTACCCAGGACATAGGAGGCCAGTCTAAAGAAGTCGAAATTAAAGTTAACGAAGGTCTTTCCCACCTTAAAAATTCTCAAGAATCTTTAGACGTCGTAACCAACGTTATGTCTATAGCCGATAAAGCCGCTACAAAAACCAGCGAACAGGTAACATATATAGCTACCGCGGCGGAAGAACAATCGCAGGTCGCCTCGGAAATGGCTGATAATCTTTCTACGCTGTCTTCCAATATGGAAGATATACAGCAAACATTCTCTGAAATCGGCTCGTCTTTCGATAAGATAATAAAAGAACAGTCTAATTCTTTAAAAACTTTTTCCGACTGGAAATTCGACTGCATGCTTTTAAATATCGTTAAAGTTGATCACTTATTATGGATTACAAAAGTGCTTGACGCACTCTCCAACAAACAATTGTCTTTAAGCAGTTCCGAACTTACCGACCATCATCAATGCAGGCTCGGCAAATGGTACGACGGCGCAGGCAGGCAGAAATACGGCGATTATAAAGAATTTATGGAATTAGGACAGATTCATCCGAAAGTCCACGAAACTGGAAAAGCTCTGATAGATGCTTTAAACGCAAACGACAGGGATAAAGCAGGCGAACTCGCGGATAAATTAATAGACTATAAAAATCAAGTAATTAAAGTTCTCAGCGACCTTAACGATAAAGTCAAAGCAGGCAATATTTACAACAGGCAGAAAAAATAGTGGATTCGGTAAATCCTATTAACGTAATATTTCTATGGCATTTTCATCAGCCGTATTACAAAGATAATTTTACCGGCGAAATGTTAATGCCGTGGACAAGGCTCCATGCAACCAAAGATTATTACTACATGGGAGCACTTTTAAAAAATTATCCCGAAATACGCGCTACTTTTAACTATTCGCCGTCATTGCTCAGACAACTCGAAGATTATACCGGCAATTACGATACACTGCTTAAAAACGAAGAATTTTTAAGTATATCCGACGGAAAAATATCCGAACTTTCGCTTGAAGACAAACTTTTTATTATAGAAAAATTTTTTCCTGCATGTTCTTCAAGCAACAATTTCATAGAAAAAAGCGCCAGGTTTAAACAGCTTTATACCAGATTAAAAACCGCGGAAGGCGGAGGGCTTGAGGAAAAAGCCGGTCTGTTCGACGCCCAGGACTATTTAGATATTATTGTCCTTTTTAATCTTATGTGGTTTGACCCTGTTTCCATAGCCGAAGACGAATTTTTAACCGCTTTAAAAAATAAAGACAAAAGATTTACCGAAGAAGAAAAAGACAGATTAATTAAAGAAAAAATTCCTCAGGTTTTAAATAAAATACTTCCTTTAATAACCGAACTTGCAAAAAAGGGACAGATAGAGCTTTCCGCCAGTCCTTATTATCATCCTATACTGCCTCTCCTTTGCGACACCGATATAGCCGATTTTCACGACGGCATAAAACTGCCGGCTCCTTTCAGGCATCCGGAAGATGCAGATTATCATATTAAAAGCGCCTTGGATTATTTCGGCGGCAAATTAAAATATAAGGTTAACGGAATGTGGCCGTCGGAAGGAAGCGTAAGCGAAAAAGCATTAAAACTTTTTATTGACAACGATATAAACTGGGTAGCTACGGATGAAGAAATCTTAGAAAATTCAATAGGAACAAATCTTAAGGATTTAAGACTGCGAAAATTATTATACAGGCCTTATATAATAAAAAGAAACGGCAAATTTTTATATATTTTTTTTAGAGATAAAACGATTTCCGATTTAATAGGTTTTAAATATTCCAATTACCAACCTAAAGCCGCGGCGGAAGATTTAATAAATAACTTGAAAAATATAGCATTAAGTCTTCAAAATTACGATAAAAACGGATTATTCGTAGTACCGATAATATTAGACGGCGAAAACGCATGGGAATATTATAAAAATAACGCCTACGATTTTTTTAATTATCTTTACGAAAGCCTGACTAAAAACTCAAAAATAATAAAAACACTGACAGTCAGCGACTATATAAAAAAGACGGAAGAAACGTTAAAAATAACCGATGCGGAATCGGAATCCGGCGCATTCGAAAACGGCAAAACGGGAATTAAAATAAAACAGTTTTTCGATATTAAATGGAATGCCGATCCGGATAAATCAAACGAATTCGATTATTCTAAAATATACAACATACCCATGATATATCCGGGTTCGTGGATTAACCACAATTTCAGAATATGGATAGGAGATAAAGAAGACAACAGAGCATGGGATATTCTTTCTAAAACAAGAGATCATCTTCTTCAGAAAGAAAAAAAAGCATATGCCGATAAAAACGGCATAACGGCGCCTGCTATGAAAGAAAACGGCAGAGTCGCCGATTTTAAAGCGGCATGGGAACAGATATTTATAGCGGAAGGAAGCGATTATAACTGGTGGTACGGCGAAGACAGAACGTCGGGCATAGACGAAGAATATGATTTCCTCTATAGAACCCACCTTATAAACGTGTACAAATTTTTAAACGAAACCCCGCCAGACGAATACTTTATACCTTTGCTTGAAGGAAAAAAAGCCGTTAAACCTAATCTGGATATAGTTTCGTATATTTATCCGGAAATAGACGGTATAGCGGATAATTATTTTGAATGGCTCGGAAGCGCGGTTTTTTTTCCAAGTATTTTATCCGGTAAAGCAATGGCTCATACTAATAGGTTTATAAGAAAAATGCAATACGGATTTAATGAAGATAATTTTTTTATGAGGTTTGATTTCTTTGAAAAAGACTATTCCGAATTAATAGGGAAAGTGCTTATAATAAAATTTATAAATACTTCTGAAAATGAAGTAAAAGTTGAATTTAATCAAAATAACGCGTTAAATTTACTATTGAATTCGCCTTATATTAAAAATGGAAGATCCGCGGCTAAACATAATACAAGCAATATTTTGAAAGCCGCATATAATAAAATTCTTGAATTATCCGTCAAGACTTTTGCCTTAGGCGTAACACCAAACAATTCCATAGACTTTTATGCAATCCTTACTTATAAAGATAATCCTCTTGTCGAAATAGAGCGTTTTCCGGTCAGCGGTTATTTCGAAACGACGGTTCCTGATTCAGACTTTGAAATAGTAAACTGGATTGTATGATGTCCCATAAGATACATTATGTAAACTGTAAAATAAAATCAAATGCCGCCTTCGTTTTTTAACTTTATTATTCTTGGTCTTTTTTTTCCTTTAGCATTTATAATCGAATTTTATTCAGGCTTCTTAAAATATAAACTGCATCCGCTGAACATAATGGGACGAATTGCCTTATATATAGAAATGCGGCTATATACATTTTCCGATAAAATTATATCAGGTATTTTTTTTAACGTAATAACTATTCTCGTTATATCGGCGGTATTTTCTGCGGCAGGCTTTATAACATTTTATATTTCGCCCCCGCTCTTCTCTATCTTTTCCTTATACATTCTTGCTTCTTTTCTTTCCGCCGGAGGATTAAGGCATGAAGCTTTAAAAATATATAAAATGCTTAAAACCGGCGATATAGACGGAGCAAGAGAAAATCTCCCGTCTCTTGCCGGCAGGGATAACAAAAACCTTAATCCGTCGGAAATTTCAAGAGCCGTCGTCGAGTCTGTTTCGGAAAATACGGGCGACGGAATAGGCTCCGTCGCTTTTTATTTTACCTTAGGAGGAATAATAGGATTACTGGCATCAAAAAAATATTCGGATGTAAAATCTTTGCAGATTTATTTCATTATATTTTTCGGCGTTTTATCTGCCGTAATTTACAAAACTGCAAATCTTTTAGACTCTATAGTCGGATACAAAAATAAAAAATATGAGAAATTCGGTAAATTTTCTGCGCGCTTAGACGACGCTTTAAATTTTATACCATTCAGAATAACAGCTTTATTCATGATGTTATCTATATTTATTTTAAGTATTACTTTAAATAATTTTAAAAATAAATCCGCCATATTATCCTTTATAAAATTCAGGAAAAATCACCCCAGTCCCAACGGCGGACAGCTTGAGTCCGTTACCGCAGGCGCCCTGAATATTAAATTAGGCGGCGTAAATTATTACGGCGGCGTTGAAAGCAGAAGACCGGTTATAGGATTTGAAAACTACAATCAGCCGGACGCTGAAAGTATAATTGAAACTATAAGGATAATGGAAGTATCGTCTATAATTATTGCGCTTGTTTATACGGCGGTACTACTAATAATCGTATTTCGTCTATAATATTTTATATCGGTATTGCATATCTGTTTTGTTTTTATTGTTCTCCGTAAATGAAAACTTGATTTCCGTTTCCGCGTTTTGCCCGATACATTGCAATATCGGCTTCTTCTATTATTTCATCCGCCCTTTTTCCTTTTTTAAATCCGGATATTCCTACAGACAGCCCTATCTTTTTTGATTTTCCGTCGTTATTTAAATTAAAATTATATAATTTTTCGTTAAAATTTTCATCCGACATAAGCATTTTTAATTTTTCTTTAAAACCGTTGTTAAAATTGAATAAAATTCTATTAGCCACTATAGTAGATCTTTTTGGCGGCGTATTCGGCAATATAACCGTAAATTCGTCGCCTCCGTATCTAAAAGCGGTATCTACGTTTTTTCTAATAGCATTTTTTAAGGATTCTCCTGTAAATCTTATAATTTCGTCTCCCGCCTGATGTCCAAGCGTATCGTTTAAGTATTTAAAATTATTTATATCTAAAAATAAGATAGATAAATCATGTCCGTATCTTGAGCATCTCGATATTTCTTTATCTAATTCTTCACGAAAAAATCTTGAATTATATAATCCTGAAAGATTATCCGTTTTAACTTCGTTCGATAAAGACATTTCCAGCTGTATTTCTTTAGTTATATCCCTGACTAAATATAAAGCGCCTTTTATTTCTCCTAAGTCGTTAAACAAGTCTATTTTTTCGTTTTCAAAATAATGGTCTTTGCCTTCCAAATAACATATATTGCATATTTTACACCCTGAAGCAAGGTTTCTGATGTATTCCGGAATCGACTGGTTTTTAAACAGATTTTCAAAATAATAAATATGTTTTATATTTTTATATAAAAATTCATTTAAATTTATTTTTAGTAGAATCGGAGCGGCATCGTTATAAAAAACCAGATTTTCTTCTTTATCTACCACAAACGCTCCTTCTTCTAAAGAATTAAGAAGATTTTTAATCTCGACGTTTTTAAGTATATCCTGTTCTAAATTTTTATCTAAATTTTTGTCTTGAAATTCTGCTCCGACCATAAAACCTCTCCAATCCAGTATTGAAATCAATACATTATTAAATTAAATTAAAAAATTAATTAATTATAATAATAAATAAGTTATTTGAATTTTATGAAAAAATTAATTAATTGTCAATAAATATTTTATTTTATTTTTTAAAAAACGAAAATTTGTTTAAAAAACCGCTACCTGTTTTATTAATTTTATTTAAGACCTTTTCGTCTATTTTAACCGTAATATTGAGGCTGCCGTTTTTTCCGCCGAAAACGCCGGCGTCTCCCATATTTTCAAAGATTATTATGTTTTTATCGCCGCCGTTCAAAAGTTTGTTTAAGGAAAAGTCCAATTTTATTTTTTCGGAAGTTTTTATCCTGGCCATGCCTTTGCATGTTTTGCATTTATACAAGAATATATCGCCGTATCCGTCGCAGTTTCTGCATAATTCCATAACTCCCGAACTTTTATTTTTGATATTTCCTGTTCCGCGGCATTCAGGACAAGGCATGCTTAGAGTTCCGCTCTCTTTACCTTCGCCGTTGCAGGAGGGACATTTTATATAGCGTTCTGCGTCTATAATTTTATCTATAAAATATTCCCGCTTTCCTAAATCTTCTTTTATATTTTTGTTTTCTTGAAATTTTTGTTCTATATCGTAAGTAAAATCAAAAATCAAATTAACGTTGGCTCCGTCTCTGAGCCTCGTTCTGTAGGGTTTTGCTTTGTTTTCAGATTGCGATGCCTTAAAAGCTTTATAATCTTTCAGCTCTTTGTCGTATGCACTTCTTAAAACGTCGTCGGAAAGGGTTTTATATGCTTCGTTTATATCTATAAATTTATCGTGATTTTCAGGATTTTTATCCGGATGATATATGGATGCAAGTTTTCTGTAACTGTTTTTAATTAAAGATTCTCCTGCGTTTTCGTCCAAACCGAGAATATCATAATAATCTTTCATAGTTCTTTTCGACGATTGCAGTTTTTATTTTATTTATTTTTTTATTTTCTTTATTATTTCGCTTGTCGATTTGCCCTTGACGAAATTTATCAAAACCGTTTTTCCTCCGCCGGCTTCGACTATATCGCTTCCGGCGATGCTTTTTCCTTCATAGTCGGCGCCTTTTACCAGCACGTCCGGCTTTATCTCTTTTATAAGTTCGTAAGGCGTATCTTCGTCGAACAAAACGACGTAATCTACGGGTTTTAAATTTGCAAGGACGTATGCCCTGTCCCGTTCGTTTACTATAGGTCTATTCTTGCCTTTTAAGCGCCTTACCGATTCGTCGCTGTTTAATCCTACAATCAGTACGTCGCCCAAGGCTTTTGCCTCGTTTAAATAGCTGATATGTCCGGCATGTATAATGTCGAAACATCCGTTTGTAAATATAATTTTTTTGGATTCGGCTTTAAGTCGCGACAGTTCTGTTTTTATATCCTTAGGCATAATTATATTGACAGATTCCATATAATTCTAATATAAAATATTAAATTATATAATATAATAAAGAATTGCAAGGTTAAATTTGTTAAACAGATTATCTCTTAATGCAAACAAGAAACCCCCTGACATATTCGGCATACATCAGGGGGAAAAATGGAGAAAAGAATTACTGTTTTTATTTTAACAAAATTTATATTATTATGTCAATAGAAAAAATTATACGGAGTATTTTGTATTTTAAATATAATGTTTATATGATAAAATATAAAATAAGTTTAATATGGCGAACATAAATTAGAGGTCGAATTTAAAATAATATGGATAAATGGAAATTGGGCGAAGACGGCGATGACGAACTTTTTCATAAAGATAACGAATCTAATAAGCCGTTTTCGCTTGGAAAAATAGACAAAGAAGATTTATCCGACTTTATTTTTGAAGAAAACCAGCCCGGCAGCACGAAAAAAAAAGCCGCGCCGAAGAAAGAAAGCAAAACAAATTCCGCAGAAAATTATAGCGAATACGAAAGAAACGATGCCAAGGACGGTTTTAAAAAAATAATTTATATAATAGTTTTTATCGCCGCATTAATATCGGCATATTACTTATTTAAAATTATATTTCCCGGAAACAACACCGATATAAAATTATACGGTTTAAAAACATTAGTTTACAAATCGGAAGCGCTTCCCGAAAATAATTTATTGATTACGGGCTATCTGATAAATAAAAATAAGTTTCCGGTAAGCTATGTTAAGCTGGCGTGCAAACTTTACAGCACAAAAAATATTGTTCTGCTGACAAAACACGTATATGCCGGAAATTTCATAACTTTAAACAAACTTAAAAAGATGTCCAACGTGTCTATAAATATGGCGCTGCAAAACAAAGACGGCGCCGACATGTCCGACGTAGAAATTCTGCCTAACCATCCGGTAAAATTTATGGCGGTATTTTTCGACATTAATCCGAATTCAAAAAATTACTCTATTACAATAAGCCACTTTTACAGAATAACAAAATAATCAAACCGTAATTAAGCTTTTTTAACCGTCTTTTTTCTCTTAGAAACGGCGGATTCATCGTAATTAGAACTTGTTTTTCCTGTCGTTTTAGCCGCTATCTGCCGTCTTTTCGGTTTCGCGGCTATTTCATCTTCGCTTTGGGAATTTTGCGGCGTAACGTCTATTTCGTCCTTTCCCGAAACGCTGTTTTTAAAATTTCTCAAAGCTTTTCCTAAACCGCTTCCGATCTGAGGAAGTTTGCCGACTCCGAAAATTAAAAAAACGACTACTAAAATAATTAAAAGCTCGGGGATGCCTAAACCAAACATGTTATTCACCTCCTTATTTTCTTCGAAAGGTTTAATTAAATATCGCTCCGCGCTATCGAGGGTTCGAACCCCTCTCTATGTGCCTTAATCAATATTAGAATAAATTATATACTGCAAAACATTAAGAACATATGGCGGAGAGAGAGGGATTCGAACCCTCGATAGACTTGCATCTATACATGATTTCCAGTCATGCTCCTTCGGCCTCTCGGACATCTCTCCGTTACATATATATAATTTATCATTATTTTAAAATATATTCAAAGGTTATTTTTTATAATTTTCAAGCATTAATTTTATGCTCCGCAATAAGTCCGTAATAAGTATTTGCATAATGTATAATTTTATTGATATAATTATTATGGAAGCGATTGGAGGGCTGGTGCTCCCCTTTGACTTCAAATCAACAGTTGCTCCCTAAAGGGCAAGGCGGGTTCGATTCCCGTACGCTTCCGCCGACTAAAAACTCTAAAATTTTATAAAGAAGAATAACCCGCGCCGAAATAGTTTAATGGAATCCTAATCACCTTTTCTTTAAAAATATTTAATATTACCGGCAGAACTACGATACATAGACCCTGTTCCTTCCGGCCTGTTTAGCCTTATACAGAGCGCCGTCAACCCTTTTTATAAACTTGCCGGCATCTTCGCCGTCCGCATACCGGCTGACTCCGATACTTATATTTACCACAGCTGCATATTTAAATATATGGTTTCCAACCGTCTTTCTTATTCTTTCGGCAATATTTTCCGCATCGTTGATATCCGTTTCCGGCATTATGACCATAAACTCCTCCCCTCCGTATCTTGCAAAGATGTCGGTATCCCTCAGAGCTGTTCCGACGAGTCCGGTTAATTCGCGGAGAACGGAATCGCCGGCCTGATGGCCGAAATTATCGTTTACCTCTTTAAACCTGTCTATGTCGAACATTACTAAAGAAAGCGGCCTTTTATATCTGGAAGCCAATTTTATCAAATCTTTAAGCGAACTTTCGAACTTCCTTCTGTTAAAGATGCCGGTAAGGTCGTCTTTCTCGGAAATATTTTTATATAATTCTTTTTCTTGTTCAAGCTCTTTCCTTAAGCCTATTAATTCGGTAATATCGGTAAAAGTTGCGATACGCACTCTTTTCCCCTTATATATTGCCGAACCGGCATAAATATACATCCATAGTTCTTCGCCGGTTTTTTTAAATGCTTTAAACGTGACGTAATGCTTGTAATCAATATCGGCAAGACCTTTTTTAATAGCATCTTTTGCGGTTTCTTTATGTTCTTCGGCTAATATATCCCAGAAAAACATATTTTTTAATTCTTCTTCGGAATAGCCTAATTTTTCCTGCAATGCGGGATTAGCGTATATAAATTTTTCAGTATGCATATCAAGCCCCTCCGGCATATTATCCACTAATGTCCTGAACAATTCCTCCGACTCTCTTACGGCTTTAAAGAATTTATCAAGATAATACGCGAGTAAAATCCCAAGGATAACGATAACAACGGTTCCAATAGTAAACGTTAAAAAGTAAATATTAAAAATATGTTCAAAATACGGCAAATTTTTGACAAGCGTTTTTAACGGCAGAATCAAATAATTTAATGACCGATTGTACGATGAAAAAGATCCGTAAATAGTTCTTGTAGAAATGTATCCTGAATTTTTTATAAATATTTCAAATATAGGCCTGTCTATAGTTTTCCATTGGAAATAAGATTTTTCAAATATTTTTACGATTTTGGGGTCGTAATTAGCATACGGCGCTGTTTTTTTAATAAATGTGCCGGTATTTTTATATCCTGAATCTATTTTTTTTACGAGTATTTCTGTTTTGTTTAGAGTCTGCCTTAATTTATTCCGGTAATTTAACGGTTTAGCTTTTTCATAATATACAATTAAAAACATCTTTCTGCTAATCAAATCTAAATTTTCGTCTATATCCATAAATTTTGAATGGAGTTTTATATTTGCAACGGTATAATCTTTTAAGGGAATAAGTCCGAAACGCCATATCGAAACGGCAAATATTAAAGCTATAACAAAAAATACAGTTCCGAGGACGTAAATGATTTTATTTTTTATCCGATTCATAAGCCTGTGGGCTATTAAGCTGCCCTTGTTATCTTTATTATTTTTTATTTGCATTATTGCGCTCTCGGTTTATAATTCTTAATAAATAGAACTGATATTATATGTTAATTATACCCCCCCCCCCCCCTCGAAAATATCCAAACTTGGGTAAGGTAATTAGAAAACTATTTTTAATTTACAAAATATTCGTTTAATATTTTTATTAATTCTCTATGCTTTTAAAAACTCTAAAATTTCATTTTCGGGAACGGGTTTTGAAAATAAATACCCCTGAACGATATCGCATCCGAAAGATTTCAATATCTTTAACTGTCCTTCTGTTTCCACCCCTTCGCTGATAGTCTTCATTCCCAGATTTGAAGCCAGAACCACGACGGTATTCACTATTGCGGAATCTTTGAAATTTTCCATCATTCCTCTTACAAAAGAAATATCTATCTTGATAAAATCCGCGGGTATATTCTTTATATAAGACAAAGAAGAATAACCAGTGCCGAAATCGTCCAATGAAATCTTAATCCCCTTTTCTTTAAAAATATTTAATATTTTAACGGCATAATCTAAATTTTTTATAAACAGTCCTTCCGTTATTTCAATGGTAAGCAATGACGGCGCAATTCCGTATCTGTCCAATGCCGAAACAATCATTTCGATTAACCCTTCCTTTTTAAAACTGGCGGGCGATATATTCATGGAAACGGGCACGATGTTAAATCCGCGTTCTTTCCACTCTTTTAATCTCCCGCATATATTGTCTATTAAAAACTCTTCGAACTGCCTTATAAACCCCATCTTTTCGATGAGGGGGATAAACTTAACGGGAGGTATAATGCCGGCATCTTTATTGTTCCATCTTGCCAGAGCCTCCATGCCTTTTATTTTGCCTGTTTTTATGTCGAAGTAGGGCTGGTAATAGATTAAAAACTCTTTATTTTTAAATGCGTTTATCATACTATTTTTCATAACTAAAAATTCCGACGCCTGAACATTCATAGGCTCTTTAAAAAATTCGTATTCTCCTTCTCCCTGCTCTTTTGCGCTCAAAAGCGCAATACTCGCCGATTTCAATAAATCTTCCGCATTTTTCCCGTCGTCGGGAAAGATGGATATCCCCATGGTAAAAGAAACGTTGAACGGCTCGGGCACGGCTTTCTTTGCGTCTGCCGCCCCGCCGCCGAGGTTTTCTATTGCAGATTCGGATGCCGGCCGTTCTTCTACATGCAGAGGATTTTTAAATTCTTCTTTTATTCTGTTAATTATCTGCAGAATATCTTCTTTATTTTGCAGTTCGACGAATAATATTCCAAACTCGTCTTCTCCCGTCCTTGCAATTATATCTCCTTCCCGCATGGCTTCGCTTAATCTTTTTGAAAAACTCCGCAAAAGTTTGTCTCCGGTATCGTATCCGTAAGTATTGTTAAAGTAGGACAATTTGTAAAAATCTATTATTACTAACGAAGCAATTAATCCTTCTTCTTTATACATCCTGCTGTTAAGATGCTGGTTGCTGCTTATGATAAAGAGATTCTTATTGGGAAGCTTGGTTAAAGGGTCGTAAAAATGAGATATATTTAATTCTTCTTCCAGCGCCTTTTCCTGCGTAATATCGTTAATAATTCCCAGCAAATACGGTTTATCGCGCGATATAAATTTAGATATGCGGGCATCCACCGTCTTTATATCTCCGTTTTTGAGCCTGTGCTTAAAAATAGCGTAATTGCCCCTTTTTTCCGCCGCAATCCGCCTGAATTTTTTTTGTTCTTCGACGGGAGTAAAAACATTTATCCGGCTTATATTCATTTTTAATAATTCGTCTCTAGAATAACCGTAAAAACTTACCGCTGCATCGTTCGCATTTATAATATCGCCGTTTTCGACATCTATGACAAGCCCTATGCTTTGCTGTTCTTTAAACATAGATTCGAATTTTTGTTCCTCTTTTAATAAAGCTTTTTGAAATCTATTAAAATAATAAAAAAATAAAATTAAAATAGATATTATTATAAGCGTAGCCGCTACAAATAAATAAATCACAGTATTAATAACCCGTTCGAAGTCTGATTTTGTATTTTTAATGATGTTTGAGGCGGATAGGTGGGAAAGATAAAGAGTATCTTTTAAAAAAAGCTTATATGAAATTCTGGACGATATATATTTGGGATGTTTTATAATTATTTTAAGTATAGGACTGCTGATATTTTTCCACAGAAAATATGATTTATTAAAATATAATATAATTTTGCGGTTATGTTTAAAAAATGCGCCGTTTTTTTTGATAAATCCGTCAAGTTCTTTATACTGTTTATCTGTTTTTGCTAAGTTTAGTTTTAAATTATTTAAAGCTTTCTTAAAAAGTGTTTTTTGGTGCGGCGAAGGCTTTAAAGCGCCGTAATATATGGATTTGGCTACCCAGCTTTTAACAAGGTCTATATCTTTATTTATTTTCGTTATTTTTAATAAAAGTTCCGAATGAAAAACAAAATTTTTTTTAACGGAAACAGGTCCTGCATATAATAAAATGCCGGCAACCAGCAAAATAACAATTAAAAATAAGCCCTCGATGATATATATCGTTCTATTGTTTTTTAATATCATAAAGTCTCCTTTTATTGCTTTATTATTTCTTGACATGACTCTCTATACTGCTATATATACAGACCCTGTTCCTTCCGTCCTGTTTAGTCTTATACATGGCGTCGTCAACTATAATAAGAGAACAATATAAATAAGAGAACCTAAAATAAGGGATATCCTACCTTATATTTAATTTTTTACGATATTATTAATAATATAAGTATAACATAAAATTATTTTTAGAATTTTTAGAATATATTAATATTATTAATTATACCCCCCCCCCCCCTAAAAATTCAATAAAAATCAAAATTTTTGCATTAAAATTTTTGCATTTTTCTTTTTAAAAAACTTTGATATAATAACATTAATAAACTAATTCGACGGGGGCATTATGCATTACATAAATTTGGGCTTGCTTTTAATTATAGTCGGTCTCGTCATCGGGGTCTATGTTCATACGGACAGAAAAATCGAAAAATTATCCGACAAAATTACGGAAGTCGATAATAAATTATCTGCCAAAATAGAAAGGCTGTCGGACAGGATGGACAAGTTATCCGACAGGATGGACAGGATATACGATATACTTGTCCGTATGGGATTCAGAGATAAAGAATATCGGGATAAAGCCGCAAACGAGTAAGCGTAAAAGAAAATCATTGCACATATTACTGCGGAAGAAACTGTTAATTAACCAATTGTTTACAGCAATAAGGAGGGCCTAAAATGCCGTTAATATCAGCAAAAATAATTCTTGACGACGCAAACAGGAACGGTTATGCCGTCGGAGCTTTTAACGCCAACAATATGGAATTTTTACAGGCAATATTCGCCGCCGCAAATTCCGAAAAATCGCCTATTATAATCGCGGCGAGCGAAGGAGCCATGAAATATGCCGGCGCAAAAATGATTTATTCTATGGTCAAGACTCTTTCCGACGAATACCCTAATATACCGGTCGCTCTGCATCTAGATCACGGCTCTAATATAAAAGCCGTAATGACGGCGGTGAAAGCAGGTTTTACCTCGGTTATGATAGACGCTTCGCATTTTCCGTATGAAGAAAATCTTAAATTGACGAAACAGATAGTAGGCATATGCAATCCTGTGGGAATTTCCGTAGAAGCCGAGCTTGGAAGGCTTCAAGGCGTAGAAGACAATGTTTCCGTTGCGGAAAGAGATGCCGTGCTTGTAAATCCGGATGAAGCGCGCGATTTCGTAAAGGCGTCGGGCATTGATTTTCTTGCGCCCGCTATAGGCACTTCACACGGAGCATTCAAGTTTAAAGGAGAAGCAAAACTCGATTTTGAAAGGCTGAAAAAAGTCAAAGAATTAACCGGTATCCCTCTTGTACTTCACGGCGCATCGTCGGTTCCCGAAACCGCATCGAAAAAATTCGAAGAATTCGGCGGAGACTTAAAAGGCGCAAAAGGCGTTCCGTTCGACGTCCTTAAAGAAGCCGTAAAATTCGGCATAAATAAAGTTAATACCGACACCGACCTGCGCATTGCATTTCTTGCAAAAGTCAGGGAAAGCATGGTAAACGATAAATCCCAGATAGACCCCAGAAAGATTTTCGGTCCGGCAAGAGATTACGTAGTTGAAGTAATTACCGAAAGAATGAAAGTCCTCGGATCTTCCGGCAGAGCCTAACAAACTGCGGAGACAGAATTCAATTCTGTCTCCGCCGCAAATATTATTTACCTTATCTTACCGTCAATATCTTTATTAAAAAAACGACTAAAATTAAAGAGAGGAAAATAAACGGCAGTAAAAGCGTCATTATCGACCTTGACGTCGATAAACCGTTGGTTTTTTTGACGCCTATGATTAAAAGCGCTGCAAACCATGCGGCGGATATATTGTATCCGAATATCGGAAATATGGAAAAAACTCCGACGCCCGAAGCATAGCCTATTATCCTGAACGTATTCCTTATTCCCTGTTTACCGCCCATAAGCATAACGAATCCATGGACGACGATAGTCAGGATTATTAGAAAAACTGTATATAAAATTCCGAGAATAAGCAGAAGAAATATAACGCCTAAAATTATATAAATATCTATGAAGCTTTTGTTCTCGAAAAAAAGCGGTATTTTAGGCAAAACGGCATAATTTCTGTAAAATCCTATCTTAAAAAAAATAACTTCCCAGAAGAAAGAGAATACTAAGTTTATATACGTAAAAAGAAGGGCATAAAAATAGGGCTTGGACAGGCTTTTTTCTTCTTGTCCGCCGGTATTATTCAACTCTTCGTAAAATATTTCCGGACTGAAAAGAGATTTTTTCCATGTTAAATATAAAGCCTTAAAAAAACCGGTTTCTTTTACTTTATCAAAATCCGTCATTATTTTCCGCCTTTATCTTTATCGAGTTTATAAATTATGCCGTCTGCAAGAGCGATATAAGAAGCCTCTATAATGTTCTCCGATACTCCGATCGTCGTCCATTTTTCCTCTTTGTCGGAAGATTCTATAAGAACCCTTACAAGAGAAGCCGTTCCGGTTTTTGCTTTGCCGCTTATAACCCTGACTTTAAAATCCGTAAGTTTCATTTCGTCGAGAACGGGGTAAAACTTAGCAAGAGCTTTTCTTAATGCGTTATCCAATGCGTTTACGGGACCGTCCCCTACCGCTACGGTATGTTCGGTCTTACCCTTTACTTCTATCATTACTACCGCTTCGCTGAAAATATTTTTATCGGAAGTTTTTTCTATGTTGACTCTGAAAGACAAAAGTTTAAAGTATTCTTTATTGCCGTAATCTTTGGAAGAATATTTATTCAAAAGGATTTTAAACGAACCGTCCGCGCTTTCAAAATTAAAGCCTAAATTTTCTAATTCTTTAATTTTGTTTAAAAGCTCCGATTCCTGCGATTCCGATAAATTGCCGATATCTATGCCGAGTTCTTTCGCTTTTGCGGTTATATTGCTTTTGCCCGATAAATCGGAAATTAAAAATCTTCTGGCGTTTCCGACGAACGCCGGATCTGTATGTTCGTATGAAGAAGGATTTTTAAGAACGGCGTTTGCATGAAGTCCGGCTTTATGGGCAAATGCGCTTTCCCCTACGTAAGGCATATTTTTAGCCGAGGTATTGTTTGAAATTTCATCTATTAATCTGCTTACCTTAAGAAGATTTTTAAGTTTCTCTTTGCCTATGGCATTAAATCCCGCTTTCAATTCAAGGTTAGGAATAATGGAAGATAAATTGGCGTTTCCGGTCCTTTCTCCGTAGCCGTTTATAGTTCCCTGAACGTGTTTTATTCCTTCCAAAACTGCGGCTATAGAATTTGCTACGGCGCAATCCGTATCGTTATGGGTATGTATGCCGAGTCTGCCGATATCTATTTTATATTTAACCTTAAGCTTATTTATGATTTTGCTTATATCGTCCGGCAGACAGCCGCCGTTAGTGTCGCATAAAACCGCTTTGTCGGCCCCTGCAGAAATTGCGGCGTTCAGGGTTTTAACCGCATAATCTTCATTATTTTTGAATCCGTCGAAAAAATGTTCCGCATCGAAAAAAACTTTTTTTCCGCATGATTTTAAAAATTCTACCGAATCTGATATTATATCTAAATTTTCTTCTAAAGATATTTTTAAAATGCTGTCCACGTGCAGATCCCAAGATTTGCCGAAGATAGCGGCATAATTAACGCCGGTTTCGCCCAGAACTATTAATCCGGCGTCATCCTTTGCCCTGACGTTTTTTTTTCTTGTACTTCCGAAAGCGGTTAATTTAGAGTGCTTTAATTTCTTTTTAGAAGCCGATTCAAAAAATTTTTTATCTTTAGGATTTGAAGCCGGAAACCCTCCTTCGATAAAATCTATACCAAGTTCGTCGAGAATGTCGGCTATCATTAATTTATCGTCTATAGATAAAGAAAAACCTTCTCCCTGAGTGCCGTCCCTCAAAGTAGTGTCGTAAATCTCTATTTTTTTTTGTTCTAAAACATTATCCATATTTATAAAATTATTATATCGTTAATTCTGTCTGCCCAGATTAAATGCGTCGTGAAGTATTCTCGCTGCAAGTTCTGCATATTTTGCGTCTATGACGCATGATATTTTAATTTCGGACGTTGAAATCATCATAATGTTTATATTTTCCTTGGCAAGAACGTCGAACATGGTGGAAGCCGTTCCGTAATGATTTCTCATGCCGACGCCTATTACCGAAACTTTTGCAATCTTATCGTCGCTTAAAACTTCTTTTGCATCAAGTTCTTTAGCAAGTTCTTCGGTAATTTCGAGAGCTTTTTTTAAATCTTTTTTTGATACCGTAAATGTTAAATCGGTGTGTCCTTCGATAGATATATTCTGAATAATCATATCTACCACTATATTGGCTGCCGAAATTTTAGAAAATATCCTTGCGGCTATGCCCGGCTTGTCAGGAATTCCCCTTATAGAAATTTTAGCTTCGTCTTTATCGCATGCGACGCTTGAAACCTGCAATTCTTCCATACTTTCTTCTTCTCCTATAAATTTTATTTGAGTGCCTTTTCCATCGACGAAAGTGGATTTGACAAAAAGATTAACTCCGTATTTCATGGCAAATTCCACCGACCTTATCTGGAGAACTTTCGCGCCGAGGCTCGACATTTCAATCATTTCGTCGAAATAAACGACGTCCAGCCGCCTTGCATCGGGAACTATATTAGGATCGGCGGTATAAACTCCGTCCACGTCGGTATATATATCGCATCTGTCGGCTTTAACTGCGGCGGCTACCGCAACGGCGGTAGTATCCGACCCTCCCCTTCCCAGCGTCGTTATAAATCCGTTGGAATCTATTCCTTGAAAACCGGCTATTACCACTATCTTTCCGCTTTTTAGCATCCTTCGTATATTTTCGGAATCTATTGAAGATATTCTTGCTTTTCCGTAAGATTCATCGGTAGTTATTCTTACCTGATGCCCGAGCATCGGAACTGCGTCGTAACCTTCGTTTTTCAAAGCAAGGGATAAAAGTCCGGAACTTATCTGTTCGCCGCTTGATATTATAAGGTCGGTTTCCATATCGTCCTGCTTTCCGCCCATTTTAACGGCAAGGTCTAAAAGCCTGTTAGTTTCGCCGCTCATAGCGCTGACGACTACGACTACGTCGCTGCCTTCATTTTTTTCCTTTATTACACGTCCGGCGACCTGCTTTATTCTTTCAATGCTTCCCATCGAAGTTCCGCCGAATTTTTGAACTATAAGTGCCATGAATTATGTTTTCCTTTTATTTTATATTATTTTCTTAATTCTGCAGCCTTTCTCCTAAGCTTTTTTTGCCGTCCTCGGATTAAATTTATGTATAGCTTCCCCTATTGAATCTAAAGCCGCCTCAGGCACTATTTCGGACAGCGTAGGATGGGAATGAATCGTTGACTCTATATCTAAAACCGTTCCTCCGAAATGCATATAGGAAGCAATTTCGGCGATAAGTTCGGGAATATCTGCTCCTATTCCTGTGGCGCCGAGTACTTTTTTGGTTTCCGGCTCGACAACGACTTTTAAGAATCCTTCAGGCTCTTCCATTGCCAGCGCCATACCGCTTGCCGCATATGAAAAACGTCCTACGGAATATTTTATTTCCGAAAGTCCTGCATCGCCTTCCCTCAGCCCGACCGTTCCTATTGAAGGATTGGTATAAACCGACCACGGAAGTACGGCGTAATCTTTTTCTTTAATTATTCCCGCAATATTATCGGCGGCTATTATTCCGTCGTATGACGCTTTATGGGCAAGCATAGGTCCGTCGGTTATATCGCCGCAGGCATAAATTCCTTTTATATTAGTTTGGTTATGTATATCTGTTTCTATTTTCCCTCTTTTGTCCATTGCGACGCCTATTTCTTCAAGTCCCAAACCCGAAGTATTTAATCTTCTGCCTATGGAAACAAGGACTTTTTCGGCGGAAAATTTTTCTCCGGCTGCCAGTTCTACTTCCGCACTGCCGCCGCCGGCTTTAATGCTTTTAACTTCCGCGCCCGTTTTAACTTCTATATTTCTGGATTTAAAATTTTTATCTATAAATCTTGAAATTTCTTTGTCTTCGGTGGATAAAATAGAAGGCAAAAGTTCTATCATTTTAACGGAACAGCCGAATTCCGAAAAAATATTCGCAAATTCGCACCCTATAACTCCTGCTCCTATGATAATCAAAGACTTAGGTATTTCGTTTAAAGAAAGAGCTTCGTCGGAAGTTATAATATTTTTATGGTCTATATTGAAAGCGGGTATCATAAAAGGCGACGAACCTGTAGCAGCTATAACGTTGTCGGCCGAGATTTCCGCTTTTAAACCGTCCTTGCCTTCTACGCCTATAGAAAATCCTTTCTCGCCGTTTTTCCCTTTAATTTTCCCTGAGCCGTAAAAAATATTCACCTTTCTGGCTTTTAATAATTTTTCTACTCCGCTTGTCAATGTCAAAACGACTTCGTCTTTATATTTTATGATTTCTTCGTAATTAAAATTAAACCCGTTAACGGTAAATCCTCTTTCGGGACTTTTTAATTTTTTTAAAAATTTTGCTTTTGAATAAAGAACCTTCGTCGGAATACAGCCTCTGTTTAAACATGTTCCTCCGAACCGTTCTTTTTCTATTATTGCCGCCGACAAACCGTTAATAGCGCATTTCAATGCGCTCACGTAGCCGGCCGGACCGCCTCCTATTATACAAACGTCGAATTTTTCCAAAAGCACACCTCCGTTCTCTTTATTTAAATACGTCCTCGTCACAAATTTAAAGTGCAAATTTAATAAATTATATTTTATTTATAAAATTTTTTCTATTTCTATATATCGTTTTTCTTTATTTTTTTCGCCGTCTTTTATTTTAATAATAACCGAATAATAATTTCCGGCAGCATATTTTTTATAATCAATTTTAACGGTATCGGTCCATTCCGCTATAGTCAAATTTTTACCGTCTAAAGAATCGAAAAAACCGCAGCTTTCGAGATCGTAAACGCTTTTAATCCTGTAAAAATCAAAATGGTTTATTACGACGCCGCCGCACGAATATTTATTCATAATCGAATATGTCGGACTTAAGGCTGTATCGTCTGTATTTCCGCATAAAAATCCGACGATTCCGGATGTAAATTTAGTTTTTCCCGCTCCGAGTCGCCCGTTTAAAGCAATAAAATCGAAGGGTTTTAATTTTTTTGCAAATTCGGCCGCAATCATTTCCGTATCTTCGGGCGAATCAGACTCGAAAGATTGAATATTCCGCATTTTAGTTTATTGTTTTTATTTGCCGGTTTTTGCGTTTGACTGCGACATAGCTTTAATTATATCATATCTGGAAACTACGCCGATAATTTCTTTATCGCCGTTTACGATAGGAATGGAATAAAATTTTTTATCCGCCATTACCGTTGCAAGATCGTAAATATCTTCAGTTTCTTTAGCGTAAAAAACGTCTTTGTTCATAATATCTTTAATCTTAGTCGCCGTTATTTTATTTACGTCTTCTTTAAAATGCTTCGAAGATCCGAGATAAAATATGCTGTCGAAAATCGTAAAAAGCGTAGGAATATGAAGATTGGATTCCTGATATACCAAATCGGTTTCCGATACTATTCCGCATAATTTTTTATCGGAATTTACTACCGGAATCGCGTTTATTTTATATTTAAGAAAAATATCGGACGCTTTCTTGATATCGTCTTCTTCGTTTAAAACTATGACGTCTTTTGTCATAATATCGCCGGCAGTAATCATTGATAACTCCTTTTTTATCGTTTTTTATTTTATTATTTTTAATATTTATAAGTCATCTGTTTTGTTCTTTTGCTTCGGACAGCATTAAATTAAGCGAAAAAGGTACGTTTTCGGCAATTTTTACCGCGCCGGCGCCGAAATATCCATATTTTTTTTCTAAATGTTTTGCCGAATAAACTAAAATAAAAGCGGCGCATTTCATGCTCATATATAAACCCATGCCTCCCGATATAAAACCTCCTATTAAACCGCTGAGGACGTCTCCGCTTCCGCCGCTTGTAAGCAATGAACTGTGTCCGCACTGTATAGAAACATGTTCTCCGTTTTTGTCGAATATAAACATGCTTGAACTTTTCAACACCAAATATACTCCAAATTCTTTAACGAATTTTTTTCCTATGGTTATAGGATCTTTTTCTATAATACGGCGGTCTATGCCGGAAAGCCGCTCCATTTCTTTAAAATGGGGCGTCAAGATTAAATCGGTTTTTTTTGCCGTTTGTTTTAATATATCGGTATCTTCCGACAAAATGTTTAAGGCGTCTGCATCTAAAACCGCCGGAATATTTATTCCGGACAAAAGCTTGCGCAAAAAAGCCTTAGTTTCTTCTTTAAGTCCTATGCCGGGACCTATAACCGCCGCATTTTTTCCTTTAAGCAAATCGTTTTTAATAATTTCGGCGCCTTTTTCGATAAAAAAACCTCTGCCGTCGTCATATACCGGATAGGTCATAACTTCGTCCGTTTTTGCTTCCATAATATCGTTCAGTTTCTCCGGTACCGCCGCAGTAACTAAACCTGCGCCGCTTTTAAAACCGGCAAGAGAAGACATAAAAGCCGCTCCGGTTTTGCCGGAGCTTCCCGCTACTACTAGAAGATGGCCGTAATCGAATTTTGTTGCAGTTTTTTTTCTTTCTTTAAAACAGCGTGAAATCTCTTTTTCCGTAATTATTTCTATGCCCGACCCGTATTTTTTTAATAATTGCCGCGGCTGATTTATGTCGATTAATACGGTTTTTTCGCTAACAAGCATCTTTTCGCCGTAGTTTAAATAAAAACCTGTCTTTAAGCCTCCGAACGTAAAAATTTTTTTAATATTTTCCGTAATTGCGGCGTTCATAATTTCGCCGGTATCGGCGTTCAAACCGCTCGGAACGTCGATGCATACAATATCGTATCCGCTTTCAAAATTTTTTAAACATTCGGTATTTCCGCCGGAATAACTTTTTACGTTAATAACCTCTATAACCTTTTTAAAAAATCCGGTTAATTCTCTGTTTAAACCTACGCCGAATATGGCATCGACGACAATGTCCGCCTTTTCTAATATAATTTCTAAGTCAGAAATTTTATCTTCCGACGTTATCTCAGTAATAACCGCCCCAAGTTTTGCCAAAATATCTAAATTTATTCCGGCAACTCCCTTATAAGACGCTTTTTCAGCAAGAACGGCAATATTAACGTTAAAGCCTAAATTAAAAAGATACCTGGAAAATACGAAACCGTCTCCTCCGTTATTGCCTTTGCCGCAAATTACGGCGATAGATGCTTTTTTTAGAAAGTTTTTATCGTACAGATTCAAAAATTCCCTGCAGCATCCGCCTCCGGCATTTTCCATTAAAATATTTTCGGAATATCCGAAAACCGAATAGCTTTCTTCGTCTATTTTTTTTAAACCGTCGGAAAAATAAAGTTCCATATTTTTTAAATACAGGGACAGAATTGAATTCCGTCCCCTGTCGCCAGATTATATCCCCGTCACAAATTGATTATTACTACGGCGCACGCAAAACCTTTATCGTGGGTTATGCTTACTTTAGCCGAAATATTATCCGCCGAACTCAAATCTAAACTTATATAAGGCTTCCCGCTTTCGTCGTTTGAAATTTTAATTTTATTTAAAGGAATAGAGAAAAGTCCTTTGCCTAACGCCTTTAAAAAAGCTTCTTTGGCGGCAAAATATCCGGCGGCTTTTTCAAATGCCCTCTTTTCGTTTCTGCTTTTTATTTTTTCTATTATATCCGATTCGGATTCCGAAAAAACCCGTGCATAAAATTTTTCGCCGCGCATTTCTATCGCTTTTTTAATTTTATCTACAGATATTAAATCTATTCCTATTCCGTTAATCATTTTGCATCGTATTATTTTGCTTTTTCTAATTTGGCGAAATCCGCCGCTTTTATTATTTCGAGCATTTTCTCTACCGCACGTCCAAGTCCTTCAAAAACCGCCTTCGATACTATGGAAAATCCTATGTTAAACTCTTCAAATCCGTCTATCAACGCGATGTCGTATATATTTTTGTAGTCGAGTCCGTGTCCCGCGTTAACCTTAAGTCCTATCTTTAAAGCATACCCGACGGCTTCTTTTATTCTTTTTAATTCTTTAATCCTATCGGATTCGTTTGCGGCGCCCGCATATCTTCCGGTATGTATTTCTATAAAATCGAATCCGGCTTCCTTAGCCGCCTCCGCCTGCTTTACGTCGGGCTCTATAAATGCCGAAGCAATGCTGTCCGCGGATTTAAGCTTAAAAGATTCAGTGATATTTTTAAAACGTTTTATATCGCCGCCCACATCTAGTCCTCCCTCCGTCGTTAATTCTTTTCTTTTTTCGGGAACTATAGTAACGCTTCTCGGCATAATATCGAGGGCTATTTTAACAATTTTGTCGTCCGCCGACATTTCTAAGTTTAATCTTTTAGTCAATTCGGATATGATTCTTACGTCGTTATCCCTTATGTGCCTTCTGTCTTCCCTTAAATGGCACGTAACGTTTGAAGCGCCGGCTTCTAAAACTGTGAAAGCCGCATGTACCGGAGAGGGAAAATTTTCTCCCCTTGCATTCCTCAGCGTCGCGATGTGGTCTATATTAACGCCTAATTTCATATTTAATTCTCCCTCCTTAAACTCCCCCTATTTCTCTATGCCGAAACCTTTTTCGATTTCTTCTTTTATTTCTGCGCCTATGTTATTTATTTCGCAGGCGTCTTCCCCTTCTACGAGCACTCTCAAGTAATTTTGGGTTCCGGAATAACGCACGTATATTCTTCCTCTGTCTTTCAAAATTTCGTCGAAATACGCAATTTTTTTTGAAACCTCAGGCAGTTCGTCCAAATTTTTCTTATAAGGCACATCAACGTTAAATAGCACCTGTGGATAAGGACTTATGATTTTCCTTAATTCCGAAAGCGGCATGCCGGTTTTTACCATAACCGACAGAAGTTTTAATGCCGAAATTATACCGTCCCCCGTATTAATATCGTCTAAAAATATTATATGCCCGGACTGTTCGCCGCCGAGATTATAGCCTTCTTTAAGCATTTTTTCCATAATATACCTGTCGCCGACGTCTGCATAAATCGTTTTTATTCCGTGCTTTTTAAATAATATCTCTAAAGCTACGTTAGACATGGGAGTGGTAACTACGCCTTCGTTTTTAAGGCATCCTTCTTTTTTCATCTGCAATGCGCAAATTGCTAAAAATTCGTCGCCCTGCAAGGTTTTCCCGTTTTCGTCGCAAAAAATTACCCTGTCGCCGTCGCCGTCGAAAGCCAGCCCGACGTCTGCCCCGTGTTTTTTTACCGAACCGCTTAATTTTTCGGGATGCATGGAACCGCAGCCGTCGTTGATATTTACGCCGTCGGGACTTACGCCTTCGAGTATAACCTCGGCTCCAAGCTCCGCAAAGACCTCGGGAGCCGCTTTATAATTAGCTCCGTTTGCGCAGTCTATAACTATTTTTAATCCGTTTAAATTCAAATTTTTAGGAAAGGAAAGTTTTGCGAAAATAACGTATCTGCCGGCGGCGTCGTCTATCCTGTGCGCTTTTCCTATATGAATGCCCGTCGGACCTTTGTCGTCGAAATTAAAATTAAAAAATAAATCCTCTATTTTTTTTTCTACTTCATCGTCGAATTTAAATCCGCTGCCGTCAAAAAATTTAATTCCGTTATCGTAAAAAGGGTTATGCGAAGCCGAAATAACTACGCCTGCATCCGCCCTCATACTCGACGTTATGAACGCGACTCCGGGAGTAGCAAGCGGTCCTACAAGATAAACGTCTGCCCCCATAGAACATATGCCTGAAGAAAGAGCCGTTTCTAACATATATCCGGAAATTCTTGTATCTTTTCCTATTACGATTTTCAATCCTTTTCCGTTCGGTTTTAACACCTTAACCAATGCTTTGCCTAATTTCAAAGCAACTTCGGACGTCAGAGGATATCTGTTCGCCTGTCCCCTTACGCCGTCCGTACCGAATAATTTTCTGCCGCCCAAAATACCTACTCCCCTTTATTTTTTTGAACTTTTTATTACGGTTAAATTAACGTTAATCTTTTTATTATACAAAATTTTTAACAAATTTGTCGGTTTTCTTAAAGAAACAGACAGCGTTTTATTTTTATCTATATTATCGATATTTATTTTCATTGTAGTAATCACCGAAAGATGATTAACTATATCGCGCGGACCTCTAACTCGGACGTATTGAGGCAAAACGCTTATATGCTTTAAAACATAGCCTTTTTGCGGCAATCCCGACGTTATCGGCAAAACCTTTATATATTTTGTCGTAATTCTGCTTATTATAACCGGAATAATTCTAGGGCTTATTTTAATAATTTTAATTCCGTTGGGAAGATTTAAATAAGATCTGCCGAGAACTATGGTATTTTTTTTTGCGAGTAGAGAATAGCCGTTAATTTGGAAAAAAATTTTTTTATTTATTTTCATAAGGTCTATTCTCGAACCTCTCAGCTTTACGTGAATCTTTTCCGGCATAACATTGCTGACTGCATAACCCTTAGGGAGGTTTTTGATAATTAATCCTGCGGTCGCGACCTCGTCCTGCTTTGTTCCGCCGACGACGTAAGCCCAGATTATTACGGCGAAAAGTAAGGAAAAAATCTTCAGCCAGAAATTTTTTTTAATAAGATTTTCTATATATCTGTTCATTTTTAATCCTGCAATATAAATTTTATTTCGGAAAAGGTGTCAGATTAATTTTCCGCAAACATGTTCATTTGTTAATTGACTGTTCCGTATGCAGAAAATAAAATCTGACACCTTTTCCTCTTATTTAAGTTTACTTATCCGCCGATTTTCCTAACAGCAGGTCGGAAATGGATTTTATAAAAACATGGCCGTGGTCTTCATAATATTTTAAATGCTTTAAAAGCCCGTTTCTTAAATCTTCTATGGTATCGACTCCCGATATTTTTTTGGATCGGATAATAGAAACCTTTCCCGTTTCTTCGGAAACTACTACGGAAAACGCATCTGTCAGTTCCGACAGTCCTATAGCCGCCCTGTGTCTCGTTCCAAGCTTTTTGCTTATATTGTCTTCGGTAGAAAGCGGCAGATAACAGGAAGCGGCCGCGATCCTGCCTTTTTGAATGATAACGGCGCCGTCGTGGAGAGGGGAAGGCGGAGTAAATATGCTCATAAGAAGCTCTTTGGACACTATAGAATCTAATTTAACCCCTATTTTTAAATAATCTCCCAGAAATACGTTTCTTTCAAAAACTATAATCGCCCCTATTTTTTTTGAAGCAAGTTCGAAAACGGCTTTGGAAGTTTCTTCTACGAGGTTTACCCTTTCTAATTTATTCTGGGCGACCGCAAAAGGATTTTTCCCTACTTCGATAAGCGCCCGCCTTATCTCGTTTCTAAAAAGAACTATTATGACTATTATAATAGAACTTAAAAAATTGCCGAATATATACTCGGTGGCATAAAGTTTAAATATTACCGCAAACAAAAAAATTGCAAAAACTATAATAAGCCCTACTAATACCTGAAATGCCCCGGTGCCCTTAATAAGGGTAATAACCCTGTATATTATAAAAGCGACTATAATTATGTCTAATATATCGCGCCATCCGAAGTTATTAAGGAGTGAAAACATATTTTCTATTATCTATATTGTTTATTTTTATTTTTATTTATATTTATAAATTTATCTTTTCCAGCAAAGATAAAGCCGAAAAGGTCTGCTTAACGTCGTGCACCCTTACGATGTCGGCGCCTTTAATTTTTAGATAAGAAGCGAGCGCCACGCTGCCGCTTAAAATAGAATTTTTATCGTTTTTAGCTATATTTTTTACGAAAGATTTTCTTGAAACGCCGGCCAATAACGGTTTGCCCAGAGATTTAAAAGAAATAATGCCCGATAAAAGATTATAATTATCGTCTAAGGTTTTTGCAAAACCGAATCCGGGATCTATTATAACGTTGTCCGTATTATAGCCTTTAAGCTCCAAATATTCCAATTTTTTTTTAAAATAAATCAGTATTTCAAAAAAAATATCGTCGTAAGGCTCAATATCTTTCTGCATATCTTCCGGTTTTTTTTCTCTGGAATGCATCATTATGTAAGGGGCGTCGAAATCCAATAATACTTTAGCCATATTTTCCGCATCGTAAGACAATCCGGAAACGTCGTTTATTATAGAAGCACCGGCCTTTAATGCTTCCTTTGCGACTTCCGGCTTTCTGGTATCGACGGAAATAGGTATCGAAACGGTTTTCGATAGTTTCTCTATTACCGGACAGACCCTGTCTATTTCAGTGCATATATCTACTTCTTCGGAATAAGGCTTAGTCGATTCCCCGCCTACGTCTATAATATCGCCGCCTTCCTTTTCTATTTCTATGCCTCTTTTTACCGCATCCTTGTAGTCGTAAAATTTTCCTCCGTCCGAAAAGGAATCCGGGGTAACGTTTAAAATACCCATTATATAGGTCTTGCCGTTAAAAACTATATCTTTATCCGGCGTTTTTGTTTTAATTTTCCTCGGATTGTTTTTTTTGAAAGACCTGTCGCATTCCGACAGTATATTTTCAAGTTCGTTGGAGAGTTCGTTTAAACCGAACTGCTGTAATTTAATTTTTTTTACTATAATTCTTAGCTGAACGGGCGTTCCGAATAAAATGGAATCTGAAACCGGAATTTTGCCGGTTATAACGTCTTTGTGGTTTGCGACTTCGGCGCCTATGCCGAGGGCTTCCTGCTTAAGGATATTGAGAGCGGTTGCATTTATGTTTTTCAGTTTTATGATTATATATTTTAATTTTTCCCCCATAATCATTCTGCCGGTAGCGGACACGCCGATGCGCGATAATTCGCTGCCGGCAATATGGCTGTCTAAAATATCGACAAGATAAGCTTTCATAAAATTAACCTTATTTAATCTTCTATATCTACCCCTTCATTGTCTTCTTTGCCCTGACCGCCGTCCGCCTGATCGGCTTTTTCGTCCTCGGACTCGTTGGTTTTGTAATCAGGTTTATGGGCGATAATAATCTCGTCTATCTCTTTCCCGTTTAAAGATTCCTTTTCTATTAACTTTAACGACAGGTCTTTAAGGATATCTAAGTTTTCGGTTAATAATTCCTTTGCTCTTTCATGGTTTGAAGTAATAATCTCTTTAACTTCCTGGTCTATAGCGACTGCCGTAGATTCGGAATAATCCTTATGCTGGGCAAATTCTCTGCCCAAAAATATCTGCTCTTCCTTTTTGCCGAAAGTCATAGGTCCGAGTTTTTCGCTCATACCCCATTCGCAAATCATCTTTCTCGCAATATCCGTAGCTCTTTCTATATCGTTTGAAGCTCCGGTGCTCATCTGGTTGAATATTATCTCTTCGGCCGTTCTTCCGCCGAGTAAAATAGCTATTTCGTTAAGAAGATATTCTTTGTCGTAATTATGTTTTTCGTCTATGGGCAGCTGCTGCGTAAGACCCATAGCCATGCCTCTCGGAATTATCGTAACCTTGTGGATAGGATCGGTATCCGGCAGCAGTTTTGCCACAAGGGTATGCCCCGCTTCATGGTAAGCGGTAATTTTCTTTTCTTTTTCGGTGATTACCATGCTCCTTCTTTCGGTTCCCATCATAACCTTGTCTTTAGCTTCTTCAAGGTCTGCCATACTGACCGAAGTTTCGTTTTTTCTTGCGGCTAAAAGGGCCGCTTCGTTAATCATATTGGCAAGGTCTGCGCCCGAAAATCCCGGTGTTCCCCTTGCTATTACTTTTAAATTTACGTCCTGGCTTAAAGGCACGTCTTTAATATGTACTTTTAATATTTCTTCCCTGCCTTTTATATCGGGCTTTGGAACTACTACCTGCCTGTCGAACCTTCCCGGCCTTAAAAGAGCGGGATCTAAAACGTCGGGCCTGTTGGTTGCGGCGATTAAGATAACGCCTTCGTTAGGCTCGAAACCGTCCATTTCGACGAGAAGCTGATTAAGGGTCTGCTCCCTTTCGTCGTGTCCGCCTCCTAAACCTGCGCCTCTGTGTCTTCCGACGGCATCTATTTCATCTATAAAAATTATGCATGGAGCGCTTTTCTTACCCTGGGCAAAAAGGTCCCTCACCCTCGACGCTCCTACACCCACAAACATTTCGACAAAATCCGAGCCGCTTATGCTGAAGAACGGAACGCCGGCCTCTCCCGCTATGGCTTTTGCAAGAAGAGTTTTACCCGTTCCCGGAGGGCCTACCAAAAGAACGCCGTGCGGTATTCTGCCGCCGAGTTTAGTAAACTTTTTCGGGTCTTTTAAAAAATCGACTATTTCTTCAAGTTCCTGTTTAGATTCTTCTATTCCGGCTACGTCTTGGAATGTAACCTTGTTTGTTCCGTCGTTCAGCAGTTTTGCTTTAGATTTTCCGAAAGACATGGCCTTTCCGGCACCTCCCTGCATCTGCCTCCAGAAAAAATACCAGAATGCAAACAGGATTATTATCATCGGCAGCCAGTCGATAAGAAAACTCAAATACCAGGGCGAACCCGGCTTAGGTTTTGCATCTATGGCGACGTTATGTTTTTCTAATAGAGGCACAAGACCCGGATAAGCAGGCGCATAAGCCTTAAATTTTTTTCCGTTCTTAAAAACGCCTAATATATCGTGAGATTCTAACGTAACGCTCTTAACGTTTCCGGACTTTATATTTTTTATTAAAGCCGAAAAAATTATTTTTTGAATTTTCGGGGGATGATGATTAAACATCGTAAAGATAAAAATCATCAAAAAAATTATAAATATCCACAACAAAAGATTTTTTATTCTCGAATTCAAATTATATTAACCCCCTTACGGTTTTTGGCTTAAATTTTAATTTTGATTTTATTAATACCGCCATATATTAAATATGTCATATTTATATATTTTTTTCAATAACTATTTCCAAGAAACACTATTCTATGTGCATAACCCCTACGTTTTTTGTAAATTCCGTTATTTTAATATGATCGCTTATCTCGTTTAAAGAAACCCATGCTATTTCACCGCCGAATAAAACTATCGGAATTATTTTTCTTATTTTAACGGGAACTTTTTTGTCTATAAAATATTCCTTCAATTTTTTAGCGCCTTTCATGCCGAGCGGAACGAATCTGTCGCCTTCTTTGAAGTTTCTTATCGCAACGGGAAAACTTATTTTATCGTAATCGAAATAAACCGAGTCCGGTTCAAAATTCAGTTCTTTATCTTTATTTATCAGCTTATTTATTATTTCGGCGCCGCGGGACGCATTGACGTTTTCAATATAAAACGTCTTGTTTATCTCTTTAATTTTTAAAACGGTTTTTGAAGAGGACGGCTTTTTTTCGATTATATATTCATATTTATTATAGCGCGAAGCGGCGCCGAATTCCCTGTTTTTAACAGATTCGACGGGATTAAATTCGACTGATTTAAAACTTAACGAGTCTGCCGATGCGGCATATCCGATAAAAATCTTGTCGTACTCGTTTCCGATCTCTATATATCTGCCGATGTTAAAAAAAGCGTTAGGTTTTTTGGATTTTATAAGTTCAATAAATGCTTTAAAATTATTATAATAAGTTATTGGTTTTTTTATAAAAAAGCTATTTTTATTTTCCGGAATACTTTTATATATTTCTAAAACGGAAAACTTTAATATCCGATAAAGCACCGGTTCATCTAATTCCGATAAATCTTTTTTTTTAAAATAAATTTTCCCGTTATTCATATGTTCTGCTATGTCTTTAAAAATTTTAAGCGAGATTTTTTCGATAAAATCGTCGTCTTTTTTTAATATTTCAGCCGTATTTCTAACCGTATTTAAGAACGAAGGATTAACGGCTTTAAAAGAGGGCAGAATGTTTAATCTGACGAAATTTCTTAAAATTTTTGTATCTTTGTTGGTGTAATCTTCGGTGAATTTTATCGAATTTTTATCGGCAAATTCCAATATCTCGGATTTTGAATGGTTTATAAGCGGCCTTATAAGCTGTCCGGATTTGGCTTGAAAACCGGATATAGCTCCCGCTCCCGCTCCGGTAATAAGCCTCATAATTACGTTTTCGGCAAAATCGTCTAAATGGTGGGCAACGGCAATTTTTTCGGCATTAAAATCGCACGCGGTTTTTAATAGAAAATTATACCGCAAAATCCTCGCAGCTTCTTCAAGATTTAATTTATTTTCTTTTGCGTATAATTTTACGTCGCCGCTTCCGGAATAAAAAGGTATGGAAAGATTTTTACATAAATCTTTGACGAATATTACGTCTTGCCCCGAATCCGGTCTAATTTTATGGTCGAATGAAGCGCAGGCAGCCGATATTCCGAAATAATGCCTTAATTCGTATAGCGAAAAAAGAAGAACGGACGAATCTGCCCCGCCGCTTACCGCAACCACGACTCTTTCTCCCCATGTAAGAAGATTAAAACTTCTTACCGTTTTAATTAATTTATCGAGGAAAGAAGAGCTGATTTTATCCAATTTATAAATTTATTAAAAGTTATCCGTCAAACGTGAATATTTATATTGCCGTTTGACTGCTGAACCGTAACGGAAGACGGAGCATTAGGCAGTTCTATTTTTATCGGCGGAGCATTCTGGATAATCTGCTGGTAATTAGTATCTATGGTACTGGTAGGCGTAGAAGTAATGCCGGTAACTGCCATAACCAAACCTCCTTCTCTTTTTTAATGATTTAAATATTTATACATAAGTTTAAATATTAAAATGTATCTGTATAAATTTTATACGTTATTACAAAAAATTTCAACCCCCCCCCCCCGTCACAAATTGTTTTCCGCATTATCGAATGAAATTTCAAAATATGTCCGTTTTTCTATCATGCTATGCACTGGACATCTCTGCGAAACCCTTTGAAGCTCTTCTATCTGGTCGTCGTCTAAATTTCCTATAAATTTTATTTTTTTCTCTATTTTATGGACGTAACCCCTTTCGTCGTCTATTTCAATCCCGGATTCCTTTAGTTCTTCGACTCTGACCCTTTTGTGAGTGAGATTTATTTCTACGCCCTGCAGGTCGTACTTCATTCTTTTTGCAAACATCATGAGCACGGAAATAGTGCACGAACCTTCTCCTCCAAGCACAAGCTCTATCGGATTAATCGCAAGTTCGTCGCCGCCCGAAGCCTCCGGCTCGTCCGTTATCATCGTATGTTTTTCCGTAATAATCTGATTTTGCAAATTATGTAAATGCTTAACTTTGACATTGACTAATTCCGCTTCGTCCAATTCTTATTCTCCTTTTAATTTGCTAGTTTTTAATTCCCCTCCTTAAAAGGAGGGGTGACGCCAAAGGCCGTCGGGGCGGTTTGCATTATTTAATATTCCAGCAGTTCCTTTCTCATTCTGTTTACGTCGGCGGCGTTAAGCTCAAAAGGAAAACTCCTGATATTTTTTGGAGACGAGTCGCCGAACGGCCTGTTGCAGGCGGAAATTTCGGTTCTGCCGGGGCAGCCCGTAGTCTGGAAAGCGGCGCCTCTTTCTACTATTTCGGCAACGTTTTTAAAAGGTATTCCAAAATCTATTATTTTCCCGCTTTCGTCAAATTTCATATCTTCCGCTCTTCCCATATCGTAGTCTATTATATGCCTTGCGACCTGAATTCTTCTGTACTGGCCGGCAGGACATTGAGGATGGTTTTCCAATTTAGATCCTTTTTCCTGATAAAAAGAAAAAAGATGAGATCTTGCTCCTTTATCTCTTACCGACTGCATTCTTTCTGCCATTTCTTTTTCCGTTTCTCCAAGTCCGACGACTAAATGGCATCCTACTTTATTTTTGCCGAAAACCGAAACGGAATATTCCAGAGTATCGTTATATTTTTCCCATCTGTGCGGACCTCCCACTCCTCTGCCTCTGTATTCGTCGAACAGCTCAGGCGTTGCGGCATCGAGCGCCACGGTAACCATATCGGCTCCGTATTCTTTGAATCTGTCTATATCTTCGTGTTTTAATATAGTCGGAGTCATAAGTATGGAAACCGGACAGTGCAGTTCGCCGGAAAATCTTTTTAAAATATTAAAAGTGTCGTCTTTAGCCTTTTCATGCGTTATCATGGAAATACAAATCCTGTCCACTATTTTTTTCTTTTTTAAAGTAGATGCTATTATATCGTCGGTTCTATATGCCGGCCAATCGACCCTTATAAAACTCTTATCGTTATAACCGCCTTCCCGGGATTTTTGAAGCCCGCAATAAGCGCAATTTGCCCTGCACCCTTCTTCGTAAGTCAAAAGAACGTTTATACAATGGAGACAGGCGCTGCGGTAAAAAATACCCGGCACGAAATCCATAGTCATCGCAGCTGCCAGGCTCACCTTTAAATATTCGGGAGAACTTCCGGAAATATCTGCATTTTTTTTGCTCTCTATTTCTTTGAATATTTCATTATTTTCATTGCATCCGCAGACGAAATCAAATTTTTTTGCAGTCTCGGCATTCGCATATCCCGTTAGTTCGTTCATATTTTTACATCCTCCATTTTCATTTTTATGATAAGGAATTATTTTTAAAAATTTTAAATAAAACGCGTGCGCCGAGAGTAGTTTCCCCGTCAAACCTGCCTTCGTAGGCATCGGTTTCTTTTTTATATTTGTAGCATAACGGAGAAGAAATATCGATTAACAGAGCTTTTATGCCGCTGTTTTTAAACGCTTCGTTTCTTTTTATATAAAATTCTTTACAGCAGAAGCCTATATAAGATTTAATCCCTTTTATTTTCAGTTCTTTTAAAGTTTCTGCCAAATTTTCGTAACTTATGACGGTTTTTGGAATAATTCCGTATTTTTCCGCAAATTTATAAGCTATACCGGTTTCGCATTCGCCGCAGGCGATACATTTATCTTTGTTTCTAAATTCGCAGTCCGGTTTTTTAGCGCAGTAAGGAAGCAAAATATATTCCGCCGAAGAAATATCTTCGGCATCCATTCCGTTTACGAATGTAAATCTCGATAAATCTTCTTCTTTTACGTCTGCGTTTTTAAGAAACTTGACTTTATTTATTATTTGAATAATTATATTAAAAAAATCTTCTTTCTTTACGCTGCGAAATTCGGGCTTAAATTTTTCAAAATAACCGTCTATTTTAAATACCGCTTCATCCAGCGGAACGTCTTTAAGGCTGCTTTCTAAGTCGTTGACCGTCCTTACTGGGGAAACGAAAAAATCTCCGGTAAAATAAATATATTTTAATAAATTTCTTTTTTCATCAACCTTTGCGAAGGTTTTAAAAACTCCTCCTGCGCATTTATATATTTCGGAAATTATTTTTGTTTCCGCCGGGTCGAAATCTTTTGAATAAATCCAATCTTCCGAAGAATAAAAAGAACGGTTTTTATTTAAAAAATTTTCCTCTTCCTTCGAGATTTCCGATTCGTAAAAATCTAAATTTAAATGTTCCCTGAAACCGTCTAAAACTGCAGATTTTATAGAATCTAAATCCGGTATATACCCTAAAATACTTTTCACCGAAGTAACCCTCGATAAAATAGAGTCAAAATTCTTAACGGTCAGCTTTTCTATAGGTATTTTTAAGGATTTTACCATATTTTCCGGATTGAAATCCAAAAGCAGCGTTCCCTGAAAAAAATAAACCGAAGATTCGTAAGTTCCTCCTGTTCCGGATATTTTGCGCCCTTCGACTTCTATATCGTTTCTGGGCCTGAATTCGGCATTTATCCCAAGCTTTTTTATTCCTTTTGCAAAAGCAGAGCATATATTTTCGGTCAAATCGTCCAAATTTTTAATTTTAATGCTTTTAGCCGAAAATACAAGCTCCCAGCCAAGCTGGGCTTCGTCGAAATATATAGCTCCGCCTCCGGTAATTCTTCTGCCGACGGCTATATTTTTTTCTTTGCAGTAATCTAATCTTATTTCGCTGGATATGGACTGATGGTAGCCGGTTAAAACGCAGGGTTCGAATCTTAAAAAACGGAAAGTGTCCTCTATCAGCCCTTCTTTTCTTAATTTTATCAGGGCTTTATCCATACATATATTATAAGAGAAATCTTTTAAGCCCGTGTCTATAACTCTAAACATACGCAATAAATTAGTCGCTGCGAGCGCGTCGGACTGAGTCCGGCGAAGCTCGCCAATCTCGCCTTGCAAGTGCTTAATTTAAAATTATTATATAATAATCGTTCATATAAATGCGATATATTTACGCGCGGCTATTAGGCTTCAGCAGATTAAATTGCCTGTTTCTATTACCGGCAGAGCCGATTCGGAAAAAATTAAAGAACAGCATACCTCGGAAAATTTGGGTTTTAAACCTAATTTTACGCTGAAAGGAATTATTCCTTCCGACGGATACGCTATTCCGTTTAAACCGGCTTTTACGGCAAGTTCTTCTATTTTAAACTTGCTCAATCCGTACGGCCTTTCGCAGCCTAAAAGAACCGGAGTTTTAATAAATTTTTTCCGCGCATATAAAAAAACCTCTCCTATCTCTTCTGCGGCCGGCGGAATTATGTTTTCCATTTTCGTATTGTGCATAGGCATAAAACCGACCAATACAAGCGACGATATATCGTAATCGGATATAATATCTATTGCGTTAAATTCTCCCGCTATTACGCCGTGTTTCAGCCCTATTACTACGTGCGGCGAGCAGGGAATTTTTCTGTCGGATAAATATTTTAAGGAATTTTCATAGTCTTTAACTTCTGCGTTAAGATGATAAATTTTACGTATCGTATCTTCTTCGCCGATAATATCGAGCATGGCGGAGTCCACTCCGGCTTCTAAAAGCCCGTCGGCTATCTCTTCCGTGATAAGTCCGCAATGTACTATTACCTTAAGGTTTAATTCCGATTTTATCTTTTTGATAGCTTTTATATAAGGCAGAATATCTACTATTCCTTTGCTGTTAGAACCGCCGCTAAGAAGAAAACCCAGCCCTCCGGATTTATTAATAGCATCGGCTCTTTCGAACAGTTCGTCCGGAGTTAAAGCCGGAGCCATAGATTTTAAAATTTCCGCATTGCAGTGTTCGCATTTTAAAGAGCATGAACCGCCCGTAATGGAAAAAGGGGGGAAGGAGTCGGACTTAGTGTTTTTAAAATCTTCCGTCTCGTAAGATTTTATACTTGGAGCGTAAAAATTTATTTCAGAATCGAAATAATCTTTTCTGATTTCGAAACCTTCTGCATATTCTTCGTCGATAATTTCGTTATATTCATAAAAACTCATATTTATCTCTTTTTGCAGATTATGTCTTCCTTTTCGAGCTTTTTTACGTAGGCTTTGACGGCTTCTTCGCCGAAAGGAAGGGAATTTACGTCCGAAACCGACTCGGGAAGAGGCTTTAATTTTACAATCCAGCCTTTTCCGTACGGATCTGCGTTTATAATGTGAGAATCGTTTTCAAGCTCCTTATTCACCTCTACTATTTCGCCGGCAAAAGGCATCGGAAAAGGACCGACGTATTTTCCGCTTTCGATTGTAGCGGCGCTTTTCCCTTTTTTTATAATTTTGCCGACGGCTTTAACGTCTGCGTAAAGAATCTTGCCGGCTAAAGACTGCGCCGGATCCGTCATGCCGAAAGTAAAAGTTCCGTCGCCGTTTTTTCTGCCCCAAACCTGATTTTCAATATCGTAATAGAGGTCTTCCGGCAGATTGCATTCATTAAAAATAGGCATTTATATCTCCAAATTTTACAAATTATATTTTGCAGTTTTATTTATTTTATTCGCACTTAATGCCGTCGGCTTCAATCTTTTTCTTGTAGGCTTCTACCGCCTCTTTTCCCGTAAGCAGATTTTTTTTATCTGCTTCTATGTTATCGGCTTTAATCCTGCATACCCATCCTTTGCCGTAAGGGTCGGAATTTATTAAGGATACGTTTTTAACGGCATCTTCGTTTATTGCCGTTATTTCTCCGGAAAACGGAGCAGGAACCGGACCGACGTATTTTCCGCTTTCCACCGTTGCTACGGATTTAAGCTGGGCTATCTTTTGGCCGACTTTTTTAGGAGTAAGGTATAAAAGTTTACCGGCTAAGCTTTGAGCTACGCTCGTCATTCCGACGGTAACTATTCCGTCGTCGCCTAATTTTCCCCACACGTGTTTTTCTACACTGTAGTATAAATCCTCCGGAATATCGCATCCGCTAATCTTGGACGACATAATAAATTCCTCCTTAATTTTAGATTAAATTGAATTGAATTAATTATATAATACTATAATTTTTTCTTATTCTCAAGTATATCGCAAAAAATTCAAAATGGAGAGAAATGGGGAATTAAATTCCGGCACTGTAGTTATAGAGAATCGCCGTAAAAATCTTTTATCGATTTTTTCCAGTCTTTACCTTCTTTTAAAATTTCCGAAAAAATTTCTTCTGCTGGAAGCTGATTGTTTTTAAGATAATTTTTCCATAAATCTATAAATAATTTTTTCTTAAGCCTCAAAGAATCTATGGAAAGATTCTTAAAATTTTCTATAAATCCGTTAACGCCTTTTTCAAAATTTTCGCCGCTAAAATACTCGGTTAAAAAATTAATTCCGAGCATATCTTCGGCCGTATATATTTTAGAACTTAACAAAATTTCTTTTGTTTTCTGCACTCCTATTAAAAAAGACAGCCTTAAAATAATATGCGAAGGATATAATATTCCGTATTTAGAAGACAAATCCGCAAAAGAAGCTTTTTCACCGGCAAGCCTGAAATCGCACGAAGAAGCTATATCGAGTCCGATACCGCTGACGGCGCCGTTTATAATACATACTACGGGCACGGACGATTCGGAAATATGTTTAGTTAATACGTTAAGAAGAGTCACGTAATATCTTGCGCCTTCCCTGTCCAATCCGGCTATTTCTTTAATTTCAGGTCCTGTAGCGAAATAATCCGGATTTGTACTTTTAATTACGATAGCTTTTAAATCGATTTCTTTTTCTAAATTAGATTCGAATATTTTTATAAGTTCGTTTATTTCGGTAATATTAAAAGAATTTTTACCGCCTAAATCCAAATCTATCTCTGCAATGCAGCTGTTTGCGCAATTAAATTTTACCGGCATAATAATAACCTCGATATTTATATTAAAAAATATATTATATTGTATTAATTATATCAGGAAAAGGTGTCAGATTTTATTTTCTTTTTCTTTTTTACAAATTCTCGTGAATATCTTCTTTATGCCACCTTCTCCCTTCTATCATGTAATATAGCACGGGAATAACGATAAGCGTAAGCGTCGTGGAAGCTATCATTCCGAAAATAAGAGCCCATGCCAGACCGTTCCAAACAGGATCGGTTACTAATATAGCCGAACCGAATACTACGGCAAGAGCCGTTATAATAATAGGTCTTGCCCTCATTGATCCTGCCGCGACAAGGGAATCTATTATATTATATCCTTCTTTTTTTCTGTCGTTGATAAATTCAAGCAAAAGAAGCGAATTTCTTATAACTATGCCGGACAGAGCAATAGCGCCTATCATGGAAGTGGCCGTAAAATAAACCCCTATTAAGCCGAAACCCGGCATTATACCGATCATTTCAAGAGGTATAGCGCCCATAAGTATTAAAGGCACGATAAAAGAACCTGTATAACCTACCAGCAATATATAAATAAGCAGAATTGCAATACCCATAGCCGCGCCGAGCTGGGCAAAAACTTTGAGCGTCAAATGCCATTCGCCTCCCCAGCGTATCCTATAGCCTGCAGGCAGCGGATGTTTTAAAAAATGCAGGAAAAGGTCCAAGTTTGCATACATGGGGCTTCTTTTAACTACCTTTCCGTAAACATAGACTACCGATTTTAAATCTCTCTGATATATCATATTATGCAGATATCCGCGTTTTATTTTGACGACGGAATTTAAAGGCACTAATCTTCCTGCATTCGGCGCATAAATCCATATCGAAGACAAAGCATTTACGCCCGTTCTAAAATCGTCCGGCATTCTCAAAAATATATCGTCCTGATGCAAATGACCTTTTTTGTGTATCGTTCCTACGCTCATACCGTTGTTTAAAATATAAAGCGACTGGGCTATCATTTGCGTAGTTATCCCCATAAGAGCGGCTTTTCTTCTTCTTATTTTAAACATTATTTTCCTTATCCGCTTTTTATAAGAAGAATTAACGTCTGTAACGCCTCTCGTTTTTTTCATCCTCGCTTCCACTATTTTAGAAAGCTTTTCCTGCTCTTTATAGCTGCTGCCGTATATTTCGGCGACGATAGTGGACTTTACCGGAGGTCCGGGCGGACTTTCCAGCACTTTTACGCCGGCATCGTATTCTTTTCCTATTTTATGAACTTCTGGAAGTATATTCAACACAAGCTGATGAGACGAAGTGCTCCTCTTGTCTTTATTTATTAAATTGACTCTTATTTCCGAATACCAGCTTGCGTTTCTGAAATTTGCGCCCCTCAAAAGACCGGAAAAATCTATCACTGAAGGCGTGCCTACAGTGATTACGTAATTTTTTACCTGTTTTATACGTTTTAAATAATTTACTATATGCATCGTAGCGATATTTGTAGATTCAAACGTAGAACCGGGACGTTTATTGACCGTAATTAAAAAAGTGTTAGTATTTGCTACCGGAAGCATTTTAAATTTAACAATTTTTAAAACGGGCAGCGACATTGCCAAAATAAATAAAATTATAATGACCGACATAAAAATATATCTTTTCTTTTTGCTCGACAGCAGGGGTTTTAATATTCTTGCATATAATCCGGAATTAATGTCTTTCCCTTCTTCTTTTAATTCTTTTTTCCTTAAAAGAGCCGTTCCCTTTTCGTTTGCCATTAATTTAAGATAAAACCACGGAACTATGGTAAGGGCTACAAACAAAGAAACCAGCATTGCTATAGGTACGTTAAAAGGAATAGGTCTCATATACGGCCCCATCATGCCTCCGACAAAAAGCATAGGAATAAAAGAAGATATAACCGCAAGAGTCGCAAAAAAATTGGGATTTCCTATTTCATTGACTGCATCCACGGCATATGTCGGAAGTACGTTTCTTTCCCTAGAAAAAACCCTCTCTATATTGTCGATGACGACTATTGCGTTATCGACTAAAAGTCCCAAGGAAAGAATAAGAGCAAACAGTGTAATCCTATTCAGCGTCTGATGAAAAACATATGCAATTCCGAGGGTTAAAAACAGCATAAGCGGAATCGTAAAGGCGACTATAAAAGCTTCTCTCCAGCCTAATATAAGCAGAAGCAGGACTATTACTATTATTATACTTATAATAAGATGGAACAGCAGTTTATTTACCGCATTGTTCGCCTTTTTGCCGTCGTTTCTGGTTATTGCATAATGAACTCCGGCAGGCAGGCTTGTTTCAGCTATTCTGTGAAACTTGGCAAGAACGTTATCGACGACGGTAACTGCATTTTTGCCCCTTCTTTTAGCAACGGCGATAGTAACTGCGGGATAAATGCCCTTAGCGCCTTTTATAATTCTGTCGTTTGCGTTAATTTTCCTGTAATAACTGCCGAATCCTATTTCCGATAAAAAATTTAATGATTTATATGAAGCTTTAATCTTTGCGACATCTTTTAAGTAAACAGGTTTGCCGTTATAAACGGATATTATAAAGTTTTTAACAGATCTCACATGATGAAAATATCCGCCTGCAGTAATAAAGGTTTTTTTATTGTCGTTCCTTAAAAAACCTGCAGGCATATTAACGTTCGTATTTTTAAGCTCCTGCGCTATCATAAGCGGAGAAACGTTATATGCGGCCATTTTTACCGGATTAAGGTAAACGTTCAGCTGTTTATACCTGGCTCCGTTTAAAGAGGTTACCCCTGTTCCCTTAACCGAATCTAATTTATCCAAGATTCTGCCGGCTATAGTCGTCAGATATCCCGCGTCGTATTTTTTGCTCCATAGCGTAATATTAAGAATAGGAACGTGATTTACGTCAATCGGTTTTATAAGCGGACGCATTACTCCTTTCGGAATTTCATCCAAGTTTGAAAAGACTTTATTATAAATATCGACTAGGCTTTTGTCGCGGCTTGCATTTACGTGAAACTGCACGGTCACTATAGACTCTGAATTCATAGATATTGAATAAACATGCTTCACGCCCGGAATCTGCCACATTTTTCTTTCTAAAGGCTTTGTGACCAAATTTTTAACCTGCTCGGCGCTTGCCCCCGGAAACCTGACTATTACGTTGGCGGCGGGAACTATAATCTGGGGATTATACTGTCTCGGCGTCAGCATAACCGCTATTATTCCGAAACCTATTATGAATAGTATAAGAAGCAAAGTGATTTTATTTTCTATAAAATATTCGGTAATTTTAGCGTTGAAATTTTTATTCATCTATTTATAAAACTCCTTATGTTTCTTTTATTTCTTTTAAGTTAATGCCGTTTATCTTCAGGCTGCCGGTTAAATTTTTTATGAGTTAAATTATTTATTTCCTGACGCAGCCGCAAAGTCTGGACTTACGTAATCGCCGATATCTATTTTATTTAATTTACCGGTTATAACGGTCATTCCCGGATTTAATCCGTTTAAAATTACGGTGAATTTTTTCTTATAAACCGGTCCTTTCTTTACCGGCTGAAACATAACCTGCCCCGATTTGCCCTCGATATACACCCCTGTTATGCCGAGCCTTCTGACTACGGCGTCTTTAGGAACTATTAAAGCTTTTTCCGTGCCTATTTTAAAATAAGCTATTCCGTACATTCCCGGCATAAGCCCGTCCATATCGGATTCTGCTATGGAAATCCTTATTAAAACCGAGTGGGAGTAAGGATTTGCCGAGCGGACGACGGATATTACTTTTCCTTTTATACTCTTATTTATAGACGAAAATTTCAGATTTACGGCGCCGCCGTTTTTAATTTTATCGTAATATTTAACGTTCACGGAAGTTTTGAATTCTAAATTTTTAACTCCCTGTATCATAAGAAGCATCTGCCCCGGCGCAACCAGGTCGCCCATTGAAACGTTCTTTTTAACGATAATTCCGTTTATAGGAGAATATATGTTTTTATAATTCAAATAACTTCCGGCTTCGTTAAGATCGGCCTTCGCAACGTTATACTGCATCAGCGTATTGTCGTATGTCTGGCGCGAAACCGAATTTTCGGCATATAATCTTTTAATTCTGTCGTAAGTTTTTTTTGCATCGACGAATCCCGCTTTAGCGGCGTAATATTTTGAAGCGATTTCAGGCGCGCTTAATTTTAATAAAAGTTCTCCTCTGTTAACCGGCTGACCCTGATGAACGTCTTCCATGACTACGTAACCCATTATATGCGCAGAAATAACCGTATTGTTTAAAGAATCCGTATTGCCCGGAGATTTAAGAAAATCAGGCATTGAAGTATATTCGGTTTTGTACGCGGCGACGGATATTTTATTTTCGGCTTTTTCTTTATAAGCTGATTTTTCCGAACATCCGCTTAACGATAAGGATAAAACCGACATTATAAAAGCCGTAGTTAAAATACCGTAAAATATTCTTTTTTTTCTCATCGACTGCTCCCCTTTAATATCTTATTTTCGCAATTCCGAAATTTATATCGGTTATTTGTTATATGTTAAATAATACATAATATCATATATATGAATATCAATATATAATAATATTATCATTTTTGTATATTAAATATCAACCTTTTTTTGCAAAATTTATAACGTCGAAAGCGGGCAGGTATATAGCGAGTATAATAAATAAAACGGTGCCGAAAATTACGGTAAGAAAGATGGGTTCTATGCTGGCATGGAGCATGCTTATGCGGTGGTCCAGCTCTTCGTCGAAATAGTCTGCCACCCTTGCAAGCATTTCGTCTATCTGTCCCGTTTCTTCTCCTATGCTTAACATCTGTATAATTATACCGGAAAATATTCCTGAATTTTTAAAACTCTCCGTTATGGATTTACCTTTTGAGACGTCTGTTTGAATATCGTCTATTTTATTTAAAATAAATTTGTTGCCGGTCTCGTTTTTCACTAATTCAAAAACTTTATTTACCGGCAGTCCGCTTTTATATAAAAGTCCGAATATTCTGACGAATCTGCTCATCGCCGATTTATAAAAAATCGTCCCGAATATAGGCAGCTTAAGTTTGCATTTATCCCACAAGGGTCTTCCGTAGGAGGAATTTAAATAAATTGCCGCGCCTGCGGCAAGTATAGCCGCCGCAATAAATAACGGCAGCCATTCGTTTACAAGAAAATTGGATAAATAGACAAGAATTTTGGTTTCTATAGGGAGTTTTACGTTAAATTTATTATAAAAAGACGTAAATCTCGGCATAATAAAACCTAAAAAAATTACTAACGCTGTTACGATTAAGGAAACGGCTATCTTCGGATAAAACGCGGCTCTTTTAACTTTAGTCTTTACGGTTATTTCTTTTTCCGTTAAAAGAGCAAGTTTTACCAGCGTATCGTATAAAAGACCGCTTGATTCTCCAAGTTCGACCATATCGACATAAATTTCGGAAAAAATTTTGGGATGCTTAGCTAAACTTTTAGATAAAGTCATTCCGTTTTCTACGTCAAACTTAATCTTCAAAAGCACTTCTTTAAATTTTCTGTTTCTCGTAAATTCTATTAACAATTCGAGGCTTTTGCTTATAGACACGCCCGACTGGTAAAGAACGGCAAGCTGTCTTGAAAAAACTACTACGTCTTTTTTGGTAACGTCGTAAAACGCCGGAAAAAAATCTTTAAGATAAAAGCTTGAAGCTTCTTCTATAGATATAGGAATAAGTTTTAAGTCCTCTATCTGCTTTTCCGCTAAAACCGTGGTAGAAGATTCTATTTTGCCCGTCACGAATTCGCCGCGCCTGTCTTTTGCCCTGTAATTATAAATAGCCATAATGAATATTATTCTTGTTCGATAATTTTATTGCGCCGTTTTGCTTAAAAATTTTACCGTTTCATATAAATCGTCAGGCTCGATCTGCCCCGGAGCCGTAATTCCTAAAGGAGAAGAACAGTATGCAAGATATGACCCGTTAATTAAAGAAGATGCTCTGGTAACCGCCCCTTTTTTGCCCATTCCGAAAATTATAAATTCGGGAAAAACTTTTTCGCCGGTAGATTTTATAGAGCGTATCTTTATATTTTTTTCCGAAACAGACAAAACGTCTTCGGCTGATATTACGGTATCGGAAAGCTTAAAATAGTCGGCATCGAAATAGCTTGAATCCAAATAATATTTGACGGCATCGAGCAGGTCTATGCGTCCGTTAAAATCGTGAACCGATAAAATAATCTGCGATTTTTTTAAATGTGCGAATTCTATAAAATCTTTTATGGTCTTCCGCCCCAAAATATCCAGTTCGATATCGCATATATCAATGCCGGCTTCTATAGCCGATTTTAAAAATTTAATTCTTTCCGGTTCCGGTTCGGTTTCTGCCGCCCTATCCGGAATATTACGGTTATTAAGACTGCGTATGCCGCCGTTCTCTTCGATTTCTGCATCGGCATTCCGTTTTGCAAATTTTTGCTTTTCCAAAAACGAAACCCGCCTGTTTGAATCGTAAAAAGCGTCCCTGTTTGTTCCTATAGTTTTAATTCCTTTATCGTTAGCATATAAAATTATTTTTTTAATTTCCGTAAGAACGCTTTCTTTGTTAAAATTGCCGACGGCTGAACCTGCGTCCGAAATATCTCCGTTTTTAGCGTCCCTGCGGTTTAAGAGGGAAGTTTCGGCAATCGTATCGAACCTCAGTTCGATAAATTCGACGTCTTTGCTTTTAGCATAGTCTATAGCGCCGTATGTTTCTTTTAATACCGTATTGCCTATCGACATGCAGACTCTCGGTTTCATTTGCTTTCTTCCTTTTTCTTTCGGGCTTTTATTTTATCGCAGGCTAGTTCTCCGCCCAGTCCCCATTCGTCCGAAGGAAACTCTTCCACTACCACCCATACGTTATTTTCGTCTATGCTTAAACTTTCCGAAACGCTTTTGGTAATAGACTTAATTAATTTTTTTTTCTGCTCTTTAGTTCTTCCTTCGAGCATCTTAACGGATACGAAAGGCATAATTTTTTCCTCCTTTACTTATTTGCGATATTTATATATAATTTTGTTTAAAAAATTATAACAAAAATAATATTTTTAAACAACGGCTTATTTATTACGGGGACAGAATTCAATTCTGTCCCCGTAATAACTTGGAATTCAATTTTTATTATCGGTTAGCCGTTATAGTTTTTTTATATAATGCCGATTATATAAATAATCAATAAAAATTTGTAAAACTATTACAATATATCTAATATATAGGGGGGGAAAGATTTATGTTTAAAACTTTAAAATCGAAGCTTTATTTCGTCGCAGCCGCCGGTTTTATTTTTATCTTGGTAGTAAACCTGTTTTTAATCTACTATTCAAACGGCTTAAAAAACGAAACTCTTAACTCCGACATAATTTCAAGTACGCAGACGGGCATCAAAACCTTAAAAGGAAACCTCCTTCAGATTATTTTTTTATCCCGCATAAAAATGCTTAAAATGAATGCGGTAAAATCTAAAAAAACAAAAGCGCTGATAGAAAAATCTTACGATGCAAAAATATTAAAATTAGCCGCCGATTCTAAGCCGTTATTTTCAAATATTAACAATGCGCTTACCGGATATACCATGGGATTCGCAAAAGTTAAATCGCCGACGGTCTTCGGCGCGCAAAAATCGAAACTTAGCCGATTTTCGTCGCAAAAAACCGCATTGCTGTTAAAAAGCCTTAAAAATAAATTTTATATATTCCGCCCCATAGTCGGAAGACTCTTAAAATACCCTCTTCTTCTCGGCGGCGCTATGAGCACTGAATATTTTGAAAGCCAGCTTGATCCTATGGTTTCCCAGATTAACGCCATCGTAAAAAAATCTTATTATAAAAAGGTAAGACTACTGGATTATATATTCATAGCATTTCCTATCGTATTTTTAATCGGAGCGCTGATAGTAATTTTATATTTTAAAAATTCCGTCATCAGGGTCTTGAACTTAGTCGATGAAAAAATCAAGCAGATTGCCGGGGGCGACCTCACCTCTAAAATCAAAATATCCGGCGTCCATAGAGAAAGCGAAATAGGCGTTCTCATAGAGCAGGTCAACAGTTTGGTAGATTCTTTATCCGGCAACGTAAAAGGAATAGTCAACACTTCCAACTCTTTAAGCTCTCAGTCGGAACAGCTGAATTCCTCTTCCAAGGAGTTCGAAAAGACCATAGAGCAGATGAGGGAAAAAGCATCCCGCATAATAGAATCTATTAAGCAGATGTCTATAGCCATCATAGAAGTAGCCAAGAATTCTTCCTCTTCCGCCCAGAAGGCTCAGGAAACCGAAAAAGTCGTCGATTACGGAACTAAGTCCGTTCAGGACGTAGCGCGCGAGATGAAAAACATAGAAAAGACCGTATCCGCCGTTTCCGCCACCATTACCGAACTCGGTTCTTCTTCGGAAAAGATAGGGGAAATAATAGGCGTAATTAACGACATAGCCGACCAGACGAACCTTCTTGCGTTAAACGCCGCCATAGAAGCCGCAAGAGCCGGAGAACAGGGAAGAGGCTTTGCCGTAGTCGCCGACGAAGTAAGAAAATTAGCAGAAAGAACTACTAAAGCTACAAAAGAGATAGAATCTATGATACTGAGCATCCAGAGAAACACGCAGGATGCCGTCGTTTCTATGCAGAAAGGAAAAGAAGAAGTCTCCAAAGGAGCGGAGATTGCCGGAAAATCCGCCGAAGCGATATCAAATATAAACTCTTTGATGATAAAACTGAAAGAGATGATAACGCAGATTGCCGCGGCCTCCGAAGAGCAGTCTCAGGTCAGCGAAGAGATATCCCTTTCCTCCGAAGAAATAATTAAAGCACAGGACAGCGCCCAGGCAGGTTCTAAACAGGTTATAGCTTCTTCTGAAGAGCTTGCGGGAATGGCTTTAGATTTGTCTAATATGGTAAGGATGTTTAAGACGGCGTAAAAATTTTAAAAAAAATTTTAAAAAAATTTGATTTTTTGAATTTTATGTTTTATAATTAAAACAATAAGGGTTTTATGTTTTCATCTTAACTCCTTGATGTAATGTCCTCCTAACCTGCCGGCTACCAACTACTTCCGGCAGGTTTTTTTATTTATGAGAGTTTTTAAATATCATTTTTCATTTTGAATTTTCCGTCGGCTTGATTATCTTTATGTATAATGCTATATTTTTATTATTATTATAATGTTGTTAATTTTTAAAAAGGATTGAAATTATGGAAGAAACAATCAAAGCCACGTTTGTTAAAGACGGTGATTGGTGGATAGGATATAGCGAAGATGTGCCTGGTGCTTTAACTCAGGGAAAAACTTTAGAGGAAGCAAAAGAGAATCTCATCGACGCCATACAACTTATTCGTCAACCGTTAAAGACCGACATTGCTTCTTTATCGCATAAACAGGAAATTACCCTTAAAATTAATTTTGCATGAAACAAAAAAGTTTAATTAAACATCTTAGGAAGCATAATTGCGTTTTGGACATTGAAGGAGCTAAGCATAGTAAATTTATCAATATAGAAAACGGAAAAGTTGCTACCGTTCCCCGTCACAAAGAAATTAACGATTTTTTGGTTATAAAAATCTGTAAGGAATTGGATATACCAAATCCTTAAAAATCATTTCATATTTCATTTTAAGGGCTTTGATTTTCGTTTAAGTAAATAATAAAACCCTAACATTTTTTATTGTCTTCATTGAGCACGTTTTCAACCGCCTTCTTTAGCATATCACGAACTAATTGATTGTCAATGTCTGGAAAGGTTTATTTACTGCGGTTTTGAGTGGCTCCCCGAGACGGATGACTCCCTTCGGTCGTGATCCCCATATTGAAATTTATTGTTTATCTCAGAATTTTCAGTAACGGATATTTGAGTGGCTCCCCGAGACGGATTCGAACCATCGACCCAGTGATTAACAGTCACTTGCTCTGCCGGCTGAGCTATCGGGGAATATAGTATGAATTGCGGTAATAAGTTTGTATTACCAAAAAGAATAACTGTAAGATAGTATAAATAAAAATTGCCTTCTTGTCAATATTTTTGTTGACATATTTCTACTGCAATCGCCGATATTATTTTTTTACTCGTTGAAATATTTTAGTACGAATACCGCGGCCAGCAAAACACCTGCGGAAAGTATGACAAAATAAAGAATACTCTGCACTGCTATGCCGACGACTAAATACAAAATCAAAATAACGCGCTTAATCTTTTTTAACTCTTCGTCTCTCAGTAAAAAGCCGGCAATAAACGCAACGATAATATAAATTACTGATTCTATAATAACTGCGTCGATATTTATATTCATAGCGGAAAAGTTTTTATATACTTATATATGGTCATATTATATTTCACATATTATTTCACTATATTCTTAAAATATTCTACGGTTTTTTTAATTCCGCTTTCTATGTCTACTTTAGGATTATATCCGAGTTTCGCTTTTGCGAGCGTTAAATCGGGGTTTCTCTGTATAGGGTCGTCTTTCGGCAGTTCGACGAATTTAATCTTCGATTTCGACCCTGTTAGCCGTAAAACCAAATCCGCAAAATCCGATATTGTGAATTCGTAGTTATTTCCCATATTAACAGGTCCTGTAAATCCGCTTTTATCGTTGATAAACAGCATAATCCCGTCTATTAAATCCGATACGTAACAGAAAGAACGCGTCTGTTTTCCGTCTCCGTAAACCGTTAAATCTTCCCCTCTCAGAGCCTGAACGATAAAGTTGGAAACTACTCTGCCGTCGTTTTCGAGCATTTTGGGACCGTACGTATTAAAAACCCTTATTACTTTTATATCCGTTCCGTACTGCCTGTGATAATCAAACATAATTGTTTCCGCAGCCCTCTTTCCCTCGTCGTAGCAAGACCTTATAGAAACCGGATTAACGCTGCCGTTGTAATTTTCGGGCTGAGGATGAACAGAAGGAGAACCGTAAACTTCCGAAGTCGAAGTATGAAGAACCGGTATTTTAAGGCGTTTTGCATTTTCCATAACGTTAAATATTCCGAAAACATTGTCTTTCATAGTTTTTAAAGGGTCCCTCTGATAATGCGGGACGGATGCCGGACAGGCAAGGTTGACTATAAAATCGGCTTCTATATTAAACGGCAGGCTTATATCCCACCTTATTAATTCAAATGCCGGATTTCCGATAAATTCTTTTATATTATTTTTAGAACCGGTATAAAAATTATCCATACATAAAACTTCATACCCTTCGCTTAAAAGCCTTTCGCATAAATTTGAGCCTATAAAGCCCGCTCCGCCCGTTACGAGTATCCGCATAACTTAATTATCCTCTCTTTATGTTTATCAAAATTAAATTAAATCAATTTTATGTCAATTTCTATTCTATATTTTTTTTATTTTTATTTATATTTATTCAGTTGTATTTTTAACTAAACCGTTTCCGCTTAAATCGTATTTATTTCCGTAGCCTCTCCTCGTTATCATGTAAAGTTCGTTGACATATGTATTGGCGTTGCCGATAATTATAGTGGAATTCATGCTTACGATATCGAATTTATCGATATTTTCGAGCGTCGTTATAACTATCTCTTCGTCCGGTCTCGTTACCGCCTTTGCGATAACGGCAGGCCTGTCTTTTTCTATTTTTTCCAGTAAAATATTCTTCGCTGCGGTAAGCTCGTCTTTCCGTTTCATGCTCTTGGGATTATATATTATTATTACGAAATCTGCCGCGGCAGCCGCTTTAAGTCTTTTTTCTATATCCTGCCAAGGCGTTAAAAGATTAGACAGGGAAATAACGCAAAAATCGTTGGTTATAGGCGCTCCGGCGGCGGCCGCTATGGCGCAGAAAGCCGGAATACCCGGAACTATTTCTACCGGAACTTTTCCCGTAAGGGATTGTTTGTCTAAAATTTCCAGCAATAAACCGCTCATGCCGTAAATACCGGCATCGCCTCCGGAAACCAAAGCCGTCGTTTTCCCCTCTAATGATTTCTTAACTGCCGCTTCGCACCTTTTAATTTCGTCTTTCATATTAAACGGAAGCTTTTCCTGCGTATCTTTCAATAAACCGCTGATCTGCTTTAGATAAGACGAATATCCTATAACCGCTTCGGCTTCCGTAATAGACTCCAAAGCCTTTTTGCTTAAATGCTCCAATCCTCCCGGCCCCGTTCCTATAACTGTTATTTTTCCGTAGTTCATTTTTTCATTTTCCTTAATTTAATAAATTAATAAATTAGTTTTATTAGAATTATACATTAAACAAAAAGAGAGATTGGTTAGCTTCGATAGAGTTAGCTGCGCTGGACTCCGTCCGTCCGCTGACGCTCGCAATGACACACATGAGATATACCCAAATTTAATGTAATATTTGTAAAAATATTCGTAAAACAGATATTAAGAATATATTATATTATGATTATGTTTTATCTAAATTTAATTTTAATATCTTCAATAAGCGCCGCCGATACCGTAACGTTTCCTTTTTTTTGCTTCGGTATCAGCGGAGCCGTAAAATTTTTCGCCGACATCATGGCGCACGGTTCGCATACGGAATATGCGCCCGTATATTTAAAGCTCGGAGATTTTAAATATTCCGCCGATACCTGCGTATCTTTTGAAACAAACGATTTCATAAAAGCGTTAATTTCGTCTTTTGAATAAAAATCTATAAATCTTCCGTATTTAAATCCGAAATCTAAAAGCCCGCGCTCGTTTTTTTTATTTTCTATAGAAGCTATATTTCTTATGGAATTTAAAACAATACCGTTTTTTTCGAATACTTCCGAAACAAAATCTTCTATCTCGTTTAAACCGGTATTCCTGTTGCAGCCTATACCTAAAACTAAACGTTTCGGCCTTAATACCGCAATGTTTTTCGACTTGCTTAAACCGTTCAAATCTTTTTTTATAGCAACTATTATTGTTTTGTGCTTGCCGTTAAAATTTTCGGGATTTAATCTTAAATTTTTAAAATCGAACTCCCCCTTTATTCTTATTCTTTCCGCGTTATTAAAACCTTTTACGTAATGTTTTATACCGCCCGCTTTAAAGTTGTCTTCCAAAATTATTTCAAAACTTTCGTCCTTAAGCGACGCTTCGTTGTAATACTTTACTTTTTCCTTCGCATCTTCTATATAAAAATCGAATTTTTCGGCAAAAGCGTCTATCGAAAATTTATTTTTAGAATCAGTAGCCGTAGTTATTACCGGAATAGAATTTTCAAGATATCCGGAAATTTCTTCGGCGAGCCTGTTTGCTCCGCCTATATGTCCCGAAAGCAGGCTTACCGCAAATTTTCCGGCTTCGTCCACCGTTATTATTCCGGGGTCTTTATACTTATTTTTCAGATACGGCGCTATTAATCTTACGACGGCGCCGGCGGCAAGAAAAAATATTATATAGTCGAAATTTTCAAGCAATAATTTAACTGTAACTTCGTCCGAAAGTTTTTTATATTTTTTTATTTCAAATTTGATATTAGTAAATTTAAAAGGATGAAATTTAAATTTTTCCGATTCTTTTTCATTTAATTTATTTAATTCTTTTATTAATTCGCAAGCCGATTTAATTAACCCTTCTTTATTTTCTTCTATAAAAAAAAATATTTCATAATATATCTTATAATATTCTTCGTCGGATTTTTTATTTATTAATCCTCTGCAAATTTTTGCGGCATTAGACAAAGAATTTTTAGATATTATAATTAATGCTATAGAATTTACTTTTTCTACATTTATATTTATACCGATATTTATATCTGCATTATCTGCATTGCCGTTTCCGCAAACTTCGCCTGCTTCTGCATAATTATTATATACCGGCAGAAGAATCCCTGTACCCGTGATAAAAGTTCTTGTCATAAAGTTTCGACTTGTTATTTTTAAAATATTTCCCGTTAAGAGCTTCTCCGACTATCAAAACCGCCATATTTTTTATCGAAAATTCTTCGGCTTTTTTAACTACGTCTTTTAATTTGCAGTTTATCAAAAACTGGCTTTTTAAAGACACGTCTTTTGCTATAAGACAGGGCGTATCTTCATTATAGTATTCAAGCAGATCGCCCGTTACGGATTTTATAAGCCCGAAACTTAAATATATGGCCATAGTGGCTCCGTGCTTTGCAAGGCTTTTTATATCCTGTCCTTCCGGCATCCTGCCCGTCCTTCCTTCGCCTCTGCAAAATATAACTGTTTGCGAAACGTCCGGCAGGGTCAGAATAGATTTATTTGCGGCGCTTGCGGCAAAAGCGGCGGTAACGCCCGGTATAATTTCATATTCCGCTCCCATCTCATCTAAATAAGCCATCTGCTCGTTTATTGCGGAATATATAGACGAGTCTCCCGCATGCAGTATTGAAATTACCTTTATTCCGCGCTTCCCGCCTGTCGCCGAACCGGAACCTGCATTACCGTTACCGTTACCGTTACCGTTTTCGTTTTCGCTTAAACTTAAAATATTTTCGACTTTATTTTTTATTTCTTCAAAATTAAGACTCTTAATATCTATCAATTCGGCGCCTTTTTTGATAATTTTAAGCATTAAAGGATTAATTAAAGAGCCTGCGTAAAAAACTGCATCCGATTTTTTTAATATTTTTGCGGCTTTGACGGTCAGCAGTTCAGGGTCGCCCGGTCCTGCGGAAACAAAGTATATTTTAGTATTATTATTCATGCCGTATCCTCACAAAAACACACCTATTAAAATTGAAAAATAATCGAAATCCAAATCGGCTTTCTTTGTAAAATCTTTTACGACTGCCGATTTTTCTATTAAATACAGTTTTACTTTACCGTTGTTATTCTCCGCGTATCCGCCGCCGGATGCATCTTCAAACGCTTCAATAATATTTTTTACGCAGCTTCCGGCTTTCATAAAAACTATAATTTGCGGACTCGAAAGCCTTGATTTATCGGCGATAAACTTTATTTCCGCTTTTAATTCGCCTAAACTTTTTTTAAGCGGCACGGATATTAAAACGCTTGCATTTTTAGCTATGTACGGTTCTTCAAGCAGTCCGAAAGAATACAAAAAAGAAGAAACCCCGTTAATAATATTTACGGTAATATTTTCATTTTTATTTTTATTTTCAATTTCTTTTAAGGCGGCGTGAATCCCGAAATATGTGCTGTAAAAAGCCGGATCTCCAAGAGTAACGTATGAAACGCATGAAACGCTTTCGTTTTTTAATTTTTCATAAATTTTTAAGGCGTTTTCCATGTATAAATCTTTATTTTTGCCCGTCGAACGCTTCATTTCTACCCGCAAAGGAATAAGCCTTTTTTCCTCGATATCTTGCAAGCCGGCAAATTTTACCGCACTTTTAACTATATCGTAAGCGGTTTTGTTTCTCCCGCCGCAAACGTCGGGATAAAATATATAATCGCTTTTAATCACGGCGTTTATTGCTTTTACCGTAATAAGCTCCGGATCCCCCGGTCCGACTCCCACTACGAACAGCGTTTTTTGCCGGTTTTTGTTACCGCTCATTTTCTCCGCTCCCGCCGTTTTCAATGCCGCTATTTAAACCTTTCGCTCCCATTTCTTCATTTACGTCTAATTCGTTTAATCCTTTAGATTCATTTAATCCGCTTAATTCATCTAAATTACCGCCGGTATTTTCGTTATCGCCGCGGTTATAATTTTTACCGCCGCCCGTATTGCCCGTAGTATTGCCGCCGTCATTGCCGGACTTAGCATCCGCCGTTCCTATGGCTTTATTCCTTACTTTTATTTTAGGCATTTTAGAATTTAATTCTTCGTTTTTTTTATCGCCTCTATTTTCTATTTTAAAGGTCATATTTCTTTTTTTGCCGGCAGTTTCGGCTTCGGACTTAAGTGCGGTTTTATGTTCTGTTTTAGTCTCCGTTTTAGCAGACGGAATTGATTCGTGTTTTGGTTTTCCGCCGGTTTTAGTTTCTGCTTTATGTTCTGTTTTAGCTTCGGTTTTAGTCTCTGCTTTAGTCAAGACGTTTTGATTTAAAAACTTTTTAACGATTTTAATAACGTAAATCTGGTTTAAAGCCTGAAAGTATGAGGTTTCGCCGATAGATTTGAGCCTAGAAACGTTTAGGGAAACCATTTCGTATTTAAGCCCCGTGTTTTTAATAAAGTTAATTACCGAATATAAAGTTTCTACCGTAACGGCGTTAACTACGATTACTCCGTTTTCTTTCAGTATATTTAAAGATTCTTTCAATATTCCGTCTATGTTTTCCGCTCCGCCGCCCCCTATAAAAACAGAATCGGCATTAACGCCTTTTAATTTTAAATTTAAACGGTTTTTTAGCGCGTCCGGCAGTTCGCCTAATATAGGCACTATGTTATTTCTTCCGAATTTTTTTATATTTCTTTTCAGATTTTCGATTTTCATTTTATTTTTGTCGATAGAATAAACTTTGCCTCTGAAAGCAAGCCCTGCCGCTTCTATGCTGACGCTTCCGCTTCCGCAGCCTGCGTCTATTATAACGGAATCTTCTTTAATTTCCATCATGCCTAAGCTGACGGCCCTTATCTCTTTTTTTGTAGGTTCTCCGGAAGCATGTATATATCTGTCGTCCTCTATGCCCAATACAATATTTCTGTTTATATTAATATTAGCAGTATCCTCGGTGTTTACAGCCCTTTCCGCGCAATTAGCGCTATTATTATAATTATCGTTATCCCTGCTTTCATTATCCGCACGATTTCCAGCCTTCAGCGTTTCCGTTTTGTTTTTTTGATTTTTTTCCTTTAATATAACGATATTTTTTTTGCCGCTTATATCTTCCAAAATCTCTTTTGTAAAGCTTTTATATATTTTTTCGTTTTTGGAGCATAATTCCGTAAGTACATAAAATTCAAACTTTTCTATAATACCCTTTTCTTCAAGTTCGCCGTATATTTTATCCGGAGTGTTTATTTCATCGGTATATATACCTATTATTTTTTCGGAATTAATAACCGGATGCAGATCTTCGAAGTTCCTTCCGTGCAGGCTTAATATATATGCATGCGTCATGGGAATTTTTAATTTTGAAAATCCTATCTGCATATAGCTTATTGCCGGATATATTTCTATAAACCTTTTTTCGTTTTCTTTCAATCCGTTAAGAATGGCGCCGCCGATACCGAAAAAATTGGGGTCTCCGTTTGCCAGTATTAAAATATTTTTTTTGCCGAGATTGTCTTTAACGTAATCTTCGATAAATTTTACTTTTCCGTCGTAAAATATATGCGCATTGTTTAACCGGCTTATACTTCCGTTGTTTTCTAAAACCAAACTTTTCTTTTCGGCCGATATCTGTTCTCTAATCCATATAAGAAGAGGCAGGTCTTCTTTTTTTGCAAACACGGTATCTATTCTGTTTTTTTTATCGGTAAATAATTCTAAAATCTGTTTTCTTGAAATATCCTGATAGCATGGAGAAACTCCCGCTATGTAAACTTTTTTGGACGTTTTTGCCATATTTTTACAATCTCTCCCTTTTTATTTCGTTTCCGCCGTAATCTATAAGCACTATTTCTATATCCACCGAATTTCCGCCTTCAACGCAAACATCTAAATTAACATTAACATTAACTCCTGTTTCGGCTTTAAAACCGCGGTCTGCGCCGTTCCCTGCGTTTTTTAAGATATTATGCAATTTTTCGGCGGCTTTTTTCAATAATTTGCTTAAGATATCGTCGGAATAAATACTAAAATCGTCCGAGGTTATATACCCGAAAGCTTCCCGCGAAGTATTAGAGTTAATTATAAGTCCGTAAATACGCTCGGCGTCGTTTTCGTTACGCTTTTTAACCGCTTCTTTTGCCGTTTCGGCAAGAAAACCTAAATCCAATGCGGCGTATTTAGCGTTAGTGTTTCTTGCGCCCTGGGCAATTTTAACTATTTTTCCGAATTGTCCGGCGAATATAATATTTTTAATTCCGGTTCCGCAAACTTTCCTTAAAGAATACGAAACGTAGTCGCCTATTTCTATAAAACTTTCTCTGCGAAGATTCTTGAATATTTTTAAAGCCGCTTTTTCGCTGAATCTTCCCGGCGTAAAAACGCAGGTGTCTATTTTATTAGCTTTTAAAAAATTTAAGCACGCCTTAATAGTTTCGAGCCATGCCTTTGCAGATATCGGAACGACGTATCCCGATGTTCCGAGTATGCTTATGCCCCCTTCGATGCCGAGTCTCGGATTTAAAGTCCGTTCCGCAATTTTTTCTCCTTCCGGCACGTAAAGTACCGAAAAAAATACTTTTCCGCCATAGCCGCAGCCGCCGTAACCGCAGCTGCCTTTTACTCCCGTCCTTAATTTTAATATATTTAACTTTAATTCTTCTTCGGCGGCCGATTCTATCATTTTATACGGAACAGGATTTATCGCCGGATAACCCGCTTTAACCGGCAGTCCTTTTCTCTTAACCGTTCCTATGCCCTTGGACGACGCAAAAATTATCGTCGAATCTGCGGCTGAAGGACATTTTATTATATTATAAACCGAGAATTTTTCATAATATTTTTTTAAATTTTTTACGGCATTTTTATCTTTTTTATCTATAACCGTAAAATCGGCGCAAATTTCAATCCCTCCGGTTATGTCCGCAAAATCGTCGCCGGAGTCCTTTATTAAAACCGATTTCGAAATAACCGTTTCCGCATCCGGCTTTAATTTGAATTTCGATAAAGACGCAACTTTTAAAGAAGCATTTTCGCCGCCCGGCATTTTTATTTCTACGTAATCAAATTTTTCGCCTTCAAAATAGTATCTTATAGACGCCCGGACTGCCGCCGCGCTTGTGCTTCCGGTGGAAAAACCTTTTCTTAAACCCGCCGGCACGGACGGCACGGATCCGCCGCCGGTTATAACATTCGATATTTCCGCCGTTTCCATTAGAAGGAAGTCCCCACCGTAAAATTAACCCCTCCAGCCGGCCAGTAAGGTTCTCTCGTCAGAATAAAGCCGTATGAAAAACTTATCGGTCCTATAGGAGAAAGATACATTATGCCCGCTCCGGCAGATTTATAAAGCGCTAAAGGCCTTACGTCCGAAGTATCTAAAAATACGTTGCCTCCGTCCTGAAAAACAAAAAAATTAAAACTTTTATAAACCGGTATATTAAGCTGAAGATTGTAATTTTCCATAACGTCGCCGCCTATAGGATAACGGTACGGATTTAAGTTGACGAGCCCTATAGAATCCTGCGGAAAACCTCTGACGGTCGTTCTTCCGCCGAGAAAAAACCTTTCGTTTATCGGCACCTGGGAAGTAGGCGACAGCGGCCTTATATATCCTAATCTTGCTCCTATAAGAAAATCCGTGTTATATACGAAAGGAATATACTCTTCCGAATGAAAATAGATTTTAAAAAAGTTAATCTGGGAATCCAGCAGAAAATTAGAATAAGAAAAACGTAAATCCGTTAAATTTCCGGAAGTCGGATTGAATATATTATTTTTAGTATTATAAATAAACGAAAGCGACGTTGAACCGATTCTGGTGAAACCCGTGTCGCGTGGAGTAATATCGGCGCCGGGGTTTAATCCCGAAAGAAAATCGTAAAACATGCCGTACGACAGCAAGCCTTTAAAATATCTGCCGAACCTTCTTATAAGCGAAAAATCCGCCCCTTCTTTGTGCATAGTGTAATTAAGCGTTATTACGTCGGTATCCGATCCGCTCGCGTTAAACGCCAGCCCCCTGTATCCGTATATTGCAGGGTCGTAATAGTTTAACAGAAGATTGGTATAAATCGCGCTTTTGGAAAATCTTAACGAAAGAGATTTTCCGGTGCCGAAAAGATTATTGTTTTCAATCTGAATGAATCCTTTATATCTCGTGTATGTTCCGTAACCTCCGCCGAAACTTAAATCCAGCGGTTTTGCATCCTTTACCTTAATTGTTACCGTTTTTTCCGAAACTTCATTTTCCGGATTTTCTATTTTAATGACGACCGAATTAAATATACCCTTTTTATAAAGCCTATTTTGAGTCTCTAATATTTTCCTCTGGTCGTAAAACTGCCCTTTTTTGAAAAGCAGAAGACTTTCGATAAAACCGGTTCTGGTTACGGTGTTGCCCGTTATTAAAATCCGTTTTATCCTGACACTCGGTCCCGCTTTTATTTCATAGTAAATATAAGCATTTTTTTTATTTTTTAAAAACTTTACGTTCATTTTAACTCTTGAAAAAACGTATCCTGAATCAGATAATTTAGTAGAAAGCAGTTCCTTTCCGTTCTCGGCTTTAATTATACGGTAAGGTTTTGCCTTCATTTTCAAAAAATAGCCGGTAAGCGCGGCATCGCTTTTAAAAATAGCCGGAAGCCCCGTAATATAAACTTTTTTCACGGTCGTAGGAATTCCCGAATCTATATTTACGGTTACCGCCACGCTTTTTTTATCGGGCGAAAATTTTAATTTATAAGAAATACGGGCCGATAAATAGCCTTCGTTGTCGTAATAGTTTTTAATATTTTGAACGTCGTTTTTAAGCCTGTTTTTACGGAAATATTCCCCGTTAAAAAAAGACGTAGCGCGCGTTCTCATAAGATGCGCTATAGCCTCTTTGCTGAAAGGCTTATAGCCGAGTATATATACTTTGCTTATTTTTACTTTGTTTCCTTTATTTACGGAATAGTAAACGTTTATCGTCTTATTTTTTTTATCTTTATTTTCTTTAAACGAAACCTTAGTAAAAAAATATCCCTGTTTCATATAATATTTTTTTAAAACTTTTTGGAAAGCTAAAAAAGTGCCGTCGTCGAATATTAAAACGTTTTTCATTTGCAATACGGAAGTTTTAACGAAATTTTCGCTTAAAGGTTTTATTCCTTTAAAATGAAATAATATTTTATAACCTGGATGTGCATTTAAAGTTATAACGGCTTCGCTTTTAGAAATGTAAGTTATTTTAGGGCTTGTTATTATGGCGTTTAAGTAGCCTTTGTTTTTATATAAATCCCATATGCTTTTCCTTAATTCTCTAATGTTTTTTAAATTAAGAGGCTTGCCTATAAGTTTTTTAATTAAAGCTTCGGCTTTTTTTTTGGGATAATATAATTTAAATCTTACGAATATATTGGAAATTATAACCGGCCTGCCGGAAATAATTTTTATATTAACGGCATAAGCTTTCGGCTTTTCATTTAATACGGCCGTTTTTATGCTTACTTTTGCCGACGGGTAACCGCCCCTGTCCATAATCTTTTTTATTTTTTTTATGCTTATAGTTTTATAATATTTATAAATTAAACCGCCCTTTTTAAACGGAATGGATTTTATTATCCGTCTGCTCGAAATTCCGGTATTTTTAAGCCCTTTTATATTAATTTCTTTAATATAAATTTTAGGAAAAAAAACAAATTTTAAATAAATTAATTTTAATTTTCTATTTATATTTGCAAAAACCGAAATGTTTGAAAAATAACCGGATGAATAAAGCGTTTTAATAGTTTTTTCCAAAGAAATCATGGAAAATCTTCTTCCGGCTTTTATATAAAAAAGGTTTTTTATACTGCCTGCCGGAATGCCGGCAGGCACCCTGTAATTTATGGATTTTACCGTGTATATGCCGGCGTTTATGCCGTAAATATTTGCGGCTTTTAAGGCAAAAACGTCTTTTAACGCAAAACATGCGCTTAACGCCGCAAATAACAGTAAATAATTTATAATTTTCCTTATTTTCCTTGCAATATTCATTGTTTTTATTTTAAAAATTTTAGTAAAACCTAAAATGAAAAACTATGTTGCCGCCCACTTCGCTGTAAACGTTGGAATTATTAGGCGCAAGCTCGTTATTTTCCCACACGCCTATAACCGAAATATGAGGGGTAAGCGTATAAGTAATAGTAGCGGACTGGGACGACTGGGAAGACGCAATATCGCTGTAAGAAACCGACAGCCGCTTAGTTAAATTTTTAGAAACCGTTACCTGCGGCGCGGCGCTGTGGGTTATCGAAGAATAGCCCGGCGCTACCGACATATTTTTAAAACCGAAATAGCTTGATATAGTTCCGGTTACGCTCTGTTCTACGCCGCCGCCTATAGCCGAAGCGGCTTCAGAAGCGGCTATTCCTCCCGCCGAAGAAGCATAAACCGAGTTTGCCGTAGTGCCGAGCGCAAGCATCGAAACGATGCTTAACTCCGAAAGAGGGGGCGTCGATGAAAGATTTACGTTAAAATTTAACATCGAACCGCTTGCGTTCATTCTTATCATATACTGGTTTATATAAGTTCTTGCCGCTACGTCGAACGTCGGATTGATTTTATACCTGTTATTAAAATCTAAATTTGCGTATGAAAGTTTCAGCTCCGTTCCCCTGAAAAATATGCCGCCTTTTTCGGCATTAGCCGTTCCTATAATCACGGGATTATCTAAAGTGCCGAGAATATTCATGTCGGCGCTGAAATTCGTATTTATTATATTATTTCTTATCTCAATTTTCTTTTTCGACACGACCTTTACGTTCAGCCTCGGATTAATTAAACTTACAGGGGACGACTGGGTTACCGCGCTGTATCTTTTATAGCTTAAAAGGAACGACGAAAAGTTTATTTTTTTATCGTACAGGGCTTTTTTAATTTTTACTCTGCCGTATAGAACCGGATTATCCGGCCGGCCGGAAAAACCCAATTGTCCGCTCATTTCGGCGTAAAAATAGTCGGACGCCCTGTAAACGGCGGAATTAAAATTAGTTTCCAATCTGTAATACAAGGGCAAAAAATTTCGGAGCCTTATAATGCCCCGCGCCGAAAAAATGCCGTTAAGCATCCTGAATCTTGCTTTTTTAATAAAAATCATATTTTTATTAAACGTAACCCGGGCAAAAATTCTCGAAGCCGTAAAAGAAGAGTAAACCGACGGTTCTACCAGCCCTCTTTTAATATTAGCAAATCCGTATATTTCCGGAGATGCGAACGGCCCGAATATTACAGCCGAAGCAGTTACAAATCCGGATGAATTTATTATCTTATTTGTAAAAATTCCGAGAACCCATAAATCCGTTCTGTCGTTTAATATTATATGGTATTTTCGGGGAGTTATATATCCCCTGAGCTGAAAATAGTTATCGCCGCCTTTGAGCTTAAAACCGCTGAGTCCTAAGGTTCCGTCCATATAAGATATTTTAATATTTTCGGTATTTTGAAGGAAAAAAGGACCGTGTTTTAAATATACGTAATCCAACTTGGAAAACAGGTACGAATTTTTAAAATTAGAAAGTTTTCCGCTGCCGAAAATTCCGCCGGACAGCCTGAACAAAGTTTTTCTGTAATTAACGCTTAACAGTTTTATATTCGTAATAAAATTGTAAGGATAGCCTTTTTTCAAGAGAATTTTAGCCCTCGTGTCAATCGTGTTATCCATCGCATATAAATGCAGTTTCATTTTTCTTTTCGACGAATTGACGACGGCTTTTATAGCTCCCAGGCGGTAATCTTTAACGAAAACTTTTTCGGCGGCGACCGAACCGGAAATGTCAGGCAGATTAAAAGTGCCGCCTATATGCAAATCGGCATCGGCAATTCCTTTCACCGAATATTTTTTTAAAAACTTGAAATTTAAATACAAAAGGTTAATGCCGTTTGAAACTATGTTTATATTATAATTATCATAGCCGATGCCGTTATGTCCGTAAGCGCCGCTTCCCGCGGTTCCCCGGAAATTCAAATTGCCGTAAGCGTTAAAATACGCCCCGCCGTATAAACCTTTAAGTTCGTATAAATTCAATATTTTTTTCGTAACGGAAAATTTAAAATTAACGCCGTTAACGTCTTGACCGTATATAACGACTTTTTTTGAATTTCCGGACGCGGTTAAAAGGGGATTTTTTAATTCCCCTTTAATATTTCCTCCTGAATTAAAAACGGCAAAAAAACCTGCATGCGACGCCTTAAGGTTTTTTGCGTTAAAATATCCGTTAATCAGCTCTTTGCCTAAAACTTTATCTTTATAAATCTCTCCGTTAAAATTAAACGTCCCTGCTCCGCCGGTGCCGCTTTCTTTTAGCCTTACTTTTTTTATGATAACCCTGCCGCTTCCGGTTATATTAAAATCGGTCTGCCCTGTAAACGGAGCGGTATATCCGTTTATAAAAAGCCTGCTGAACCTGTTTTTAAACTTAAAATATATGCTGTTAAACGTTCCGCTTATATTTCCTTTTAAAGTTCCGTCCGCCGACGGATTAAAATAGCGGCTTTTATATTCATCGACAAGATCTATTTTAGGAAGTTTATCGTAAGAAGCTTGAAAATTAAAATTTAAATATTTTTTATCGTAATTTATTTTTCCTTGGAAAGTGCCTTTAACGGTTCCTGATAAAATTCCGGTATGTTTTACAATAACGTATTTATCGTTTACTAAAACCGCTCCGTTAATTGAAATTTTATTTCCGTAATGAATCCTGTATACCGAATTTACTCCTTTTCTGTTTTTAGATTTAATCTGTTCCACCGGATTAAGCAAATTTATTTTTTCAATATTCGCGACGTAAAAATTTTTGCCGAAATTTAAAAAAGTCGTGATACTGCCGTTAACCTTACCTTTTAACTGCGGAATTTTTTCCGTATCGTAAAAATCTATCAGCTTTCCGACGTCTATTTTTTTTAATACGGATTTAAACCTGCCTTCTTTTTCGTTAAGATTTATACTGCCTTTAGAACTGAACGTACCGTTAAAAATTTTAAGGTTGATTTTTTTGAATTTTATCGTATTATTTTTGTTTTTTGCACCGTTTCGTTCAAACGTACATATTATTTTTCCGCTTTTAAAATCGCCGCCGGAAAAAACCGTATTTTTTAAGCTGATTACGGCTTTAGACTTTAACCTGCCGGCAGCCGCTCCTATGACATTCACGTCTGCCTGCAGTTTTCCTTTTAAAGCAGGAAGTTCATTGAAACGCTTAGAAAAAAAAGAAAGGCTGCTTACTTTTAATACCGTAGTATCGTTAATTTTTTTAATAATTTTCGGAAATAAAATTTTTTTCTTTAATTCCAAAATGCCGCCGGACGAAACGTCAAAATATTTATTTCCGAATCTTACTTTGCGGTAATATATAAAACCGTTTATATAATGTATCTCGTCCGCGCTTGAGCGGTAAACTCCGCCGTATTTTAATTTACCTGACTTTAAAAAAATATAAGGAATATCGTATTTAAAATATACGCCTGCGTTTTTGTAAATAAAGGGGGTTTTAGAAGGCTTTTTATAAACGGTAAGATTTATTTTCTTAAGATTAATAAATATATTTTTATCTCTGTCGCTAAAGTTAAAACTGCCGCCGGACGCCTCTATCTTGTCGAACGACAGCGAAATTAAAGCGTTTGGACGCCTTACGGAAAATTCTTTTATTACCGAAGCTATTTTTTTATAGTTATAAAACTTATTATTTTTTATTAAAACATTTAAGTCCGGATTAACTATATTTATTTTATAAATATTCAGCTCTCTGCGGAAAATATTGATATGCCCGATGTCTATATCGATTTGTTTAATTTTTGCCAAATTTTTAATTTTTAAACCGTAAATACTTATTTGCGGAGAAAAAATAGAAAATTTTATTCGTTTTAGGGTTACCGTTTTTTTAAGTTCTTTGGAAAGATAAGAAGATATATATGTTTTTGCTATATAGGCAAAATAGGAAGATTCTAAAAAAGAAACGGTGCTTGCCGAAATTGCGATGATAAAAAACAGCAGGACTGCAAGATAAATTTTAAGCTTTTTGTCATATTTTTTCATCTATAAATTTATAGCCTACGCCTCTTATGGTTTCAATAAACTTAATAGATTCGTCTATCTCGATATTCGACCTCAGCCGCCTTATGTGAACGTCAACCGTTCTCGGTTCGACGAAAGAATCGCTTCCCCATACGTTATCTAAAAGTTTCTCGCGCGAAAAAACGTCCCCTGCGTAAGTCATCAAAAAAATAAGAAGTTTAAATTCTATAGGGCTGAGTTTTATCTCGGCGTCTTTTACCATTACGCTGTGCTTAAGAACGTTAATGGTTATATTTTTAAAACCGAAACCGTCCGATATTTTCTCCGCCTTATTATTTTCATTTTCTGCGGCGTTTGCCGGGGGCACCCTTCTTAAAATGGTTCTTACGCGCGCCAGAAGTTCGGCAACCGAAAAAGGTTTGGTTATATAATCCTCCGCTCCGGACTCAAAACCCAGCACCTTATCGACCTCTTCCTGCTTTGCCGAAAGAAATATCACGGGAACCGCCGAAAAATTTGCCGTTCTTTTTATTCTTTTGCACACTTCGTAGCCGTTAATATCGGGAAGCATTATATCTAATATTAGAAGATCGGGCTTAAATACTTCCGATGCCCTTAATCCGTCAAATCCGTTAAACGCAAACTCTACTTTATAACCTTCTTTAGCAAGATTGTATTTTAGAAGCTCTACCAAATCCGGTTCGTCGTCAATTATAAGTACGTTGGCTTTATACATACTAAATAATACAACATAAAAAACGGTTTGTGTCAAGAGATATCCGCATCTATTTTCCGCCTTACTTCCAGTATCTCGTCTAAACCTTTTAAAAATGCGCCGAAACAATCCGGATCGAAAGCCGCCCCCGGCTTCATTTCGTCTTTCATTATCCTGAGAGTTTCCTCAAGCGTATAAGCCGGTTTATATATTCTTTTATTTATAAGCGCGTCGAAAACGTCGGCTATCTTCGTAATCCGTCCGGAAAGGGGTATGTCGCCGCCTTTCAATCCGTTCGGATATCCGCCTCCGTCGTAATTTTCGTGATGCGACAGCGCTATAACCGCGCCTTCCTTTAAAGTATTCGATTCCGAATCCTTTAATATATTATATCCTATAACAGTGTGCGACTTCATAATCTCAAATTCGTCTTTATCTAAACGTCCGGGTTTCAAAAGAATATTATCCGGTATTCCGACCTTGCCTATATCGTGCATAGGAGCGGAATTCAATATATTTTCCTGATAAACGCCGTCCATTCCGAGTTCTTTCGCTATAACTGCGGCAAAATGGGACATTCTTGCAATATGATTTCCGGTGTCTTCATCCCTGTATTCCGCTAAAACCATCAGCCTGTTAAGAGAATCATGCTCCATCTTGTAAACGTCGTCTATAGATTTTTGATAATACGATTCTATGGCAAGCGTTATATCTATTGAAAGTATTTTCTGTACCGAATTAAGTATCGATACCGACTCTTCGCTGCCGATGCCTTTTTCTTTACAGCATTTTATAACGGCATCTGTTATAAGCGTATTGTAATACCCGTAACTTCCTATATAAACCGAAGGCGATATCTTATAAACGTAATGCGCAAAACCGACTATAACCCTGTTTATAAAATAATTTTCGTCGTACGTCAAGCCGAACAGCTGTTTTATATAGTGCGATTGCGTAAGCTTAAGCTGTTCCAAGAGGTCGGGCCTTGAATTAATAATTTTCGCGGTTTCTTCGATATTCAGCAAATAGTCGTAAAAATCGGAAGCTATTTTTAAAGAAACGTCTTCTATGCATCCCCTTATTTTACCTATGCCGTCTATGTCTTTTTGCGTAAAATGCGTCAAATCTTTTAAAAGCTTTATATTGTTTTGGGCAAAAAGGCCGTAAATGCCCATAACTCCCTTTTCGGTCATTTTATTTTTACTCAAAATGTCGTCTATCCTGCCCATAAATTCTCCTCAATTTTTAAATTCATTAAACCGCTTTGTCATTGCGAGCATATCTTTTATATACTAAAAGATGGAAGCAATCTCCATTCATTCAGTCATTGCGAGCGAAGCGACTGAATTTTGTTGTAAAATAATTTGTTTCACTGCCTTTTGCCGCCGCCGTCTTCTTCCGCCGGGCCCGCTATTTTTAAACTCTGATTCATATTTCTCGGATGAAATTTCGCATGCTGTTCCTTTAAATGAGATATATCGGTATGCGTATAAATTTCCGTAGTAGAAATACTCGAATGGCCGAGCATCTGCTGAATCGACCTTAAATCAGCCCCGCCTCCTAAAAGATGGGTCGCGAAAGTATGCCTCAGCATATGTGGGGTTATATTTTTGTCTATTTCAGCAAATAGCGCAGCTTTTTTAATAATTTTCCACAAACCCTGCCTTGTTAAAGGCAGACCTTTTGCCGTAATAAACAGATATGCGTTTCCGGTATTTTTAGATTTAACCGCGTATTTTTGCCTGAGCGGCAGATAAACTTTAAGCATCTCTTTAAAAGGTATTCCGAACGGTACTATTCTTTCCTTGGACCCCTTGCCTCTTACTCTTGCAAAATTCAAATCGAAGTTAAAATTATCGAGCTTTATGTCCGCAAGTTCTGAAATTCTCAGCCCGCTTGAATATAGAAATTCTATTATTGCTTTATTTCTAAGATTTTCAAATTTATCCGCATCCGGATCTTTTCTTTTTCGTATTCTTCCATGCCCCTGCCCCGCAAATTCCACCGATAAAATTTTTCTTATCTCTTCTTCGGTAAGAAAATCCGGCAGTTTCTTTGCCGTAAAAGGATATTCTATATCCTTAAAAGGAAATTCCGTTACAATGCCGCGTTTAAATAAAAATTTATAAAATCCTTTAATAGACGAGTAAAACCTTGCCCTTGTTTTTCCGCTTAAATTTAGTTCGGAAAGATAAGACAGGAAATCCTGAAAAAAAAGAGGCGAAAGTTCTTTGAAATTAATATTTTTATCCGTTACAAAGCCGTGAAACTTCATTAAGTCCAAATAATACGAAGAAACGGTATTGGGGCTTAAACCTCTTTCTATTTTAAGAAAAGATATATAGTTTTCTATAAAAGCCTCAAGTTCGTCTTTTTTAATCCGAATCTGCCCGGCATTCATATTTTTTCGCTTCGTAAGGCGCCCGAATAAAATTCCGGCGCTATGTTATTAATTTTGCGGCGTTTTTAGCTTGGTTAACTTAGTCAAATAATCGAATATCAGGTTAAAATCCAGCATCCTGAATTCATAAGTTCCTACCTTTTTTATCAGCACGAATTTTATCTGTTTATCCGCCACTTTTTTGTCTAATTTCATTGCGTTTATATACTGCTCCGGGGTGAAATCGGGAATATCCGCCGGCAGGCCGGAATTTATTATTAATTTTTTAATTCTATCCGCGTCTTCTTCGCCGCATAATCCGAGATGCTTAGACAGTTTTGCCGCAAAAACCATTCCGATAGCTATCGCTTCGCCGTGCTTAATATTTTCGTAATTATATAAAGTCTCGACCGCATGCCCCAGACTGTGTCCGAAATTCAAAACGGAACGCAGTCCGGATTCTTTTTCGTCTTTGTTGACGATATCCGCCTTAATTGAACACGACCTTTCTATTATATGGATTAAAGATTCTTCGTCGTAAGCAAGGATTTTTTTATAATTAGATTCGAGATAGGTAAAAAAATTTCCGTCTAACGCCGCTCCGTATTTTATTACTTCCGCAAATCCGTTGGCTAACTCTATTTTATCCAATGTTTTAAGCAGATCTACGTCTATAAGGACGGCTCTCGGCTGGTAAAAAGAGCCTATAAGATTTTTTCCTTTAGGATGGTCTATGCCGGTTTTTCCGCCGACGCTTGAATCTACGTCGGCAAGCAAAGTAGTAGGAACCTGAATGAAATTTATTCCCCTGAGATACGTTGCCGCCGCAAAGCCCGCAAGGTCGCCTATGACTCCGCCTCCGAAAGCTATTATATAGTCGGATCTTTCCATTCTTTTATCTATAAGGCGGTCGTGAATATCGGAAAGATATTTAAGGCTCTTTGTAGATTCTCCGTCGGGAAGGACTATAAAATCGAAATTTTCAATTCCGCATTTTTTAAGAAAAGCGTAAAATTTATCTCCGTATAAACCGTGGACGGTTTTAGAAGTTACTGCTAAAAAACCGGCTTTTAAATTTATGCCGGCGGAACTTAAAAGCGAAGCCGTTTTACCGGCGGGGTTTCCGCCTAAAATTCCGGCGCCGATAACAATATCATAGCCGTCTTTCTTTCCGCTTAATTCCGGTTCGACTCTGATTTCCATACCGTCGGCATTAATGTTTATTCTTTAAAAATAATTTATATATAATAATTTATATATTTTATTTTATAAATCAAATTTTGTCTAATATTTTTTAACGTACTTATTTAACCTTAGCCCTTAGCCTGTTTGGAAAATGAATTTTTTGAAAAATTCTGCCTTTTTGAATTTCCGAAACGCGATGAATTTGATGAACTAAAGGATTTTTTTGAACCGGAAAAATTTCTTGAATCTTTATCTTTAAAATTGTCTTTACTTTTGTCTTTAAAGCCCTCGGCGGCAGCGCTCACTCCAAAACGGTTTTGCCTGTCTTGTCTGTCTGAAGATTTACGGTGCGTCTGAGCAGTCCTCGACCCGGTACCGCCTTTAAATTGCCTTTCTGAAGTATTATTATGATTGAAATTGCTAAAACCGCTAAACTCACGGGGTGCATCTTTAACAGGTAAATTAATATTTGCGGGAGGCACGAAACTGTCGAATAAAACCCTCGGTATCTCCCTTTTTATAAACCTTTCTATCTCTTTTAAGAAACGCATTTCTTCCCTGTCAACCAAAGAAACGGCTTTTCCGCTTACCCCCGCTCTTCCCGTCCTTCCTATCCTGTGAACGTAATCTTCTGCGGCATTAGGCAGTTCAAAGTTAACGACATAAGGCAGACGGTCTATATCGATGCCTCTAGACGCCACATCCGTAGCCACCAAAGCGGTTACCGAACCTTCCTTAAACTGATTAAGCGCCTTGATTCTCGCAGGCTGACTTTTATTTCCGTGTATGGCGGTCGCCGAAATTCCGTCTGCGGCAAGCTTATCCGCAAGCCTGTTCGCTCCGTTTTTAGTGCGCGTAAAAATCAGCACCTGCTCCCATTTATGATGTTTAATAAGGTGCGACAGCAGATGGCTTTTTAATTTCTGAGAAACCATATGCACGCTCTGATCTACCAGTTCCGAAGCCGAATTCTGTTTTTCTCCCTGCACGAAAGCAGGATTGCGGAGAACAAACTCCGAAAGCGATTTTATTTTTTCCGAAAAAGTAGCGGAAAACAATAAATTCTGCCTCTGTTTAGGCAGAAGAGCTATAATTTTTTTAATATCGACTATAAATCCCATATCCAGCATTCTGTCCGCTTCGTCCAGAACCAAAATCTCGATTCCCGATAAATCCGCCGTCCTTTGTCCCGCATGGTCGAGAAGTCTTCCGGGGGTCGCAACCAATATATCGACATTTCGCCTCAGGGCTTTAATCTGCGGAACTATGCTCATTCCCCCGAAAACCGACGTCGATTTAATAGGAAGGTATTTTCCGTACGTTTTAACCGATTCCTCGACCTGAACGGCAAGCTCTCTCGTAGGAACAAGCACAAGACATCTCGGCTTAGACTTCGGCGCAGCCTTCCTATCCGCCCTATCCGCAGAATCCTTCTCCGAAAGCATATGCAGTATCGGAAGCGTAAAAGCCGCCGTTTTTCCCGTGCCAGTCTGCGCACCCGCAAGAAGGTCCTTTCCCGAAAGCACTATCGGTATAGCCTTTGCCTGAACGGCCGTCGGATTTTCGTAACCCGCATCGGCTATCGCCTTCATCAAATTTTCCGATAAATTTAAATCCTTAAAACTCATTTCTTCAATCGTTTTTAACTTTTTTAACATTTCTTAAATTCCTCCCGTTTTTATACAAATTAACACTGCGAATAGTTTTGGAGGAATATTTAAAGAGATGCCTTTAAAGGGATACCGCGCTTATAACTTTAACAATGTCGATAAATATATTTAATTATTTAATAATCTAACTTTTATATTATACCTTATATGCCGATTTTATGCAAACACGATTTACGCTTACGCCTTTTCTTCTCGTTTTTCATTTTTTCTTAACGCCGAAGCGGCGGCAAAAACGGCAAGAAAGAAAAGGAATAAGTCGGAACATTTGTCGTCGGACATAGTCGCCGCCGAAGTAAAAGCGCCCATAAACACAATAGTTATGCCTATCGTCATAACGGATATTTTCTTTTTAAACTCGTCGTCCGAATTTTTAAACAGCACATAAGGCCTCCTGATTCCTTCGGCAAAAAGCCACATAAGTATTATAAACCCGAAAATTCCTATCTCCGAAAGCGTCTGAACGTAGCCGTTTCCGGGTATCGCCCAGTAAAGGCAGTAAAGTTTTTTTCCGGTTTTAGGATTATGATACCACGGAAACTGCACGTCTTTATGAGTTTTAAAATATGGCGTAAAAGCCGCAGCCCCTACCCCCGTTAAAGGATGGTGTTCGAACATAGCAAGTCCCGATTCTATAAGGCATACGTGGCTTTCGGTATCCAGATGGTTCTTAGACTCCGTTTTATAAACCGCAGGGTTGAACATAACCATAACCCTCGACCGGTAATTTTTCGAAAAATAAAAAGCTCCGGCATTTGCCGCTATAAGAAAAATTATAACGGCTATAAAAAGTTTTTTGGATTTTAAAAAAGCTATAACTAAAATAGCCGGTACTATGCCTAAAAGCACCGACCTCGTTTTAGTCATTATAATATCAAAAAAACCGATTAAAACGATAACCGATATTATAAAAGCGGGAATATACTTTTTAAGACTGCCTAAACTAATGCCGCTTATTTTTTTTTCAAAATTTTTTTTAAAATTAAATGCGTAAAAACATAAAAACACCACTATGCCGAACGACACTTGAACCGGAAAACTTAAATCATTATTGAAACCCGTCAGTCTTGCTCCCGCATGCATAAAACTTGCGATAAAAAATTTCTGGTAAAGACCGTACATTATGGCTAAGGTTATTGAAAAAGCAAACGTGCCCAGCATAAACGATATTTTCTTCACGCTGTTCAATAACTCCGCGGCGGCAAAGAAAAACGCAAAAAAGTATAATATCTTGCTAAACTCGACTATTGAATCGTGCAGGCTGTACGACCATAAAAAAGACAGGGCATCCATGCCGAGGTACAAAAACAAGGGAATATTAAAACCGGTGCGCTTTACGGAAAAATCCCTTTTCGCAATTTTATATGCCGTAAAAAACACAATGGCGGCAACCATTCCGAAAGTCGCAAATCCGTCTTTTATGGGAATAAACAGGACAAATATAAATATGCCGGCAATTGCGGCATATTCGAAAAATTTTGATGAACTCGGCTTTTTAACCGCAAAAAAAATGGAAATTAAAGCCGGTAAAGATATAGAAAAAATTTTAATATAAGTAATTAAATTCATATTCACGCATGACCTACCCCTAACCCTGCAATGCCTTAAACCGCGGCAATCACGGTCTGTTTTCTTTATTTTTTTTATTTCAATATCAATTAAAACATATTGCGCCTTATATTTCAAGCATAGATATTATTCAAAAAAAAATAAAATTGTAAATTTCGCTCTCAACCGGACAGCCGTTTAATGCCTTTAAACCGGCAAACGCAATTGGGAGTATAGGAATAAATAAATCTGTCCCCATTATTTCCATTATTTAATCTGGCTTTATTGGTATTGTTGAAACTTTTTTAAAAAATTTAATAATGTTATAATACTTATAAAAAAGATTAATCCAACAATGCCGGAAGATATGTATAAAAATAATTATATCCATAAAAACAGCGATAATGTTGCCGATAATCCAGAAATAAAAAACATCAGGTTTGCGCTTAATAATATAGACGGCATAATAGCCGCTTATATATTCGGCTCTGCGGCGCATAATAAACAAAACAAATTAAGCGATATTGATATTGCGGTTTTATTAAAAGACGTTGATTTTTTTGACTGCAGACTGCGCATTCATCACGACATTGCAATATTAACAAAAAAAGAAGTTGATGTCGTCGTTTTAAATACCGTCCGTAATCTTTACCTTATTGATTCAATAATAAATAGAGGAATACTTCTGATAGACAAAGACAGGGAGCAGAGAATCGACTATGAATTAAGCCTTTCGCATGCAATACTGGATTATAAAACCTTCAGGAACCGCTTATATGCTAAATAGAATAGAAAAAAAAATAAAGAAAATAAATAAAGATTTGCTTATAATCGCCCGCCTAAAACCCGAATGCGACGGCAAAATATATTCAGACCCTATTTACAGGGGCGCATTATTACACTATCTTTATATCGTATCCGACAGTTGTATAAGTATAGCCGAAATGATTATAAAATATAAAGATTTCGAACAGCCTGAAAGTTACTATGAAGCGATTGATATTCTTGGCGAACGCAGCATTATACCGCCGGAGTTTGCTTATGAATTTGCAAAAATAGCTTCATTTCGCAATTTTCTATCTCATGATTATGAAGATATAGATTATAAAATAATCTGCAAACAAATATTGAATAAAATGGAAGACGTAGAACTTTATCTGAATTATATTATTAAATATTTTGATTTTGAAATTGACATCGGTCTTCAGTAATTAAGGAAAATAAATCTTATATAACATCATTATTTCCCATTATTTCAGGATTAAGGTAAAATAAATAAATCCCCTTTTAATTTCTATATATAATATAGCAATAATATATATTGCGTATATTAAATTTATAGTAAATTAATTCGATATGAATGAAATTTTAAATCAAGATAAAACAATCAAAAATTGGAAAAATTATATTTATATTAATTATAACCTGATTTAATACGACCCTTCTTTTTTTATAACGGCATTAACGGTTTTAAACAATATTATTACGTCTAACCATAAAGACCAGTTTAACACGTACCACGTATCTAATTTTACCCTGAAATCGTAACTCGTATCGTTTCTTCCGCTTACCTGCCATAAGCCCGTAATTCCAGGCTTGACCATTAAGTAATACTGGGAATTTTCCCTGTAATATTCGTCGATTTCTTTTTTTAAAACCGGCCTCGGACCCACGAGGCTCATATCGCCCTTAAAAACGTTAAATATCTGCGGCAGTTCGTCCAAAGAGGTTTTTCTCAAAAAACCGCCTACTTTCGTAATTCTGGGATCGTTTTTTAGCTTGAAGTACGTTTCCCATTCTTTTCGCGCATTTTCATCGCTTTCGAGTATTCCTTTCAGCCTTTCGTCCGCGTCTTCATACATGCTTCTGAACTTATAAACGCCTATCGTTTTCCCGTTTCTTCCCACCCTTTTATGCGAATAGAAAACAGGTCCTTTAGAATCGATTTTTATCAATATGCTTATAACGGTTACCGCCGATAAAATAAAAGGAAACAAGACAACCGAAGCCGTAATATCGAACATTCTTTTTACAAAAACGTTAAAAGCGGATTTTAAATTATTTTTAGCGTTTAAAAAAATCAGGTGATTTGCTATAAGATAGTTCATTTCCGAATTAAATAAAGGCATGCCTCTTAAATCCGGTATTATTATTATATTTTTAGCGTATTTTTGAATTACGGCGACTAATTCCGTTAATTTTTCTTCCGTAAAAGACGTTTTGGCAATGATTACTGCGGAAATATTTAAAGCGCCTATAAATTTTTTTAAATGCTTAACGTTTCCCAGAATTTTATATTTTTTACCGCCTGCGGTAATTTCCTTGCCGGCTTTTTCTATATCGTCGTCTAAAAAACCTATTACGTTATACCCTAAATAATCTTCCCTCGCCATACCTTCGGCCGCAAGAACGGCTATCTCGTCCGTTCCTATTATTATCGTATTTTCTTTCCATAATCCCAACTTGTAAAGAAATCTCTTTGCCCATAATCTTGAGAAAGGAACCGCAAACAACAGGAATATCCCCGTTATTCCTATGACAAGCCTTGAAACGCTGTCGCTCAACCTTGCGATAGATACGATCGCATAGTTTAAAATGCCGAAAAGAATAATTGCTTTTATAATGTCTTTAACTTCTTCCCAGTAAGGAAGCCTCCTTGCGTAAAGCCCTTCATAATTTATAAAAAAAATAAATATAAACGGCATCCACCATATTTTATCGGCTAAGGTGCCGATATTCGGATTAAATTGCGGCAGCCTTGGATATGCAACGGAAATCAAAATTCTCGCATAAACCGCCGCCGTAAAAGAAGCAAAAAAGACGAGAAGGTCGGTAAAAACTAAAGATAAAATCAATAAAGCTGTTTTAAATCTCCTGCTTATCATACAATTATAAAGTCGTAATACATAAATATAGTTTTGAATTTACTATTTACTATTATATATATTCTAGTATATTTTCTATTTTTATTTCAGGCTCAGGATTAAAAGGCGGAAGAATATATCGTTTAACAAAATTTCTTGCTTTACTTGTGTACCTTCCCCTAAATAAAATAAAAGATTTTTTATTATTCAGAAAAAAAATATGCATTATAAAAGTATCAAAAGATATATTGAATTTTACGTTATCTAAAGACGCAATATAAAACAGGTCTGCAACGTCGGTTTTCCCTCTTAAATCTAAATCGATAAAATCATAATAATTTTTATCTTTTTCTTTATCGTTCTTTGTTCCAAGATGAATAACCGACAGGTTATTAATTTCGGCAAAATGCTTACAAAAATCTGATAAATGCTTATAGTGTTTTTTTCTGACCCTATAGAAGGCGCTGTCTATATAATTGTTAAACGTTACATATTCTTTATCCCGATTTAGTTCTATTTTGCCCTGATAATTATTTATCTTTGAAGGTTTGGCATAAAAATTCTTTGCATCCGCCGACAAAAAATCCGCAATTTTATTAACGATATCCTGACAAAGAAAATTTTTTATGCTTGAAGACGTGATATCGATGAATAAAGTATTTTTTTTCAATCTCGCGGCTTCGTTATACATTTCGACCCTTGTAATCAATAAATCTGCATCTAAAATATCGTTATCAGTTCCTATATCATAACCGTTGTTAATAAAATAAAATTCCATTGCTTTAATAGGCATAATTTTTACTATAAATCCATTTTCTTTAAGAAATTTAGCTAACGGTTCAAAAAACAGATGATCTCCGAAATGCATAAACTCTTGATCAGGGAAATAAAGCAAAATTTTTTTAAATTCATTATTTTTTTTGCCGTATTCCCGATTAACAAAATACATATTAGAATTTATGCCGTATTTTTTAAGTTTTGCTACATTTAAAAGATTAAATGTTTTTTTTATTAAACTAAAATAATTCATTTTCTATCAGCCTCTGCAAACCCAGTTAAAAATTCTACGTAATGTTTTATTGTTTCTTCTTTATCAAAAAACTTTAATCTTTCTTTGCCTTTTAATAAAATGGACTGCCTTAATTCTTTATCTTCGCAAATCTTAATAATTTTCGCCGCTATGTCGTCTTCCGATTCCGGATTAAAATAAATTGCGGCATCTCCGCAGACCTCCCGTAGGACAGGTATGTCTGAAACTGCCGCAGGACATCCGCAAGACATAGCTTCTAAGGGCGGCAGTCCGAATCCTTCGTATAACGAAGGAAATACAAGCAGCTTAGCGTTTTTATATAAATTAATTACCGTTTCGTCGTCAGGCGAAATCAATTCGATAATTTCGTCTTTTAAATCTAATTTTTGAATCAATAAATCTACGTCGTCTTTCAATCTATTATTTTTATCTTTGCTTCCGGCAATAACCAATTTATATTTTAATGTATACTTAATTTTATCATAGGCTGATATTAAGCTTTCCAAATTTTTATGTTTTTTTCTATTCCCTATAAAAAGTATATAACCGCCTTTTATTAACGCGTCGTTCTCATGACCGCCGGTTTTATCAGATTTAATAAATTTATCGTCAACGAACTCATAGATAACTTTCACTTTATGTTCAACGTTTTTATCGAACTTAATGATATCGTTTCTAGTAGCCTCCGAAATAGTTATAATCCCTTTGCATTGTCTAATAGCTCTTTTAAAAATAAATTTATAATAATTTCTCTTTAAAATATTTCTATCCCAAAATTTAGTAAAAGGCGTTAAGTCGTGAACCGTAACAACGGTATTTTCAGGAATATAAAAAGGCAGATTGATATGCGGATAAAAAAACAAATCTACTTTTTTTTCTAATTTTTTAAGGAAAACCGACTGCGCAGCAAAGGCTTTTAAATAATATTTTGAATAACTTACGTATATTACTTCGATATTATTATAATCTTTAAAATTTTCTTCAAAATCGTCTTTTAACCAAACCGGCACGCATGTATATATTTTAATTCCTCTTAAAGACATTTCCTTAACCAAAGATTCATAGTACCTGCCTATACCGGAACCTTTAAAGAAAAGACCATCGATGTATATTCTAAAATTTTCAGAAACCATTTTTAACATCATATGATAAAATGAAATGAGGAATATTTAGCATAAATATGCGGGCACAATTCGTTCGTTTACAAGAGTAAGTTACAGACATTCTAAGATTATTTTTACTGAATTTTCAATATTAAAATCCATGCAATTTCGAGAATCGCACCATCTATGGCATTCACGCCATTTAACGCATATATTTTCTCCTGTAGATATAATTTTTATATTTTCGCCTAAAGGACCCCATTGTTTTATATCTGTAATGCCTGACCAAAAAACAAGCGTATCAGTTCCGCTAATGCCTGCTAAATGAGCAATAAAAGTGTCAACCGTTATAATAAATTTTGAAATTTTTAAAAGCTCTAATAGCTGAAAAATATTAATTCTGTCATGCAATCCAATTAATCTTTTATCTTCAATATTTATTTCTTTAAAATAACGTAAATCAAAATCGGTTCCTGTAACTAAAATTTTATAATCGGTGTTATTCAATAATTTTTCGATTAATTCAATCGACTGCTTATATGAAAGACTTTTTCTTTCATCTTTGCTCGCAGGATGAAATATGATAAATTTATCGTTTTCCAAAACGCCGCACTTCTGGAGTATTTCTAATAATTCAGCTTTTGTTTTTTTTATGTCGTAGAATAACTCAGGCTTGTTTAAATTACAATTTGAACATATCTGTTTAATTAAATCAAGAAAATGTTCAGTTTCGTGCATTCCTTCATGCCAAGAAACCGTTTTATCCAATAAAAAGCCAAATCCGCCTGTTTTATACCCTATCATGTTGCTTGCCTTAGCTGATAAAAAAACAGGCAAAATTCCGTTGTCGAAATAAGCTCTAAAGCATACGGCTAAATCATATTTTATTTTTTTATTTTTAAGAGTTTTAATTATATTAAATATCACTAAAGGATATTTATAACCCCATTTAATATCCGAAATTAAAATATTATCAATATACGGATTATTTTCCAATATTTTTGCTATATCTTTATTGGTAAGAACGTCAATTCTGCCATTGGGGAAATTTTTCCTTATAGATTTTAAAACCGCAGTGAACAACAAGCCATCTCCGAAACCGCCGTATATGACAAGTAAAATATTATCCGCTTTTGTAAATTCAAATTTTTTACGCCTGAATTTAAATAAAAAATAACCTATTTTATCGATTATTCTTATAATAAAGTTAACTTTTTTATTTATTATTAAATAACCGTTTTTTAGTATAGACGTCTTATGATTCATCGGCTCATAAGCTCCTTATAAAAACATTTTTAATTGCTGTGCAACCGCTCCCCAAGAGTAAAGTAGTTAAAGAGGGCAAAACAAGAATATCTATTTTATTGTAAACCTATACTATCTCATTACCCTAAAAATAATTATAAATTCTAAACAAACTAAAGTATTTTCATTAATTTTATGTTCTCTTATAGCTTATATTAAATTTTTTAAATATTATTTTTGTGACTTTCACAACAGGCTTATATACTACTAAAAAAAATAATCTCGAAATTTTAGCCGCATTCAATATAAATAGATTATAATTCTTATAAACTTTATAATAATAAATAATAGATTTTAGCCCTTCGTATTCTTTTTTGAAATTAATAAATTCTTCGGAATAATTGTGCTCATGTAATACATTTACGGTTGAAACATATTTAAGAGTAAAACTATTTATATTTAATTTTTCAGCAAGAATTAACTCCTCAAAATATAAAAAAATATTTTCGTCAAAAAAATCTATTTTTCCTACTTTCTCATTTTTTAAAAAAACAAAAGAGCCTGTAAACCATTTTGGCTCAATTTTCCCATTGTTATATTCATCCAATAATTTTATATTTTTTATTTTTTCTTTATTTTTCAAAAAAAATAAATAAAAAGGATAAAATATGCCACCTCTTAAGAAAGAAAAATTAAAAAAATCAAATTCTGGGAAAGGACCGTCTTGATAACCTTCTATATTCATGATTTTGGGTGAAGTCCAAGCTATACCTTCGTCTGTTTCCATTCCTTTTATTAATTCGGTCAAAATATTCCTGTCTATTATTTTGATATCGTTGTTTGAAATTAAAGAATATCTATAACCTAATCTGCAAGCTAATCTCAATCCAAAATTATTACCCTTTCCGTAGCCGTAATTTTTATTTAGAAGAATTAAAAAGTTTAATCTTGTTTCTGTTTGGTTCTTTTTAATGTTATTATATAGATTTTTGTATGTTCCATTTGAATCAACATTAAAATCATAAAGTTCATCCTCGCTTAAAATTACGGCATCCTGTTTTTTCATTTCTTCAATGAGTTTATTCCTTTTTGCTTCATCACTGCCGTTGTCTATAACAAATATGTCGTAGTCACCTTCCATTACATTTAAGGATTGAATACAATCCATGGTAATTTCCGGCTTATTCCAGTTTAAAACTATTACCGCCGTTCTATTTGAATCCAAATAATTATCCATGTAAATTAATATTAAATATTAATATTTAAAAAACTTAATCGTATCTGTATATCAATTTAAGTTAAAAATGATGACATAGACTTTAGGATTTATAAAGCTTTCCATGCCTTCCTATTAAAAAATGATAAAATCCTAATACTATAAATTTGCTTTTTAATTTTTTATCTTCGTCAAATAAAATTATTTTTATCCATTCTAAAATAATAGTCTTAAACTCACTAAATGCAAATTTAGGACTAGTAAAGAAATATTTTTTAATGGTATAAAATCTATTTCGTGTAATATAATACATTCTTATATGATTATGATTAATGGATAGTTTTTTTTTACCAAGAATAATTTTCAGTGTAGGATTGCCCAACCTGTGTATTAAAATACTTCCATAGTGCACTTTTACTAAGAAGCCATTTTTTCTAAGCCTTAAACAATACTCATTATCGACTTGATCTATAAAATATCTTTCATCAAACGGTCCTACAATTTTATAAACTTCCAAATTTAAAATATTACCGGAGGTCATAACCGATAATACATCTACTACTTTGTCTGATTTTGTATAATCCATATGATTCACTAAGTGAAAAGGGCTTAAAATTCCTAATTTTACAGTGTCATTATTCTTAATCCATCCTATTAAAACATCTAAAGACCCATTCATAAATCTGCTGTCTTGATCCATAGTAAAAATCCACGCTGCGCCATCTTCAATAGCTAATCTTGCCCCAATATTTAGAGCATGAGCTATTCCTTGATTACCGTTATTGTCTATATAAATAATATTTGAAGATAAGCTTTTAATTTTTTCTATTAATTCTATATTTTTAGTCTCTGAGTTATCTACTACGTATAATCTTTCTAAGTCATATATATAGCTTTTTATATTTTCTAAAACTAATTCCTCTTGATTATATAAAACAACGACCCCTTGGATTTTAAACATATAAAAATTTCCTATAATCGTAAAACATACCTAACATTATAAAAATATTACAACAAGCGTTCTATTTTAAACCCGTTAATTCGTAAACTTTATTCTTGGATTAGAAGATAAAGAAAAACATTCGTAATTTGCATCTAATGTTAAATTAGGATTATACGCAGGATCGTTCTCTATTATATCTTTCCATTTTTTATTAAAATATTTTATTTCTTCTGTAAATCTTATCTGTTTTTCTGGTGCATCTTTATAACCTCTTGTTTTTGATTTATGATAATATAATAAAGCATAGGGTGTATATACATTATAATATCCTAATTTTAAAATTTTTAAGCAAAAATCTATATCATTATAAGCTATAGATAAATTTTCGTCCATACCGCCGGCTTCTTCATATACTTTTTTTTTAACTGCCATGCAAGCACCGGTAACGGCTGAATAATTCTGCAGTAAATTAGCCCTTCCAAAATATCCTCCATCTTCATTAAAGATACTTCTATGACAATGCCCTGCTACTCCTCCAAATCCTACTATCACGCCTGCATGCTGAATAGTATTATCCGGATATAAAAGTTTAGCTCCGACAGTTCCTATTTCCGGCCGCAAGGCATGAGAAACAAGTTCTCTTAGCCAGTCATCGTTAATTACTTCAGTATTGTTGT
>JAJYPL010000022.1 GCA_021795355.1 bacterium | reverse complement strand
TAAAATCGCTTCGGTTATCTGCTCTCCTATTTTCATTACCGGATTTAAAGACGTATTGGGATCCTGAAATATCATAGATATAATTTTTCCCCGTACATCCGTTAACTCGTCGGGCTTGAGCTTTAAAATATCGGCCTCGACGTTCTGCGATTTACAGCTTATTTTAATTTCTCCCGAAACTATTCTTGAAACGCCCTGAGGATTAAGCTTTAAAATAGACAGCCCGAGAAAAGATTTACCGCTGCCGGATTCGCCTACTATCGAAACGACTTCGCCTTCATCTACCGATAAAAACAAAGAATCGACCACGTTTATACATTCGTTTTCTTCTTTACGGGTGCATAACTCAACCGTTAAATTATTTATCTCTAATGCCATATAAAACCCGTACTAAAATTTATATTTTTTAACTACATCTTTTCTAAAACAGGAATACATAATAAATTCAAAATAGAAACTAAAACCGTTTTAACCGAGACCAGCATTGCAATCCTTGATTTTACATAATCATGCTCTCTGCCTATAAGCCTGTGATTTTGATAATATTTGTTAAAATACGAAGCAAGGTCTAAAGCAAAAGAGCTTAATACCGACGGCTCGTTCTGCTCTACCGCCGAATGAACCGCCGTTTTCAGTCCGTAAATTTGTTTGGCTATCAAAAAAATATCGTCAAAATCGGTATCGTTTTTTGAAAACGAAAAACTTTGCGCCGCATTTTTTAAATCCGTTTCGTTTTCTTTCAGTCTGCTTAAAAGACTGGTTATCCTTGAAACGGTATATTGAAGATAAGGGCCTGTCTGGCCTTCGAAAGACAATACGTTGTCCCAGTTAAAATTTACGTCCGTAGTCCGCCTGGTTTTTAAATCGTTAAAAATAACCGCTCCTATGCCGACTTTTAAAGACGTTAAATATATCTGCTCCTTTTCTTTTTCGGACGGTTCTTTTTTTGATTCAGGAATTAAACTTTGTTTTTCGACATTTTCCGTTACGGTTTCTAATCCCTCTATTCCTTCAGATAGTTTTTTGACGGCGTCGTTAATTTCGGCGGAAAGATTATCTTCTGAAACTTTCAGTCTTTCTTCAAGTTTTTCTTGAGCTTTAAGTCGCGCTTCTTCTATATAGTCTTCCAGAAAAACTAAATTGCCTTTTCTTGTGGACATGCCGATAATTCTGCCGAATTTTACATGAACTAATCTGCCGTCTATCATAGAAGCATAATGTTTAAAATTTTTACCGTCTTTTATTTTTTCGGCGTTTTCTTTCAATATGCCGAATATGCCGAAGAGCTGGCTGAAATGAAGCGCCTGTTCCGAACCGACCACGTAAATCATCTTATCGAAATTATATTTTGCCATTCTCGAAACCGCCGTAACGATATCTCTTGAAAGATAAAGGGACGTTCCGTCGCTTTTAGCAATCAGGGCGGGCGCTTTAATGCCTTTTACGTTCACTATTGCCGCCCCTTCGCTTATTTCGGCCATGCCGCTTTCCAGCAAAATTTCTTTAATATCTTTTGAAAATTCAGCGCTTTCGGCTTCTCCTTCATAAAAGTCGAATTCTATGCCGATAGATTTATAAATCCTTTTAAATTCCTCTATGCTTAGTTTTCTAAAAATTTTCCACAAATTATACTGCCCTTCCGCAGTCCCGCAAAAAAAATTTTTATTTTCTACGGAAAGTTTTATGTTTTCGGACGCATAGGCGGCATCGGTTTCCGTTGGCGCAGCTTTATCGCTATTTTTCACGCCTGCATTATGTACAACGTTTATTGCGCCAAGATATTCTTCAAAACTGCGTTTATTTGCCGACATAAAATCTTCAAGTGTCTTAAACCTGTTTTTAGCCTCTTCCTCCACGGTCGCATCGGTTTGTTCGTCTTTGTGTATTCTGACGTAAAGTCCGTATAAAACTTTTACGGGGTCTTTTTCAAATTCGGAAAAATTTATATCGCCGTAACGGCAAAACGCAGTAATAAGTTTTCCGAACTGGGTTCCGAAATCTCCAAGGTAATTTATCTTTATAACCTTATGTCCGCAAAATGCATAAATTTTCGACAAACTCATCCCTATTACGGTTGAACGAAGGTGTCCTACTCCAAAAGGTTTTGCTATATTAGGGGACGAAAAATCTACGGCTACGGTAAGCGGTTTTTCCGGAATGTCTCTGCCGTAATCGGAACCTGAATCAACGACTTCCTTGACGACTTCGGAAATAAATATTTCTCTTTTTACAAAAAAATTGATGTAAGCGCCTTTTATTTCTATTTTGTCGAAAATATCGGCTATTTCGCCAAACCGCCGGATGCATAAATTATATAAATCGCCGGCCGCCGTTTCCGGTTTGCCTTGAAATCCGTAATTTTGCATATAATAAGCCGCAAAACAATAATCGCCGAAAGAATCGTCCGGCGGATTTTTTATTAATTTTTCGGCTTGCGGCTTTGAAACGTCTATTTTTTTCTCTTCCTTAATAATGTTTACGATAAAAGTTTTCAGGGTTTCCTTAAATATATCCATTTTTATTCCTTATTATAAATAATTTTAATTCAGATTAAGATTGTTAAGACTAAATTGTTAAGAATTGCGAATCGTTTTAATTATAACAATTATACCAATTAAAAGACTTTAAAAAAATAATTAATTTGATATAATTAAAAATAGATATATTTGTTTCTCAAGTAGATTGATTAATTATGGATAACGAAAATAAAGATAAATATATTTGCGAAGCATGTCCGTATATTTACGACCCCAAAAAAGGGGACCCTGAAGGCGGAATACCCCCAGGCACGCCTTTCGAAGATATACCGGACGACTGGCTTTGCCCTATATGCCAAGTGGATAAGACTCATTTTAAAAAAGTAAATAAATAAATTAATTTAAGATTTTAAATAAAGGAGAATTTAATGGCTTCAACTGAAGAAATTGCTTTGCCAAAGTACCAATGCGACGTTTGCGGATATATATACGATCCTGAAGTAGGCGACTCAATAGGAGGAATAGAGTCCGGCACTCCTTTCGAAAAACTTCCGGACGACTGGGTGTGCCCCATATGCGGCGCAGACAAAACTCATTTCCATCATTTCGCCGGTTAAACTCTACCACACACATAAAAAAGCGGACATTTCTACTTTGCCTTGACACAAAATCCCAAAATTGCCGATAGAAATATTAGATAAAGCAATGACGCCTTTACTATTTTCTATCGGCAAATTTGAGAAAATATGCTATATTGACATTATTAACAAATATGATAAAATTATGTTATGCGTTTAATTAAACTATTTTTTTTAACGGTTTTCGTCTTTGCGGCAGTTGCTTTTTCGGCTCAAAATTATGCCGAGGCGATGTCATACTCAAGTTTCGTCAAAAAAGTAAACGCCGGCAGGCAGATAGGCAATCCTAACGCGGCGGTAACTATTATTGCATATACTGATTTTCAGTGCTACTGGTGCAGGAAATTTGAAGAATACGACCTGCCTTATATAATAAAACATTACGTTAAAACCGGCGGAATATACGTCGAATTCAGGGATTTTCCCCTTACGCTTATACACAAATACGCTTTTAAAGGAGCGGAATACGCCGATTGCGCCGCGCTTCAAGGAAAGTATATGCCTATAAGGAGTCTTCTCTATAAAGACCAAGACTTTTGGAGCAGTATAGGGGATATTTATTATTTCCTTAAAACACATGCAGGAAACATGATCAATATGCCTGAGGAAGAATCTTGCGTAAAAAGCGGATTGCCGAAAAGGCTTATTAAAAGCAATATAGATTCCGGCACGAGCGCAAAAGTAACCGGAACGCCGACCTTATATATATACAGAGGACTAATTCTTTATAAAAAAGTAGTGGGATATAAGCCTCTGCCGTTAATGATTAAAATTCTTAACGGAGCATTGCAATAAAATATAATTAAGTATTTTTATATATTCCCCGTAATATAATTTATTTTTTCCGGCGAGTTATCCTCAATTTTTTTCATATCTTTCAAAATTTTAGAAATAAACTTTTCCGTCTCGGCAACGGCTGATTCTATTTTTATTCCTAAGGCAAGATATGACGCCAGACAAGCGGAAAAAGCGCATCCGGTTCCATGTACCTGTTTTCCGGTATTTACTCTTTTGCTTTCGTATATATAAAATTCGTTTTTCGAATTTAAAAGTATATTTCTAATAATATTTTCTCCCGATTCTTCGGCAATATGCGAACCTTTAATTAAAATGTTTTTAATGTCGGAAAATTTTTTCCTTATAATTTTTGCCGCATTCTTAATCTCTTCCAAGTTTTTAATTTCCGTTCCGGAAATAAGTTCGGCTTCTTTAATATTAGGCGTAATTACGGCCGCACGTTTAAACAGAGGCGTTAAAAAATCAGGATACCTGTTTTTATCGACCATTATAGAATTGGAAGTGGAAACATATACGGGATCGACCACTAAAGTTTTTACTCCGTATTTATCTATGAAACCAGACAGTATAGAACTTTGCGCTTCATCATAAATTAAACCGGTTTTTACCGCATCTACTTTAAAATATTCAAATACGGCTTCCAGTTCCGCCGTAAAAAAATTGTCGGAAACCCGTTCTATTTTATATATTTTATCGGGATTCTGCGCAGTCATGGCAGTAACGGCGGATAAACCGAAAATTCCGTGTTTAGAAAAAATCTTAGCATCGGAAGTTATACCGGCTCCGCCCGAACCGTCAAAACCCGCAACTGATAAAATTTTTAACGTCAAAATAATTTGTCCTTTTATTTACTTCTTTTTACTTTTTCTTTCTTAAAATCCCTCATGCTTCTTAAAATATCGTAAACTTTCGAAGCGCTCCTCGTATTTAAAATATCCGATTTTTTTGCCCAGCCTTTTCTGGCTATACCGACTCCGTAGTTAACAAGGCGTATTCCTTCTGTTTTGTGCGCGTCCGGATTAATTGAAAGCATAACGTTTTTAGATAAAGCTGATTTTATATGCCTCCAGTCGATATCCAGCCTTTTAGGATTAGCATTAAGTTCTATAACGGTTTTGTATTCCGAAGCGCTGTCTAAAATCCTGCCTACATTTAAAGGGTATTCTTTTCTTTCTAAAAGAAGTCTGCCGGTAAGGTGGCCAATCATGGTCGTGTACGGATTTTTAATTGCTTTAACTATTCTTTCGGTCATAAGAGATTCCGTCATATTAAAGTTTGAATGCACTGATGCTATGACAAAATCCAGTTTGGACAAAGTTTTATCATCATAATCCAAACTGCCGTCGGGTAAAATATCCGACTCTACGCCTTTAAAAATTTTAATTTTATCTGCATATTTTTTATTAAGCCTCTCGATATATTCGATTTGAGATTCAAGCTCATCGGCAGAAAGCCCGTTGGCGTAATGCGCCGATACCGAATGGTCGGAGATTCCTATGTATTCGTATCCAAGCTTTATACATTCTTCTACCATAGCTTCCATGCTTTCTTTTCCGTCGGTATAAGTAGTATGAATATGAAAAACTCCGCGCAGGTCTCTTTCTTCTATAAGAACGGGTATCCCGCCGTTTAGCGCCGCATCGAGTTCCCCTGTTCCCTCCCTTAATTCCGGAGGAATATACTGCATACCGAAGACTCCGTAAAATTCCTTTTCGTCGTTTACTTTTATTTTATTTGTTTTAATTTCGTTTTTATTCCTTTTAAATATGCCGTATTCGTTTATTTTATAGCCGTTTGCTTTTTCAAGCGACCTCAGCTCTTCATTATGCATTTTAGAGCCGGTAAAATGATGAAGCGCATAAACGAAATCTTCGTAAGGCACTAACCTTAAATCGGCGTGTATGCCGCTCTTTAAAATTATGCTTGTTTTAGTTTCGCCGGAAGATTCCGTTCTTAAAATTTCGGGATATTTAAACAGCCGGTCGAAAAACTGCGGCTCTTTTCCTGCGGCGACGGAAAGCACCATGTCTATATCTCCTACGGTTTCCATTTTTCTTCTGAGAGAACCCGCTGTCTGAATATCGTATATGATTTTTTGGGGCGTATTTTTAAGATAATATTCAAGCATAAGGGCTTGGTTTAAAGCGTCGGGATATAAAAATCTGGTTTTAAAAATATTAAATTCTTCCAACGATTTTTTTAAATTTTCTATAGATTTTTCTCCGAAACCGTGGATATCTTTTAACTTATTGGATTTTAAAGCATTTTCCAAATCGGCCGCGCTCTTAATATTAAAATTTTCATATAAAAGCCTTGCTTTTTTGGGACCTAATCCCCTTATTTTTAAAAGCTCGAATAAGCCGTCCGGCACCGATTTTAGAAGTTCGTCGTAATAAGCGAGGCTTCCCGTCTCTACAAGCTCTTTTATTTTAAGATGCAGGTCTTTTCCGATACCGGGGATATTTAAATTTTTTCTCTCTATAATAATATCGGATAAACTTTCTCCAAGCCTGCTTATTACGGCGGAAGCATTTAAATATGCCCTTATTTTAAAGGGATTTTCGCCTTTAATTTCCAGTATTTCGGCTATATGTTCGAAAACTTCGGCAATTTCCGCATTCGTCATAAATTTTTATTTACTTAAATTTGCCGATAGAAACAGTTAAAATGACTATAAAGTTTAATAAACGCTGGATAAACGGCATGCGTTTATATCCGCCTACGCGATATTTCCGTCCGCGTTTATCAAAGCATGTCTTTGATGCGGACGGAAATGGACACCCGTTGGATGAAGACCTAAAAACCTGCAAAGTCATTCCTGCGTAAACAGATATAAACGCATGCCGTTTATCCAGAATTAAAATTTTCTATCGGCAATTTTGGGATTTATATATAATTTGTATATGTTCATTCAATTATGTTATATTATATATTAAATTTAATTAAACTAAAACTAAAACATGGATATTTTACTGCTTAAATTTTTAACAGACGCTATAGATATAGTGAAAGATATTCTTTATATCTATATGTGGGTGATCATTATTAAAGCCCTGCTTTCATGGGTAAGCCCCGACCCTTATAATCCCATAGTCCGCTTCATTAACGATATTACCGAGCCGGTGCTTAATAAAGTAAGGCTCATACTTCCGGTAGGTTCTTCTTTCGCTTTCGATTTTTCTCCGATAATAGTCATACTAATAATAATAGCCTTGATGCAGCTGCTAAATTTTATAGAATACAGATATATTATGCAAAACGTACCGTTTATAATTTTGAGGCGCTGACTTTTACCTTGCTTACATTTATATTTATATATATAATTAACCGATTTTAACGCAGGAGTTAAAATTATGGAACTTTCTCCAATAGAAATAAGATCGCAAAAGTTTTCAAAAAAAATTAAAGGGTACGACGTAACAGAAGTCGAAAATTTTCTTGAAATAGTCGCAAAAGATTTAGAAAAACTTTACGGGGAATACTACGGACTAAAAGAAGAACTCGTCAAAAAAAATCAGGAGATTGCAGACTACAAAGAAAAAGACAAGTCTATAAGCGAAGCGATACTTATGGTGCAGTCGGTTTCCAACGACATCAAAAAAGCGGCTATTATGGAAGCGGAATCTATAAAAAACAGGGCTGTTTCCGAATCGGAAAACATAATAAAAGACGCAAACAAAAAATATGCCGAAATCGTCAAGAATATCGAAGAATTGTTAAACAAGAAGATAATTATAGTAAATTCTTTAAAAAATCTGCTGCAGACAAATATCGATATAGTAAACAGGGAATCGGAAAAAAATCTTGGGATTTCCTTGCCGGAAGAACCGATAAAAATAGATGCTTCCTCTTATATTAAAGGCAGCGCCGAGCTTAAAGAGGATTCTTCCGTTAATGCCGCCGAAGCAAAGAAAACCGACGAAAATTACGATCTTGCAGATTTTTTAAAAAATAGCGGAATAGAAAAAAAAGACGGCAAAGAGGACAAAGAGGAAATTTCCAAAACGGAAGACGGCGAAAAAAGTATGGAGGAAATGCTGGGCGATATTAATAAATTTTCTTTCTAAGACTTATATTTATTTATATTATGTGATATACTTATAAAGTACGACATATGCCGATAGATATTAATTACCAGAATTGCGCCGCATTAAATTATTTATCGTTAATTTTAATTAACATTAATCGTCTAGAGGTAAAAGAATATGAAAATATTGCTTATTCAGCCAAATAATACAAGCACTATAGGATTAAATAACGTATCGTTAATAGAACCCACCGGATTAGAAGCCATAGGCGGAAGTCTGCTCAGAGACGAGCATACGGTTAAAATAGCAGATTTAAGAGCCGTAGATTACGACCCCGACAAATATTTAGAAGATAAAATAAAAAGTTTTAAGCCGGATGCGGTCGGTTTTTCATGTTCGTTTACTCCCGACGTGTACAGGACTATCGAACTTGCAAAAAGAATGAAAAACGAATTCGGAATACGTTACGTCTTTATCGGCGGACATCACGTTTCCGTATATCCTTACGATTTTAACGTTAAAGAAATTGATGCTATAATAATAGGGGAAGGCGAATATACCGTAAGGGATCTCGTCGGGGCATTTTCTTCAAATACGCCTCTTTCAAACGTTAAAGGCATAATATACAACGAAAACGGCAGCCAGATAAAAACGCAGGAAAGACCGCTTCTTAAAAACATAAACGACCTTCCTTTCTTTGCAAGGCATCTTACCGAGGAATTCAGAAAAAAATATTATCTTGGTATCAGAACTTCGCTGGCATGCTTAGAAACGGCAAGAGGATGTCCTTTTAAATGCGATTTTTGCAGCGTTTGGAATTTTTACGGCGGTTCTTACAGATCAAAAACGCCTGAGCGCGTCGTAGCCGAATTAAAAGAAATTAAGGAAGATTACATACTTGTTACCGACGACAACTTCTTCAGCGACGTTAAAAGGGCAAAAAAAATAGCGGAACTTTTAAAAAAAGAAAAAATATATAAACTATACACTATACAGGCAAGGAGCGATACTATAGTCAAGCATCCCGAACTTATATCTCAATGGAAAGAAATGGGGCTGTCTAATATTTTTATCGGCTTCGAAAGCATAGACGACGAGAAACTGAGCAGTATAAACAAAAGCAACTCTTCGTTAAATAACGAAAAAGCATACTATATAGCAAAAAAACAGAATGTAGCCGTAACAGCTTCTTTTATAGTTTCTCCGGATTTCACGAAGATGGATTTCAATAAATTAATCGGCTTCGTTAAAAGGCTTAAGATAAGCGTGCCCGTATTTTCCGTACTTACGCCTCTCCCGGGAACAAAACTTTATAACGAATTAAAAGATAAATTAACCGTTAAAAACTATTCTTACTACGATCTGTTTCACCCCGTTTTAGAAACGGTCTTGTCAAGAAACGATTTTTTTAAAGAATTTTCCAATCTGTATAAAACATCATATAAAAGTTTAAATTTAAGGGCAAACGATATTTTTTTTATTTTAAAATACATACTTTCCGGAAAAATGCCGGTTACGCATATGTTTAAACTTAAAAAATCCATGAAAAATATTTCCACCCCTATGACGTATATAAATTCTTTGCTTCTGGAAAACAAAAATTAATTATTGCAATTTTTATTTTAAAATATTATAATTTTTATTTTAAATAACAAAAGTACTTTTAAGGAGGGTTTTATAATTGGCTAAGAAAAATTTTTTAAAAGGGATCGTTCACGAATTTCCAAAAAAATACGAAACCTTAATTATTTTAAATCCGGATACCGACGAATCGGGATTAAATAAATTTATAGATAAAATAAAAGACGTTATTGCTAAAAACGGCGCCGAATTTATAAATTTTGAAGACTGGGGCGCCAGAAAACTTTCATACGACATCAAAAAGTTAAATAGAGGCAAGTTTGTACTTATTCACTTTTCCGCAAAAGGTTCGTTTATAAAAGAACTCGAAAGAAACTTGAGGATTTGGGACGAATGCATAAGATTTCAAACGGTGGTATTTACTAAAGATATAGAATCAAAAAAAGAAAACACGGAAATAATGGAGGAAGCCGTTAATGAATAATTTCCAAAATAAAAAAAGCTCTAAACCGGCAGGATCGGGTTTTGCCCGCAGAACATATACCAGAAAGAAAATATGCAGATTCTGCGCCGACGAAAGTTTAAAAATTGATTACAAAGATTCAAGGCTTATGAGAAATTTCGTATCGGAAAGAGGAAAAATTATGCCTAGGAGAATTACCGGAAATTGCGCGTATCACCAAAGAAGAGTTTCTAAAGCTATAAAAATGTCCAGAACGGTTTCGATAATGCCCTACACTTCCGTTAATATTTAATGTTAACGTCAAAAAAAATTATTTTAACGATACTCCTTTCGATTTTATTGTTTTTATTTGCGTTAAATTCAATAAACGAAGGAGTATACTCTTTTATAAATCCTTTTTTTTACTTGTATTACGGAATTACCGTAATACTTTTATTTTCGACGGCAGGCTTGCTTTCTGCCGCCGCAGTTTTTCTATCGTTCGCTGCGGGAATGATTTTTTTAATTTACTCAGGCGCCGATGCTTTTAACGGCTATTTCAATCACGCATTATTAGGAATTTTTTTCATATTTACCGTACTGATTCAATTTTTAGTATTTTTAGCAATTCCTTTTTTATTTTCTTTTTTGATTTCCAAAGGTTATACAATTGCAAAATCTATTTATATACCCGTTTTAGCGATATTTATTGCTTTTTATTTGATAGCGGCGGTTTATATTTATAATCACGGCATAAACTTAATTGCATCGGTTAATTTTTTTTCCGTCCTGCTGACTAAAAAACTTATTCATACTTATGCCCGAATGGGCATGAAATACTTTACGACGGCAAAAATGCAGGCCTTAATTTCAAAAACGTTGAAAGTCATACTGTTCCTTTTACCGTCGATATTAATTATTTTTTCATGGATGAGCATATGGATTTGTTTTGTTTTTTTAAAAAAAATCTCAAAAAAAACAAATTTATTTTTTTACGGTTTAAAAGAAAATTTACTGCTGTGGAGGTCTTCGGACTATTTCTTGCTGTTTCCTATAGCCGGAATAATAATTTCTATTTTTTCTGTTGGAATATTTAAATATATAGGATATAATATAATTTTATTAGCTTCTTCGGTTTATTTAATTCAAGGATTGACTATAGTTTCTTACTTTTTCGGCAAATTTAATATTAATGTTTTTTTAAGAATATTAGGATATGCAGTAATTTTTGTCTTTAGCAATCCGCTTATTATATTTATTATACTAACCGGAATTTTCGATATGTGGTTTAACTTTAGAAAAATAGACACTAACAAGAAGGAGGTTTAGCGTTTAATATGAAAGTAATACTTAAAGAAGACGTTCATAATCTAGGATTTATGGGGGAAACCGTTAACGTTGCGGACGGTTACGCAAGAAATTTTTTAATGCCTAAAAATCTTGCAATTCCGGCAACAAACGCAAATATTAAAACGGTGGAACACGAGAAAAAAATCATAGAAAAAAAGAAAATCAAAATAGCCGGAGAACTCACCGAAATTAAAAATAATCTCGAAAAAACGGATATTACTATTCCGGTCAAAGTAGGGGAAAACGAAAAAATTTTCGGAAGCATTACTTCTATGGACATTGAAAATAAACTGAAAGAAGCCGGTTTTAATATAGACAGAAAAATTATCGCCCTCGAAAGCCCCATTAAAGAGCTTGGCATTCAAACGGTTAAAATAAAATTATCTAAAGATATTACGGCAGACGTAAAAGTTAACGTTGTTCCCGAAGCTTAAAACTATTACTGTTATAACGTTCATTTAGTTTTTGCCGATTTTATTATATTATGCAGAGCACTGAAGGAAAAAAAAGGTCAAGACAAAGTGAACAAAGAGCAGACGGTATTTTAAACGTCGTGCCGCCTAATTCTATAGATGCCGAAAAAGCTTTGCTTTCTGCAATACTTATCGATAATTCTCAGGTAAATTCGGTTTTGGGAATTATAAATCCGGAAGATTTTTACGACAGCGTTAACGCAAAAATATTCCGGATTATATCTAAATTAAGCGAAAAAAATGAGCCTATTGATATTATCACTATTCTCCACAGTTTAGAGAAAGAACAAGACTCGTTAGATAACTCTACGGATTTTAATTACGGAAATTATCTGACGTCTCTTTTTGAGATGCCCGCCGGACTTTTTAATATAGAACAGTATTCAAAAATCGTAAAAGAAAAGTCTACGTTAAGAAATCTTATCAACGCCTCTAATAAAATCAGGCAGAAATGCTACGAACAGAACGAAGATATCGAAAATATAATAGATTTTACCGAAAAAACAATTTTTGACGCAACGGAAAAAGATGCGCCTAAAAACTATGCGGAAGTTTATCCGCTAATAATCGATTATTTCAAAAAACTTACTTCTAAGAAAAGCGATAACGACGTAATTACAGGCATTCACAGCGGTTTAAACTATTTAGACGAATATACTAACGGATTTCAGCCTTCGGATCTGATTATTATAGCGGGAAGACCTTCTATGGGAAAAACGGCTCTTTCTCTCTGCATAGCAAAAAATATAGCGGTAAAAAAAATACCTGTTGCGTTTTTCTCTTTGGAAATGTCCAAGGAACAGCTTGCAACGCGTCTTTTAGCAATGACCGCAAAAATAGATTCTTCTTTTCTTCGCAGAGGCAAAATACATAACCCCGATATAGAAAATATTCATAAAGCGCTTGAAATTCTTGAAGACATACCGATATACATAGACGACAGCGCAGGAATAACCGTTACCGAACTCAGGGCTAAAACGCGCAGGTTAAAAAGAGAAAAAAATGTAGAGTTAGTTATAATAGATTACCTTCAGCTTATGCGCGCTTCACACAATATAGAATCCCGGGAACAGGCCATAGCCGAAATATCGCGCTCGCTGAAAGGTCTTGCTAAAGAACTTAATATTCCCGTTATTGCTCTTTCGCAGCTAAACAGAATGGTGGAGTCGAGACAGGACAGAAGACCGCAGCTTGCGGACTTAAGGGAATCCGGCGCGATAGAACAGGATGCAGACTTGATTATGTTCGTTTACAGGGAAGAAGTTTACAAAAAAGATACCGAAAATAAGGGAGTTGCAGAATTAATCATAGGAAAGCAGAGAAACGGTCCTACAGGCATAGTGAAACTTTCTTATATCGACAAATATACGTCTTTTGAAAATCTCGCTTATGAAGACGGCGAGGCTTATATCTAAAAGTAAACGGATGATGCTAAAGCAGCGGCGCCGATAATTCCGGCATCTTCTCCCAGAACGGATTTTAATATCTTAAGATTCGATGAAGATGCTTTCAGCGACTTTTTAAGCGTTTCGACTTTTACTATATCGAATAGCTCCGGGATACCGTCTAAAACTCCCCCTCCGAGTATTACGGCGCAGGGATTTAGAAAATTTACGGCGCTTGTAATACCGTCGGAAAGATATTCTCCTGTTTCATCAATTAAACGGACGGCTTCTTTAGAACCTGCTTTATATGCTTTTGCTATAGATTTTGCGGATATAGATTCTATGCTGCCTCCGCTTTCGCTTATGATGTCTTGAAAACCCGGACGGTCTGCATACGCTCTTTCCATGGCTATAGACGCAATGCCGTGTCCTCCGGCATAAGCTTCTAAACAGCCGTAATTGCCGCAAGTACATTTTCTGCCCCCTGAAACTATCCTTGTATGTCCTATCTCGCCTGCCGAATTAAAGCATCCCGTATATAAGCCGCCGTTTAAAATTATTCCCGAACCGATACCTGTTCCGACAAAAATACATATCAGGTTATCGAAGCCTTTTCCCGCTCCGTATTTCCATTCCCCGTAAGTAATAGCGGTTAAATCGTTTGTAACGAATATATTCAGCCCGAGTTCTTCCTCGAGCCTTTTTTTAAGGGGAACGTCGCGCCAGTTTAAATTCGGAGAAAAAATTATACTTCCCGATTCGGCATCAATCTGACCTGCTATGCCGATACCGACGGTTTTAACGTTATACTTTTTGTTATCGTTTAAAAATTTCTTAATATTATGGATTATAAAACCGACGTCCGGTACTTCCGGCATTAATATTCGTTCGTCGGACACCGGCTTGCCGCCGGCGCCGAAAATTCCGCATCTTAAGTTAGTGCCGCCTATATCTGCTCCGGCGGTATAATCGCAATCATTGTTCATCGTCGGTTATCTCGAACTTCTTGCCGCCGTGTTCGCCCATAATTCTGTTTCTCCCGCTATTTTTTGCTTCATAAAGAAAATCATCGGCTATTTTTAAAATATCGTCAACCGTATTTATATTTTCGTCGGGAAGCGAAGCTATTCCTATTGAAACGGTAACTTCTCCTTGAATCTGCGTAAAATTTTGTTTTCTTATCAAATTTTTTATTTTCTTTGCGGAAATAACCGCTCCGTTAAAATCAGTCTGAGGTAAAATAATAACGAATTCTTCACCGCCGTATCTGACGGCAGTATCTATAGTCCTTATGTTGCGGTTTAAAATACCGCCTATTTTAGACAGGACGATATCTCCGGTTTTATGCCCGTAAAAATCGTTAATCCTTTTAAAATGGTCGATGTCTAAAATCATAACGGACAAACTGTTTCCGTATCTTTTTGCCTTATTGAATTCAAGTTCTATAACTTCGTCCATCTTTCTTCTGTTGTAAAGACCGGTAAGTTCGTCGGTAATAGAAAGTTCGTTAACTTTACTGTGAATCCTTGCATTATCCAGCGATACGGAAAGTTCTTTTACCGCATGCTCTAAAAAGGCTATATCCTCTTTTTTAAATCCGTAAATAGAAGAAACCATTAAAACTCCTACATTGACGCCTCCTATATACAGGGGGAGCCAGACGATATCTTTCGGAAAAACTTCGCAAAAGCCGTAATCTATAGCCATGCCTTCGCCTTCTCTTTCCATAAGCTTTTCCTTAAGAATCATAGCGTTTTCGGGAATATCGTGAAACCATATCGTTTTTCTGTCTTTAAGGCAATGTCCCGCCATTCCTTCCGAAGCGTTTATTTTATTTGCGATAAATTTTCTTATCCCGTAAAATTGATAAGGTATTAGATAGCCTTCTTCGGCGCTTTCCATAGTTAAATCGTCGTCCGTACCGATTTTGTAGTTATTTAAATGCGATTTATCTTTATTGCCTTCCTGTTTAGCGGATTCCGAGCCGCCTACTTTAAATTTTCCGCTTTTACTGTATATATAAATTATTCCGGATGAAATATTCAGCAGCTCCTCCAAAATATTTAATGTGGAAGATATTATCTTGTCGAAATCCAAAGACCCGACCAAAAAGTCGGAAAACAAGTTATATTTTTCCATCCTTTCTTCTCTGTCTTTAACGGTAGCGGCCATTTCCGTAAAACCTTTTCCTATCGATTCAAACTCGTCTTTGGTATCGATTATAAGTTTAGTGTTTAAATCCCCCGAAGTAAATTCCTTAATTGCGGATCTTAATGCGGAAATAGGATTTAAAGTGTCTTTCGAGGCAAAGTAAGATATAGCGAAAGATATTAATAAACCTATAAATATTATAAATATGGCATATTCGGCAGTTTTTCTAAACAGCGTTTCATAACGCCTGTTAGAAATAAATACCGCGATAGAACCTATGGTCTCGCCTTTTATATTTTTTATAGGATGAAAAGCGGCAAAAACGGTTTCACCGTTGTAATTCAACTCTTTTATAAAATCTTTGCCCGACATAATCTTATCGTGAATACTTTCGGGAAGCCTCGAACCTATGCCGAAGATATTCCCCGGTATTTTTAGTGTGCTCAAACATACCTGCCTGTTAAAAAGCGAAGCGAATACGGCAGTTTTTAAGTGATACTCGTTATAAATAGTTTCGGGAAGATATCTGTTATTGTTTAAGCCTATCAATCCAAAGATAGAACCGGCAGGACGTCCGTCGTGTATAAAAGGTACTACCGTTACCAGAAACATATTGGAAGTGCCGTTAGACAGTTTAATCCCCATATCGATAAGCGTAGATTTTCTTATAATAGCGGTCTTTACGATAGGAAAGCCCGTCCTGAACGCCTCGAATATCATGCCGCCTAAAGAGGGCTTAAAACCTTTTTCGCCTCCGGTAGAAGACGTTATATAGCCTTCGCCGTCGGTTATTCCTATATAGCCGGCGAAACTAAAAGCTTTTTTGTAAGATTTAATCAAAGAATTTTGAAAAAGGATATTTTTATGTATAACAGCTTTTATAAGATAAGAGTTGTAAGAGCTTATCAAAAAAGCATTCTTAAGCCTGTTTGCCTGAGAATAATAAATCCTCTGCGCGCCGCTTAACGTTATGCGGACTTTATTTAAATTTTCTTTTTTTGTCTGGTTTTTAAAAATATATGTATTTGCAACGGCTAAAAGTATAAGGGGTATTAAAACGGATAACGAAAAAGACAGAATCAGCTTTGCCCTTATGGACATTTTAGGCCTGTATTTAACGGAATATTTTATTTCCGACATATAGTTTTAATATGTTTCTTTTATATTAATTTAAATTATAATACATTTAAAGATTTTATAACTTTGGAAAAAATTTGCAAGCAATTTTTTTTCCTTAATCCTGAAGTTAAAAATTATACATTATAAATACATAAAAATATTCTACTGCAGGATTAAGGGTTTTTAATCTTTTATCAGGTTAATTGCATACTGTTTTGCCGTTCTTCCGGATCTCGAACCTTTAATTGAGGCAAAATTAAGCGCATTCTTCCTCACCTCGTCCATATCGAGAGAAGATATTTTTAGTCCGTATTTCTTTATATAAAGTTCGACTATTTTTAAAAACGTATCCTGGCTGAAACTGTAAAGTCCGTATGACAGACCGAACCTGTCGCTTAAAGAAAGGCTTTCTTCCGCTTCTTCTTCCGGATGTATAAATTCGGAATTCAAATTTTCTTTGTTAAATTTTTCCGCCGTAAGATGGCGTTTGTTTGATGTAGCATAAATTATAATGTTTTCCGGAAGTTCGTCAAGCCCGCCGTCCAGCATAGATTTGAGTTTTTTATAGAACATGGAATCGGCGTCGTAAGCAATATCGTCAAAAATTAATATAAACCGAGAGGGTTTAGATTTTAATATCGTAATTAATTCATATATCATTTCCGCGGTATCTTCGACTACCTCGATAAATTTAATCTTATCGATATACGGAGGTTCGCCGAACGATTTTGCAATAGCCCTTACGAGAGAAGATTTGCCGGTTCCTCTGTCGCCCCATAAAAGAACGTTATTTGCCGGTTTGCCGGAAGCAAACTTCATCGTATTCCTGAAAACCTCCTTTATTACGTTGTCGATTCCTATAAAATCGGAAAGGGAGAGCGAATATTCCGGCTGCGGATGCTCCCGATTGGTCTCGGATAAAGGCTTAAGCAGATATCTGCCGTTAACCTTAAAAAACTTAAACGAGCCGGATTTATCCAACAGCATGTCGTCGTAATGAATAATGCCGCGTTCGTTTATGGTGCCGGAATCATTAGTTCCGCCGCTATTATTTTTAAATTTTAAATAAACGTCGGATATAATAGCGTTAATATTGCGCACTTCTTTAAGCAGTTCATCCATAATATATTAATATTTATATTACGTTTTTAAGTGAATTTAAATTTATTAATTTAGCAAGCTGAAAGCTAAAATATTGAAACGCAAGATGAATGATGTAAATTCGGATTTTATTTAATAAAAGAAGAATTTAATTTTATAGAGCAGTACGAAGAGCACATAGAACATACTTTATCGTCTTTAAGCGGCAGGGAAGCTCTCATTTCTCTGGCTCTTTCGGGATCCAAAGCACATTCGTACTGTTTTTCCCAGTTCATAGCCCTGCGGTTTTTGCTCATCTGCAAATCAAGATTTACCGCATCCTTTATTCCTTTGGCTATATCGCCTGCATGAGCGGCAATCTTTGCGGCTATAACGCCTTCTTTAACGTCCGATACCGAAGGAAGCCTTAAATGTTCTGCGGGGGTGACGTAGCAGAGAAAATCGGCTCCGGCTCCGGCGGCTATTGCGCCGCCTATGGCGCTGGTAATATGGTCGTAGCCCGGCGCGATATCCGTGACTAAAGGCCCTAAAACATAAAAAGGAGCGCCGTTGCATAAACTTTTTTCTAATTTTATATTTTCTTCTACCTGGTTTAAAGGAACGTGACCCGGACCTTCGATCATTACCTGAACGTCTTCTTCGAGAGCTTTTTTCTGCAGTTCTCCAAGCGTAATTAATTCGGTAATCTGGGCTCTGTCTGTAGCATCATGAAGGCATCCCGGCCTTAATCCGTCGCCGAGACTTAAAACTACGTCGTTTTTCTTGGCAATTTTAAGCAGTCTTTCGTAATTTTCATATAAAGGGTTTTCTTTTTTGTTTCTTATCATCCACGAAGCAATTAACGAACCGCCCCGAGATACTATGCCCATAATCCTGGTCTGCATGTTCATCGTGCTTATAGCTTTTAGAGTTAAGCCGCAGTGAACGGTAATGAAATCCACGCCTTCTTCGCACTGCCTTTCTATGACGTCGAAAAGGTATTCCGGATCGAATTTGTCTATAAAATCTGGAGAATTAGGGTTAACGATACCTTTTTCAACCGCCGGCTGAAAGGCTTCGTAAAGAGGCACGGTGCCTACCGGAACGGACGAATTTTTTAATATATGCGATCTGAATTCTACTATATTGCCCCCGGTAGATAAATCCATAACGGCGTCGGCACCGCTTTTTATTGCCGCAAACAACTTTTCCAACTCTTCTTCAATGTAGTGATTATCGCCCGAAGAACCTATATTGGCATTAACTTTAGTTTTTAAATCTTTTCCTACGGCAAGAGGTTTTATGTCTCTTAATCTGTTTTTCGTTATAACGGTAAAACCCTTCATAACGTCTTCGCATATCTTTTCGGGAGCAACTCCTTCCGCCGAAGCGCACGCTTTCATTTCATCGGTAATAATATTTTGCCTTGCGGCAGATATCTGATTTATATATTCCATAATTTTAAAATTACCCTATTTTTTATTAAGGATATTTATCATTTTTTTTACTTCTTTGCCTATATCTTTTCTGTTTAAACTTAACAGCGCCGATTGAACGGCTATAAAGCGGCATCCGGATTCTTTAATTTCCTGTATATTAAACTCGTTTATGCCGCCAAGCGCAAAAAGCGGAATTTTTACGGCATTAACGGCTTTTTTTAAAGCATCCGCGCCGTGGAAAAAAACCTGCTTTTTAGTTTTAAAAACAGGGCTGAAAGTTATAAAATCTGCTCCGTTTTCTTCAGCAGTAACGGCATCTTCTATGGAGTGGGAAGAATAAAAAATTTTTAAGCTTTCAAATTTTTCTTTAACCGATTTAATCGGCGGAGCGTTAATATTTAGATGAACGCCGTCTGCAGAAAGAACAGCGGCGGCATCTGCCCTCTCGTTGACAAAAAACTTAACGTCGGGATATTTTTTAAATATTAAGTCTCTTATCTTCTCTCCAATTTTTATAAAATCGTATATAGAAACGTCTTTCTGCCTTAGCTGAAAAGCTTTTAAACCTGCGCCGAACGCTTCGTCGAGAGCATCGAGATACTCTTCGTCGTTATTAAAAAATTTTTTTTCTCCTATTAAGTATATATTAAAATTAAACCAAGACGCATCCGTATTCGGCATTATTTAATTATATAATTTTAAGGCTAAAATTGTCAAACGATACGGCAATTAATCTTTTTTTTTATTCGTCCATAAATCTGCCGTGTCCTTTAGACAAAATTCTTAACATCTTAATATTATAATGGGCAAATTTTATTAACTGCCACGGTATAAACAGTCTCGTAAAAAGCGTGTATTTCGTAGGCGCTATAAAAGACCTCGAATCGGTCGTATAAGGAACGTATTCCATTAAATCGTCATCTTTTTTATTTTCCATAATAAATATAAACCTCCTATTCATATTGCATTTTTATAAATACTGCAATTTATCATTAAATACGGCTTATCTTTCCGAATATTTTCATTAATCGGGAATATACTGCCATAAAAATTTTCCTTTCATTTTCCATATAAACAAATAATGAAGCATATATTTAACCCAGTGTCCCGCAAGACCTATATCTCCGAAAGTATAATTTAAATTTCTGCCGAATTTATATTTATCGTAATTTGGAATTACCGGATACATAGTCAATAAAGCGGCGGATCCGCCGGTCATCGATTTGCCCATAGAGGTTATGCATATTGCGCCGAATTCAGCCATCGACGCGCTATAAGTCGGCTCCTCCGCTCCGTTCTTTACCATATCGATAATAGAAAGGGCAACCGTGTGGCCTATGATTCCCGATGCCATGCCCGTTCTGGGGGGGCTGGGAGCTATCAGAGTGCCGTCCGGAGCTTTAAAAGCCTTGCTTATAGGATGCGGAGGAGCAAAAGCAATTCCTGCAGCAAATATATTTTTATATAAAAGATTATTGTATTTTTTTGGCCAATCAGAATTTTTCCATTCCTCAAAAGGTTTTGCACCGGAGGTATAATCGGCATCAACTTTCATAAACCCGCTTGGAACGCACATTTGGCTTTTAATATCGTTGCCGTCCTTATCTATGTAAGAGATGGGAATGCCGGCAAAAGGAGGAATCAGCATTGCAAAATCAAAATCGAGCGATCCTTCTTTCCCTTCGATATTAACGTAATCTAAAGAGCCTTCTTTTACGTTTCTCACGTGCGCCCCGTCAACCCATTTAATGCCCTTTTCCCTGAAAGTAGATTCGGCAAAAAGCTTGCCGGATATAAAGTTTCCGTTCCTTCTCACCACTACCCCGCCTACTCCGAAATCGCCGAGCGTAGGCTCGTTGGATATCCAAGTTATGTCCGCCATATTGCGAAGTCCCCGCTTGGCTATTTCAAATTCTAAATTATGTATATATTCAAAAGCGGCGCCTTGGCAGGTTGCCGTTCCATGCCCTGTGCCGACGACAAACTTTTGCCTTTTGCCCTGCTTCATCTTTTCTACCGCTTTCAAAAAATTATCCTTTGTTTTAACGGCATGCGGCAAACTGCAGACTGAATCCGAATAGCCTTCGTCAGGTCCAAGTCCCGGCGTAGCCGCAAAATTAAGCTTCGGACCCGTAGCGTTTATCAAATAATCGTACTTTACCTGTTCGGTTTTGCCGTCGTTGTATTTTACGGACACATAACGGTCGGCATCGTCCGGATGAATCTCTTCCGCGGCTCCGTTTTTAAATTCTATGCCGAACTTTTCATATACCGGCGTAAGATCGAACTGAGTTTTTTCGGGCTTCATAGAACCCACGCCTACCCATATCCATGATGGAATATAATAAAAATGCTTCCTCGGCGATATTACTACGACTTCATGTTTGCGCCCAAGCGCTTTTTTTAAATTTAATGCCGCCGTGTTACCGGCAAATCCGGAACCTAAGACTACTATGCGAGCCATCTATATTTATCCCCCCGTTTCTTCATTTTTTATTTATTTAACTAATTTCTTTTATTTTATAATTATTTTAATATAATAACCGTCCGGCTTAAAATTACAAAAAATAACGTTTTAATAAAATTTAAAAAATATTAGATTATTTTATATATATGTTTTATAATATTTATGATAACAAAAATATAAAAATATTTCTATATAATTATAAATATATATTTGTATTATCATATATTCATATATAACATATTTTTATTATCGTATTGCATGCTGCCGGTTTATTTAATAAATAAAGTATAAATTTAATAAAATCAAAATATTGATTAATATCGATTAATACTATGGAAACCCTTGATAAAATAAAGCTTATTTATTCTTTTGACGAAAGCGACGCTTTAAATTTAACGCAAATAAAAGAGATGATGAATTCAAACGCAAACGAATTCATTTCCGGCGTATATTCATTTATATCCAACTTCGACGATTTCAGCAAATTTCTTCCTAACGACGAAATAAGAACGAGGCACAGGGAAAAGTTAAAAATCTGGTTTCTCAGTCTTTTTTCAGGAAAATACGACAACGAATATTTAAGGCAGTTAAAAAGAATAGGTGAGGTTCATTCGGAGATAAAACTGCCTTCGCATTACGTCAGCGCCACGATGAACTTTATAAGAAATTTTATTCATAAAGTTATTATTAAAAACATTCAGTCTTCCGAAAAAAGAAATGAAATAATCG
>JAJYPL010000041.1 GCA_021795355.1 bacterium | reverse complement strand
GCCTGTTATAAATTTCCGAAGTTATCATGCTTTGATAAATGTTTTGACGGGTAGTCTGTTTCGATTTAAGCGAATTGAGGAGAAACAGGTATTCAGGTTTGCTGACCCTTTTTCTCATAACGGAATTAAACATTTCTATTATAAAGTCTTCATCGGAAAGATTAATGTTTTCTAATATTTTTTTTGCTTCCGACTGCAAAATATTATCGGGAATGAATAAATATTTACGGTCTTTAGTTCTTATAGAACGCTGGGAAAGAAAGTATTTGTCCTTAGAAGAGGCGCCGTTTTTGCTTCTGTCGTAAATTCCGGCGGAAAATTGCATTATTTCGTTGTACATATTTTGCGTGCAAAATTCCGAATAGCAGTATTCCCTTTCTTTTTCTCCTAACAAAGATAATCCGTCCGTTTCAATTAAACTCGAACCTCCGGAGGCGTTTTTATTGTCGTAAACCGCGTTTAAACCGGATAAAGACATTAGGGTCGGAAATAAATCGACTATAGAAGTTAATTTATTATTAACGCCTTTTTCTAATTGCGGCGCATGCAGTATCAGCGGTATTTTTATAACTTCGTCGAAAAGTTCGCCCATATGGCCGAAAACCGGCATATCGTAGAAAACTATCCTGCCTTCTCCGTGGTCTGCAAAAATAGAATAGATATTTTCATCGTTAAAATACCCCATATTTTTTAAAAAACCGTATATAAGCCTAAACCGCCCTTTATCGAATTTATTGACGCCGTAAATATATGGGGGAAGCATTATCTGTACCCCGTAATTTACTTTTCCGGAAAAATTATTCCAGAGAGTGAAAGGATTATTATTTTGGACGGGTATTTTATATAAAGAGGACATTTTGTTTATGAATGCAAAATAGTCGTCGTTATAACGGTTTTCGTTATAATTTTGCGAAAAAATATAAGGTTCGTGAATGTCGAAAAGATGTATAAAACAGAATACCTTTTCTTTTTCCGATTCTAAAGCCGAAATTTGTTTAAAAAGCAGGTTAATATCGTTTGCGTATATAAAATCAAACCCTTTGGTCAGCCCAAGAGGCTGAAAAAGTTCTATAACGTCGGAATAAAATATAGTTTTATAGCCGTTATTTTTATAAATTTCCGCGAGAGTAGCACAATCTTTTCTTATTTTTTTATAAAAAAAGGGTCTCAAACCGTGCTTGGGCTGTAATAGTCCTGTAAATAAAGAAGCATGCGCCGCGGTAGTATAGCTCGATGCGGAAAAACAATCGGTAAAAACCGTGGAGTTTTCGGCGATTTCGTCTAGCGTGGGTGTATCCACTAAATTTTCGACGTAAAATTGTTTAAGATGAGGCCTGTTCTTAATATAGCTTACGCAGTCGTATCTGAGGTTGTCAACCGATATAAGTAAAACCTTGTCGTTCATTTTAATCGAATTTTTTTCTATAATTAATGGCTTCCGACAGAGTGTCTTTATCTACGTATTCCAAATCGGAGCCTATGGGTATTCCTCTTGCCAAAGCGGAAATACGGACGTTGTAAGGCGATAAAATTTTCTGTATATATATAGAGGTAGCTTCTCCGTTGGAGTTTGGATTAAGCGCAAGTATAATTTCTTCGAAACTGCCGTTTTCTACCCTGTTTGCAAGTTCTTTAAGTTTTAAATCCGACGGCGTTATCCCTTCCAGCGGATTTATTAAACCGTGCAGGACATGATAATAGCCGTTATAATTTCCGCTTTTTTCAAATACGTATATTATTTCGGGATTTTCTACTATGCAAAGCTGTTTTCCGTTTCTCGACGGGTTGCCGCATATATGGCATATATCGTCGGAACTCAGATTAAAACATTTTTCGCATAATTTTATATTTTGTTTCGCATTTTTAATCGCATCCGCAAGACCGTAAGCTACGGATTCGTTCTGGGACAATAAGTAGAACGCAAGCCTTCTTGCCGATCTTTCGCCTATGCCGGGGAGTTTTTTAAAAGCAAATACTATATCTTTGACGTAATCGGAATGGTTTAAAGACATAAAACGGCCCGTTAAAAAAGACCGGGCAGGTTAAGCCCGCCGGTTAGTTTAGACATTTCGCCGGTTACCATATCTTTAGATTTGTTAAGGGCTTCGTTTATGGAAGCTACTATAAGATCCTGAAGCATTTCGACATCGTCCGGATTTACGACCGTTTTATCTATATTTATTTCGAGAAGTTCCTGTTTTCCGTTGACTTTTGCGGTAACCATCCCGCCGCCGGCGCTGGCTTCCACCGTTTTAGAACCTAATTCTTCCTGCATTTTAAGCATATCGGATTGAAGTTTTTGCGCCTGCTTTAACATCCCGGCGATATTTTTCGACATTGTATAAGCCTCCAGTATATTGATTTTTTAAATATTTATTTATATTTTATTTAATTTTTTATTTTTTTGCAAATTGATAAATATGCGTCATATTTTATCTATTCTTTTAATGCTGCCGCCGAATACTTCTTTTATGCTTTCTATTATTTTATCGCCCGTTACAGTTTTTTCGGCAGAGTTTTTTTGAAAATCTTTTTGCTGCGGTTCTTCCGCCGCCGGTTCTTCCGTTTGAAAATTTTTTGGTTTTGTTATTTTTTCTTTTTCATTCAACTTTTCATCCATTTTTGAAAAATGTTCGAATAGTTTTTCATGTTCCAAAAGCTGCCCGGAATCCTTTTTCGGCTCGGTTTGTTCAAACTTTTCGGCCGGTTCGGCCGGTTTAGCATGAGCGTATCTTTCTTCATTAAGCCTGTTATTTATAATTGTATTTTGCTTTTCTGCGGACTTTGTTTCGAGAGTTATAATATTATGAGGTTTTAGGGATTCTGCCGTTCCGGGGGTATGTTTGGTTTGATCCTTTAATGCATCTATTTTTAGTATAAGTTCAGTCACGTTTTTTTTATCGGGAACGTTAAAAAGCCTGAAAATAGTCAATTCCATCATTAATAAAGGCGAAGAAATTCTTTGGAATTTGACGTCGGCGTTAATCATTACGTCGAGCATATCTAAAAGTTCTTCAAGCGATTTTTGCTCCGCAAGGGGTTCTATAGTTTTAATTTCTTCGTCGGTCAAGTCGTATATAAGGTCTTTATACCTCAATTTTACGATAATTATGTTTCTTATATAATGCGCCGCCTGTTTCATGAACTGCCTTAAATCCGCCCCTGAATCGTAAATTTCTTTTACCGCTTTCAGCGCCCCTTCGTAATCTTTATTGAATATAGAAGATACGAGTTTTGAAGTTATAGATTTAGACGTAAGCCCCAGCACGCCGGAGACATCTTCTTTAATATCGTTTCCGAAATAAGATATTACAGTGTCGAAAATTGAAAGCGAATCTCTCAGCGAACCGTCGGCAAGAGACGCAATAATCATCAGATTTTCGTCGGCTGCGTTAATGTTTTCGGCTTTGGCGATGTCTTTCAATTTTTCGAATATTATTTTCGTCGGTATCCGTTTAAAGTTGAATCTCTGGCATCTCGATAAAATAGTTTCCGGAACTTTATGTATTTCGGTAGTGGCGAAGATAAATTTTGCGTGGGCGGGAGGTTCTTCCAGAGTTTTTAACAGAGCGTTAAACGCGCTGTTGGACAGCATATGGACTTCGTCTATTATGTAGATTTTAAATCTTAAACTTTGCGGCGAATATATTATGTTTTCTTTTAACTCTCTTACCGAATCGACTCCGGTATTCGATGCGCCGTCTATTTCTATAACGTCCACCGAATTTCCGTTCTGAATTTGAACGCAGGCCGAACAAACGCCGCAAGGATTAGCCGTCGGGCCGTTTTCGCAGTTAATGGATTTTGCGAGTATTCTGGCAATGGATGTTTTTCCGACGCCTCTGGTTCCGGTAAATATATATGCGTGAGAAAGCCTGTCGTTTATTACCGCATTTTTCAAAGTTTGAACGATTGCATCCTGCCCTATTATCTCGTCAAAAATCCCGGGTCTGTATTTTCGTGCAAGCACCTGGTACATTTTATCTATTATATCATATTTTTGTTTTCTGAAGTTGATTTTTTAATAAAAAATTGCTAAACTTGAAAAACTATGCAAGAAAAAAACGATTTTACAAATTTCAAGGATTTCCCTAAAAATTACGATTACAAATCGGTAGAGGAAAAAATATCTAAATATTGGGAAGATAACGATATTTATAAATTTTCTCCGGAAGATAAAAGAAAACGAGTTTATTCTGTCGATACTCCGCCGCCTTATGTTTCGTCGGCCCATCTCCACGTAGGACACGTGATGAGTTATTCGCAGGCGGAATTTATTATAAGATACAAAAGGATGAAGGGTTTTAACGTTTTCTATCCTATGGGTTTCGACGACAACGGTCTTCCTACCGAACGTTACGTAGAAAAAAAATATAAAATCAACAAATCTAAAATTACGAGAGAAGAATTTATAGATTTATGCCTTAAAGAAACAAAAATAGGAATAGATATATATAAATCGCTATGGAGATCGGTAGGAATAAGCGCCGACTATAGTTTATCGTATTCCACTATAGACGAAAGATGCAGAAAGACCGCCCAGAAATCGTTTCTCGGCCTTTACGGCAAAGGCCTTATCGAACGCCGCAACGAACCTATATTATGGTGTCCGCAGTGCAGGACTTCCCTTGCCCAGGCTGACGTAGTACTGGAAGAATTTGCAGGCGTACTGTACGATATAGAATTTGAATCAGACGAAGGCAAAAGCCTTGTTATATCTACGACGCGCCCCGAACTGCTCGGAGGATGCGTCGCCGTATACGCTAATCCCGCTGACGAAAGATATCGTTTTCTTGAAGGAAAGAGCGTCAAAACTCCGCTTTACTATAAAAACGTTCCGGTTAAATATGACGAGTCCGTAGATATGTCTTACGGGTCGGGACTTATGATGGTCTGCACGTGGGGCGATGCGGAAGACGTTAAAAAATGGAAGGAGCACGGTTTAGACACTGCAATTATAATAGACAGAGCCGGAAGATTAAACGAATTATCGGGCGGTTATAAAGGATTAAACGTAAAAGACGCCAAAAAAAGCATAGTCGAAGATTTAAGAAAAATGTCCCTTGTAAAATCCGAAAAACCGCTGAACCATAACATCGGAGTTCACGACAGGTGTTCAACGCCGGTCGAATTTATTTTAGCCGAACAGTGGTTTATAAAAATTTTAGAAAATAAAGAAAAATTTATAGACGCCGGCAACAGGATGTCCTGGCATCCGCAGTTTATGAAAACCAGATACGACGAATGGATTAATAATCTTAAATGGGACTGGAATATTTCGAGGCAGAGATTTTACGGAGTTCCTTTCCCCGTATGGTACTGTTCCGAATGCGGAGAAGCAGTAACCGCTTCGGAAGCCGAACTTCCGGTAGATCCCGCAGTAAGTATGCCGGTAAATGCTAAATGCGCAAAATGCGGCGGCAGCAAATTGATTCCTGAAAACGACGTTATGGACACATGGATGACGTCGTCGCTTACGCCTCTT
>JAJYPL010000021.1 GCA_021795355.1 bacterium | reverse complement strand
AGGCCGTTATCGGCAAGCCTGTCGTTATACGATACGTTTAACTCCCTTTATTACGAATTCGCCTACCGTTCGGTCGGCGGTTCGGTAACTTTCGGTTATCCTTTATACGGCAACGTATTGACGGAATATTTTAGATACTTGTTAGAGCAGGATAATTCGGTGATAATACAGGGTCTTACAAATATATTGCCTGAGGGTAAGGTTACGACCAGTGAAGTTTCTTTGACGACGGTTTATAATACGTTAAACAATCCTATAGTACCCACCGCAGGCGATATGGACAGTTTTAGAGTAAGTTATGCCGGACCTCCTATAGGCGGAAACGACGATTTCGTTAAATACGTAGTTCAGGCTAATCATTACATTCCGTTGTGGTGGGGGACTTCCTTTATGCAGGGGGCGCAGTTGGGTTATATAACGGGGACTAACTCTTCTTATCCTCTTCCTATATATCAACGGTTTTTCGTCGGCGGTATAATGAACAATTATCCTCTTTTGGGTTTTATGTACGACTCGGTAGGTCCGTCGGAAAACGGAAATCTAGTCGGCGGTACTAAAATGTTTACGATTCAGGCGAAATATTTTATACCTATTTTAAAACAAATGAAATTTTACGGATTTTTGTGGTGGAATGCCGGTAATGCTTGGCTGCAAAGCGAACCTATGTTCCCTATAAGTTTGGTTCAGGCGGCAGGCATAGGTTTCAACTGGTATTCTCCGTTCGGACCTATCACTATTACTTACGGAAAAATACTTGGGTCGCCTATTAACGGCAATAATTCTACCAGAATACAGTTTAGTCTGGGAGAAGGCCTTCCGGGTATTTAACGGCATTTAATAATTTGAAAATAAAAATATAAAAGGCAGTAAATATAAAATTAAATATTAACAAGGAGATTTATTTTATGAGAAAAATTATTCTAAATTTAAGTTTAGCAGTTTTTTTAATGTCGGCGGCAACCATGATGTTCGGTTCCGCAAAAGCTAACGCTGCAGGTTCAAGCATTGCGGTTGTCAATATGCAGAAAGTAATAGCAATGTCTAACCAAGGAAAAGCTGCAAACAGCGAATTAAAAGCTTTAGTTTCTAAATATAGCGGAAGGCTTCTTGCCATGAGAAAAAAAATTGCGGCAATTCAGGCTGATTTAAAAAATAACGGTTCTATAATGTCTGCCGCCGAAAAAACAAACAAAACAAGAGAATTTGAAACGGATATATCTAACTATTCCGCTCAGGAAAAACATATTCAGGGCGTTATGTCCGAAAAAAGATTTGAATTGCTGAAAGGAATAGTCGATAAAGCTACTGTAATTATCGATTCTATTGCAAAAAAAGACGGATATATTTTAGTTATAGACAGACCCAGCGTAGTTTATAGGGCAAATTCTATAGATATAACCAATCAAGTTTTACAGCAGATGAACGCAAAATAAAAAAGAAGTTAAATAATTTTATAATATTTCTTTATTTTTATGCTTTTAAAAGATATAGTTTCTAAGTTATCTCTTAATGCTATAGGAGATATTGACGACTTAGACATTTCAGGAATAGGTTCGCTTAAAGCGGCAAAAGAGAACGAAATCTCTTTTGCCGCAGGACATAAATACGCAAAACAGCTGCTTGACACTAAAGCCTGTGCAGTCATAATGGACTATGAATCTTTAAAGGCCGAATTGCCGTCCGACGTTAAATTCGTCATCTTGGATTCTAAAAATCCATACCTTTCTTTTGCGGAGGCAACGCAGATTTTTAAAAGCGTCTCCGACGAAAAAAATAAAATTCCTTTCGATAATTTTGAAGGAAGGTATTTTATCGGCAAAACTTCAAAAAAAGGAAAAAATAACATAATTTTTCCCGGAGTTTTTATCGGAGAGGGTTCTTTCATTGGAGATAATTGCAGGGTAATGCCAAACGTTTATATCGGAAATAACGTAACTATCGGAAATAACGTGCTGATATATCCTAACGTTACAATTTACGATAATTCTAAAATAGGAAATAACTGCATAATACATGCAGGCGTAGTTATAGGAAGCGACGGTTTCGGTTTTGCAAGGGGTAAATCCGGTTACATTAAGATTATTCATACGGGATATGCAGAGATTGAGGATAATGTTGAAGTAGGCGCTAATAGTACTATAGACAGAGGCGCCGTAGATTTTACAAGAATAGGCGCGGGAACAAAAATAGATAATTTAGTGCAGATTGCCCACAACGTTATAATAGGCAAAAACTGCGTTATTGCCGCACAAACCGGAATAGCAGGCAGTTCGGAAATAGGCGATAACGTTACTATGGGCGGCCAGGTTGGCATAGCCGGACATATCTCTATAGGAAACAACGTTATGATAGCGGCGCAGTCCGGAGTATCCGGCAATATAAGCGACGGCGAAATAATATCCGGTTCGCCGGCTTTTTCTATAAAAGAATGGCGAAATTCGGTAGTGCTTTTCAAGAAACTTCCGGAATTATACAGGAAATTAAAGGAAATTTCAAAAACTAAGGATTGAGAAATGGAAAAAAAAGAAGAAAAGAAAAGCGTTTTAAAAGACGGCGAAGTAATCGGCATAGGAGAAATTTTAAATCTTTTGCCGCACAGATACCCTTTTCTTATGATAGATAAAGTAGTATCTTTAGAAAAAGGCAAGTCTATTACCGCCGTTAAAAATACCACTATAAACGAACCTTTTTTTCAGGGGCATTTTCCGGGTTATCCGGTTATGCCGGGAGTCTTAATATTGGAGGCTCTTGCGCAGGCAGGAGGCATTTTAGCTTATAAAACGGAAGAAAACGACGATTTAAGAAACAAATTAACATATTTTATGGGAATAGATAAAGCAAGATTCAGAAAACCTATTTTACCAGGTTATTCAGTATTGTTAAAAGTAGAGCTTATTAAAAGAAAACAGTTTGTATGGGTTTTTTCAGGCAAAGCGGAGGTAGAAGGAAATCTCTGCGCCGAAGCAGAACTTATGGCAACTTTTATGCCGAAATAATCAGTTTTGCTTACCTCCACATTTAAGATATATTATTCCGCGTGCTTTACACTGATTTTTTAGCAGAAGAATATGGGATATTGTAGCTTAGGGCGGGAACGGTTTGCAGGCAATATAACAAGCATGAAATTTGCTTTATGCCGGACGGAATGCGCGGCCGGTTGTCCCTTATTTAACATAATATAGACATAAAATTGACTATGATAGATAAAACTGCAATAATTTATCCGGGAGCCGTAATAGACGATTCGACGGAAGTCGGACCATATACTATTATAAAAAGCGGCGTGAAAATAGGCAAAAATAATCAAATTGCGCCGCACGTAGTGATAGAGGGCAACACGACCATAGGCGACGGAAATAAAATATTTCAATTCGCTTCCATAGGTTCGGTTCCGCAAGACCTTAAGTATAAAGGGGAAAATACTAAGCTTATTATAGGCAATAATAATATAATAAGAGAATACGTAACTATGAACCCCGGGACTGTCACAGGCAACGGGGTTACCGTAGTAGGCGACGGGAATCTTTTTATGATGCATGTGCATATAGCTCACGACTGTACTATAGGCAGCAGGAATATTTTTGCGAATAACGCTACGCTTGCAGGACATATAGAAGTGGAGGATTTTGCGATACTCGGCGGTCTTTGCGCTATTCATCAGTTCGTCCGCATAGGCGAATCGGCTCTTATCGCGGGGGGTTCTATGGTCGTACAGGATATTCCTCCGTATTTAGTGGCGTCGGGAGACAGGGCTAAAATTTACGGCATTAACAGAATAGGATTGGAAAGAAGAGGTTTTACCAAAGAAGAAATAGAGCAGATAAAAAATGCCTACAAAATTGTTTACAGGTCAAAAGCTACAGTTAAAATTGCCATAGAAAGAATAGAGCATGAAATAGGAAAAACCGAAAAAATCGAAAAATTCACTTCTTTTATAACCGATTCTAAAAGGGGCATTACCAGGTAAAACAGATAACCCTCAGTCATTGCGAGCAAAGCGGACGAAGTCCGGCGAAGCGAAGCAATCTCGTTTTTTAATGAATAAGTAAGTATAAATTAAGCATAAAAATTATCTAAAGTATATAAATATGGAAAATAAAGAAATTAAAAATATCGGTATTATCGCCGGTTATGGGGAGTTCCCGCTAATATACATCGACGAATTAAAATCGGCGGGTTATGCGGTGAAGGTATGCGCAATAGAAGAAGAAGCCGACAAATCGCTTGCCGAACGCGCGGACAAGATTATTTACATCAGCGTCGGACAGCTCGGCAAATTGGTTAATTTTTTTAGATCCGAAGGCGTCAGCGAAGTAATAATGGCCGGTAAAGTCAGAAAAACCCTTATGTTTAAAAAAGTCAAACCTGACATCAAAGCCATAACGCTTTTTCTATCCCTTAAAGATAAAAAAGACGATACCATACTTAACGCTATTTGTAAATTTTTAGAAAAGGAAGGGATAACCGTCGTTCCGCAGACGAAATGTATCTCTTCCGTATTTTTGCCGTCTGGAGTAGCATCCAAAAGGTCGCCTAACAAAAAAGAAAAAGAAGACATAGAGTTTGGAAAAAATGCGGCTATGCTTATCGCGGGGGCGGATATAGGGCAGACCGCCGTAGTTAAAGATAAATCGGTAATGGCTCTCGAAGCCATAGAAGGCACGGACGAGGCGATAATAAGGGGCGGAAAACTTGCAAACGGGGGCGCCGTAGTAGTAAAAGTCAATAAGCCTAATCAGGATTTAAGATTCGATATACCGGCAGTGGGACTCGATACTTTAGAAGCGATAATTTCGGTAAATGCAACATGTCTTGCTTTTGAGCGCAACACTATAGTTATCAGGAAAGACGAATTTATCAAGAAAGCCGATTACGAAGATATTGCCGTTTATGTTTTTTAAAATGCATAAAATACTTGTAGTTTCCGGCGAACCATCCGGCGACGTTTTTGCCGGCGGACTAATATCGTCGCTTAAAAAGATTGAAAAGTTTAAGAAACTTGACGAAAACGGCATAACGCTCGATATTTACGCAATGGGCGGAATAAACAGCGCCCAAGCGGGCGCAACGCTGATAGCCGATATTAAAGAATTATCGGTTATGGGCTTCACCGAAGTGCTTTTGAAATTAAAAACGATAAAAAAAGTATTAAGAAATATATCTTTATGGATAGAGTCGAACAAACCGGACGCAGTTATTCTTGTCGATTTTCCGTCCTTTAATTTTAAAATCGCAAAATTGGCAAATAAGCTTAAAATTCCGTTAGTTTATTTCATCCCGCCTAAAATTTGGGCTTCCCGCTACGGCAGAATAAAATTTATTAAAAAATATATAAAATTCGTTATAACTATTTTTCCGTTCGAGCAGGATATTTATAAAAAAGAGGGCATAGAGTCTTACTATTTCGGCAACCCTTTGTACGTTTTAAAGAAAAAAGACCTTTTATCGGCCGATTTATCCGGAGATGCCGAAACAAAAAAACTCTTAAAAGGAAAATATCCGGTTATATCTTTTCTGCCCGGTTCAAGGAAAACCGAACTTAAATACCACTCGCAAAGGATAATCGATTCTGTTTTACGGATAAAATCGGCTTATGAAGACGCTTTTTTTATTTTTCCGTTCAGAAAAGAGATTGATTTTTCCTATTTTAAGGATATGGTAGAAAGCAGTTCCGCCTTAAAAAAAGATATGTATATGTTTACGGACTCCATAAGTTTTGCACTGTCGTCGAGCGATTTAATAATAGCGGCAAGCGGCACCGCTTCTTTGGAATCCTGTTTTTACGGCAAACCGGTAATAATATTTTATTATTTAAACTATTTAACCTATATTCTTGCTAAAATATTAGTAAGAATAAAATATGCAGGCCTTATAAACATACTTGCGGGAGGAGAGGTCGTTCCCGAACTGATAGAATCTAAGTTCAACCCCGAAAACGTTTTTAAGGAAGCCGATAAATTTTTAAAAGACGAAAAATATAGGGAAAATGTGCTAAAAAAAATATCCTCCGTAGTTTCTACCTTAGATGCAGGCGTCGATACTTTTGATGCCGCGGCGCAAATAATTTTTGATAATTTATTATAAAACAATGATAGAATAATAAAATAAATACCTTTTTTAACGGCATTTTTTTTACCAGTCATTGCGAGGAGCGAAAGCGACGGACGAAGTCCAGCGAAGCTATCCAATCTCGCATTTTATTTTTGCAAACTATCACTATCAAAAGATTGCTTCCATCTTTTAGTATATAAAAGATATGTTCGCAATGACTGGTAATTAGGTAATTAAATAAAATGGTTGACTTTTTGAAGCTAACAAAATAAAACAAAAACTAAAATGTTTAACAAGAAAAATATAAAAAAGGATTTGTCGGTTTTAAAAAGACTGCTTCCATATATTCTGCCATATAAGAAAAAGCTTATTATGGCGGTAATAAGCATGGCAATAGTTTCAGCCCTGACCGGCGCGCTTGCTTATATCGTTAAACCCCTGATAAATAACATATTCATAACTAAAAGCTATACCGAACTTATACTTATTCCTTTGCTCGTCATATTGATATTTTTGGTAAAAAACGTCTTTTACTATGCGGAGTTTTACTATACAGGGTCTGTAGGACAGAATATTATAAGGTCTCTCAGGGACGAGGTTTATTCGGTAATAGTAAAACTGCCGGTTTCAAAGCTTAATAAACTGCCTACCGGCGTTCTTATAGCCAGAATTACCTACGATATAAATATCATTCAAAGAACCGTATCAGATTCGGTCAGCGCCGTCATGAAAGATATTCTTACGATAATAGTTCTTTTGGCAGTAGTATTCTATATGGATTTTTATCTTGCATTAGCCGTGCTGTTTCTGTTTCCTTTGGTCATTTTTCCGGTAACGCTTCTCGGAAAAAAAGCCCGCAGAACAAGTATCGATACCCAGAACGAAATGGGAAATATAACGAAATTTTTAGACGAAACCATTTCGGGTCTGCGCATGGTAAAAGCCTACAATATGGAAGAGTTTGAAATAAAGAGGTTTAAAAAACTCTCCGACAATCTTTACAGATTTTTTATGAGAATGACGAAAATCAGAGGGCTTACCGTACCGTTCGTCGAACTCATAGGCGGAATTTCGGTTGCTTCGATAATATTTATCGGCGGACTTCAGGTTATAAAATTCGGATATACGCCGGGCGATTTCTTTTCTTTTTTAACCGCCATGCTTCTTCTTTACGAACCGGTAAAAAGCCTTTCGCGGCTTAACAACAGCCTTCAGGAAGGTATAGCCGCAGGAACCAGAATCTTCGGTATATTAGACGAAAAACAGGAAGAAACCGGCGGGACTAAACCGGTTCCAAAAGATATAAACATCCTTGAAATAAAGAATCTTTATTTCGGTTACGACTTTTGCGGCGAACAAGGCGATAATGTAAATAACGGCAAAGATAATGCGGAAGACAATAAAAAAGACGTTATTTCAGGCATCGTAAATGAAGAAAAAGAAAAAGCGGAGGACAAGCATTTCGACCTTAAAAATATAAACATAAAAATCAGTAAAGGCGAGATAGCCGCCGTAGTCGGTTTTTCCGGAGCCGGCAAAAGCACAATATCTATGCTTATTCCCCGCTTTTACGAACCGTCTTCCGGCGGGATAAACATTAACGGAATAAATATAAAAGAATTTAACTTAAAAGATTTAAGAGATTCCATATCTTACGTTTCCCAGAACGTAGTTCTTTTTAACGAAACCGTCAGGTTTAATATCGAATACGGAACGAGCGGCAAGAGCATGGAAGAAGTAATTAGCGCCGCAAAATTCGCATTTGCGGACGAATTTATTAAAAATCTTCCGCAAGGTTACGATACGATAGTCGATGAAGCCGGATTAAGGCTTTCGGGCGGCGAAAAGCAGAGAATTTTAATAGCAAGGGCGTTTCTAAAGGATGCCCCGATACTTATACTCGACGAAGCAACTTCGTCTTTGGACGGAGAATCCGAAAAGAAAATCCAGAGGGCTCTTTTCGGTACAACGGCAGGAGGTAACGGCGAAACCGGCGGAAGTAAAAACGGCGCCGTCGATGCAGGCAAAACAGATTCGCCTGACGTATTATCCGGCGGCTTGTGCAGAAATAAAATCGTCCTTATAATCGCGCACAGGCTTTCAACCGTAAAACAGGCAAACACGATTTACGTCCTCGAAAAAGGCGAAATAGCCGAAAGCGGAAGCCACGACGACTTGATAAAAATGGACGGAATTTATAAAAATCTTCTTTTAAAGCAGATGGAATAGTCGTTCTTTATATATATGGAAAAAGTTTTATTCACCGTTTATAATATTATTTTATTGTTTTTATTTCCATTTTTTTTTATAACTTTAACTTTTTTTAATCTTACTAAAAATAAAAAAAGCGAAGGCTACTTCTACAAATTTTTCCCCGCCGCCTTTAAGCCTTTAAAAGAAGCTGCTTTTGAAGAAGGCGTATGGATTCATGCCGTGTCTTTGGGGGAAATGAGGGCGGCGGTTAAATTTATCGATTTGCTCAAGTCGGAATACGGCAAAAAAATCTATCTTTCGGCCACGACGAAAACCGGTTTCGATTTTGCATATAATCTTTATAAAAAAGACGAAGGCGTTTTAACCTTTTATTTTCCCTACGATTTCTTATTTTCTTTGCGAAGCCTTTTAAAACTTATAAAGCCTGCGCTTTTTATCTCCATAGAAACGGAAATATGGCCGAATCTTTTTAGTCTTTTAAAGAAAAAAAATATCCCCGTAGCGTTAATAAACGCGAGAATATCGGAAAAGTCTTATAAAAATTATATCCGTCTTAAATTCTTTTTCGGCTATATCTTTAAAAAGATTGATGCGGTTTTATGCATATCCGATATTTATTGCGAAAGATTTGCGTCGTTCGGAATTAAAAAAGAAAATATGCGCCGAACCGGCAATATGAAATTCGATATGGACGCTTCGCTGGTTGCGGGAGACATAAAAGAAAAGAGCGAAATTATTAAAAGATTTATAGAATTTAAAACTAATAATAGCGCGGAAACCGCAAAAACTGTAAATGCCGAAACCGCTAATATAAATAACGGTAATGTAAATACCGAAAATGACGAAACGGCTGATGTTAAAGCCGCGGATAGCAAAACGGCCGCTGCAAAAAACGCAAAAATAATAGCGGCGGGAAGCACCCATAAAGGCGAAGAAGATGTTATCCTCGATACGGTAATAAAATTAAATAAAACTAACGCCAAAAATAGAATTTTTCTCTTTCTTGCGCCGCGGCATCCGGAACGTTTCGGCGAGGTTTATAGACTGCTTAACGGCTATGCGCCGGAAATCGAAATTTACAAACTTTCTTCGATTTATGAATCTATAAATCAATTAGGACGAAACGACGCGTCGGCATTTATATCCGATTCGGATATCGGGCAATCGTTTGGGCATGCTTATTTCGCAAGTAGTCACGAGAGTCGTAACGCTGATGTTAGAACGGGTCGAACAGTTGAAGCAGGTCTGCTAACAAATAATAACGCTTATAGTTTATCCGGCACTAAGGTCATTGTCGTATTAGTGGATATTATAGGTCAGCTTTTAACCGTTTATGGCGTATGCGACGCCGCTTTCGTCGGAGGAAGCTTAGTTCCGTCGGGAGGGCATAATCTTCTTGAGCCTTTAATTTTCGGAAAGCCGGTAATTTTCGGCAAATTCGTTCAAAATTTTTCGGAAGCGGCGGAAGAAATAAGAAAGCATTCGGCTGGCTGGCAGATCGATTCGCCCCTTGAATTATATGAAGCGTTAAACTATTATTTGTTAAGCGACAAATCTGCCGAATCGGCAAAAACGGCGGGAACAAACGGCTTGAACCTCATAAACGCCAATAAAGGCGTTTCCCTTATGAACCTTGATTATTTGCATTCAAAAGGGTATATAATTTATTGTAGTTGAACTGATTGAATAGTAAAATTATAAAACAATAAATAATTTAAAAATAAATAATTACGGAGGCGTGTTTTATGTCTAATTATACAAACATAAATATTGCTTTAAGCGATTTATCGTCAAACTTAGAACTTTTAAAAAAGAAAAATCCCTTAGTCCATAATATCACGAACGTAGTAGTAACTAACGTTACCGCCAACGCCCTTCTTGCTATAGGCGCAAGCCCCATAATGGCTTATGCCAAGGAGGAGATGAAAGATATCATAACCATATCGGACGCCTTGGTTTTAAATATAGGAACTTTGACTAAAGAAATTATAGACGTAATGCTTTTAGCCGGTAGATATGCCAACGAAAAAGATATTCCCGTAATATTCGACCCCGTTGGAGCGGGAGCAAGCAGTTTAAGAAACGATGCTTCCAAAGAGATAATTTCAAATATCAAACTTTCTATAATAAGAGGTAACGAATCCGAAATAGCAAATCTTAACGGTATTAAACTCGAAACTAAAGGCGTGGATTCAAAAGGGCGCGTCGAAGACAAAATAGGTTTGGCTAAAGAATTTGCGTTAAAGGTTTTTTCTACCGTATGCATAAGCGGGAAAGAAGACGTAATATCCGACGGGAAAAACGTCTTTTCGGTCAAAAACGGCGATGAAGTCCTGACTAAGATGACCGGCTCCGGCTGTATGTCTTCTTCTATAATGGGAGCATTTGCGGCTATAGACCGAAATTATCTTAAGGCAAGTTTAACCGGAGCGGTTTTAGTAGGAATATGCGGAGAACTTGCCGCTTTAAAATCGAAACTTTCCGGCTCTTTTCAGACGGAGTTTTTCAATAATCTATCCGCTTTTAATCCCGATATGCTAAATAGGCATGCAAGATTTGAAAAAATCTATTAGTAATAAAAAGCAAAAAATATTGAAACAAAAAAATCGTTGACAAAATAATTAAAACCGATTAAAATTAATAATTCAAGTTTATATGTGGAGGATTTGTTATGAGTAAAGAATATGCCGTTATTAATACCGGCTCAAAGCAATACGTCGTTTCTCAGGGAGATATTTTAAGAATAGAAACGGTAGGAAAAGAAAAAGGCGAAGAGGTAACTTTTACGCCGATAGCAGTTAAAAACGGCGACATATTGGTTACCGACAAAGAGGCTTTGAAAGATAAAAGCGTGAAGGGAACGGTCGTAAGAAACGGCAGGGCAAAAAAAATAGTAGTGTTTAAAATGAAACGCCGCAAAGACGAAAGAAAGAAAAGAGGCCACAGGCAGAATTTTACCGAAGTTAAGATAACGGGCATAGCATAAAGCGCTAAAGCAGTCAGACAAAAGTATTATATATAAGAATTAATGCGGAATAAATAGCGGTATCGGATAGTAATTATTTATTAAATTTAAATTTATAAAATTATTTATATATATTATTAAGCAAAAGGTGATATTATGGCGCATAAAAAAGCCGGAGGAAGTTCCAGAAACGGCAGGGACAGTCAGGGACAAAGAAGAGGAGTAAAAAGATTCGGAGGACAGTTGGTTAAACCGGGCGAGATTATAGTCCGTCAGGTAGGATCGTCTTTTCATCCCGGAAAATTCGTTAAAGAGGGGAAAGACTATACTCTTTATTCTATAATTAAAGGTTTCGTGAAGTTTCATATAGGAAAAAATAACAGAAAGTTCGTCAGTATTATACCTGCGGAATAAGTTTATTTAAGTTATATAGTTATTACCTTATAAATTTATAAGATAATAACTATATAAAATTTGCTTTAAGAAACTTACTTCGTTGAAATATTCCGCAGCAATAACGATACCTGCTATTGCCGATTCCTTTCTTTAATTATTAACGCAAACATATATCTAAACCTCATTTTTCTAAATACTTTTAATATAAGCAAGATATTTTTATAACGCTGTCGTTATCGAAATTCCATGTTTTATATGGCAATCTATGCAGTATAATAAACTTATATATTATTATCCAAATTATCCGTATCATTATCATTATTCTAAAAATTAAAGCTGCGGCTATTTTAAATAATTCAATAACTAAATAATTTAAGCACCGCCGTTTAAAAACGGCATAAAAATAATCGCTATGAAATTCGTCGATAATGCAACAATAACTATTGCTTCAGGAAACGGCGGCAGGGGCGCGGTCAGCTTTAGAAGAGAGAAGTTTATTCCAAAAGGCGGACCGGACGGCGGCGACGGAGGAAAAGGCGGCGACGTTATATTTAAGGCTTCGCATAACATAACGAGTCTTCTTGATTTCAGATATAAACCGAGGTATATTGCGGAAAAGGGCGGCAACGGGCAGGGAAACAACAAAAAAGGCAGGGACGGAGAAGATATCGTAATAACCGTGCCTATCGGCACTGCGGTTATAGATTTCGATTCGGGAGAAGTAATGGCCGACCTTGCTAAAGACGGCGAAGAAACGGTTCTGCTAAGGGGCGGCATCGGCGGTAAAGGCAACACCTTTTTTAAGTCGTCCACGCAGAGAAGACCCCGTTTTGCCCAGCCTGGGATACCGGGTGTAACCAGAAAAGTCCGGCTTGTCCTTAAAAGTTTGGGCGATATAGGTTTGGTAGGCTTTCCCAATGCAGGCAAGTCAACGCTAATATCTAAGCTTACCGGTTCCCATGCAAAAATAGCATCCTATCCTTTTACGACGAAAACTCCTAATCTTGGCGTTTATATGGGAGATAATCCTGATAAGTCTCCTAAAACGCTTACTATAGTCGATATTCCGGGCATAATAGAAGGCGCTTCCGAAGGCGCAGGCTTAGGACTTAAGTTTTTAAGCCATATAGAAAGGTCTAATATCCTGCTTCATCTTATCGAAATAGGAACTTTTAAAGAAATTAAGGCTTCATACGAAGCTGTAGTTAAAGAAATAGCCGAATACGACGAAAATATACTTAAAAAAGAACGGATAGCGGCCGTCAATAAGATAGACTTGATAACGGACAAAAGGAAATTAAATAAAATTATTAAAGAAACAGCCAAGTTTTTTTCCGAGCAAAATATTCCCGTGTATTTTATATCGGCGGTTCAAGGCGCCGGAATAGACGAGCTTAAAAACGAGTTAAATTTAATTTTAAATAAAAAAAATATTGCGGTATAATTACTTTAATCAATTTGATTTATAATGGCGACGGAATTGAATTCTGTCAAGAGGAAAAGGTGTCTGATTTTATTTTTTTGCATATGAAACAAATCAAATAATATAGAAAGTTATTTGAAAAAAAATTAATCTGACACCTTTTCCGAAGTAATTAAGGCATAATTATAAAATTATTATAAGATTTAAAAGTGAAAGAGCAGAATAATTTTAAAAAATATCTCGATTCTAAAAGAAGAATAGTCGTAAAAATAGGCACCCAGGTTCTTTTGGACGAAGAAGGAAAACCGTCGCTTCATTCTTTTAAAAGGATATGCGGTTTCGTTAATTCGCTCGTATTGCAGAAAAAGGAAGTAATACTTGTTTCTTCCGGCGCTATAGCCGCAGGGAAAGATATGCTCGGCATAAAACCGGCAGCGGGCGGTTTTTCCATTCCTCAAAAACAGGCGTTTGCCGCTTGCGGACAGCCGGTTTTGATGAAAAATTACGATTCTGTTTTTAAAAAATACGGTCTTAAAACGGCGCAGATTCTTTTGACCAAAGATGACGTTTCCGTCAGAAAAAGATTTACTAATGCGCGGAATACTATAAACGAACTGCTGAATAACGGAGTTATCCCGATAATAAACGAAAACGACACCGTTTCTTACGAAGAGATAAAATTTTCGGACAACGACTATTTGTCGTCGCTTGTTTTAAACTTGGTATGCGCCGACCTTTTTATAGTTCTTTCAAACGTAAACGGGGTTTTCGATAAAAACCCGGCCGTTTATCCGGACGCAAAACCTGTTAAAGTTATAAGCGATATAGAAAACTATATTAAAAATTTTAAAGACGGGTCTAAAAGCGCGCACGGAACCGGCGGAATGAAATCTAAACTTTATGCGTCTTTTATTGCCGCGAGCGCAGGCATAGATACCGTTATAGCTTCCGGCAAAGATAAAAAAAGCTTGGATTCTTTAGCAAAAGGCAGATTTTGCGGGACGCTCGTAATTTCTTCGCGCAGCAATAAAATCAGCAAAAAAAAGCACTGGCTTTTGTTCGGCATGGAAAAGGCGGGGGAGATAATCGTCGATAAAGGAGCCGTAGAAGCTATTGCGCATCAAAATAAAAGCCTCCTTGCCGGCGGTATAATTAAAATAAAAGGCGATTTTAAAAAAGGGGACGGAGTTTACGTATTGGACGAAAAAGGAACGGTTTTGTCCAAAGGCATAGCTAATTTAGATTCGGACGATATAAAAAAAATAAAGGGTTTAAGTTCGGAAGAGATAGAATCGAAATTCGGAAAAGATAATATTTCTTCCCTTGTCGTGCATAAGGACAAGATGGTCGTAAATATATAAAAGGAGCAAATATGGCCGTTAATGATAAAGATAATACCGTTTCTATAGAAGAAATCGCAAAAAAAGCCCGCGATGCCGCCGGCAAAATAGCGGAAGCCGGTTCCGCCGTGAAACTTAACGTTTTATCGACGCTTAAAGAACTTTTGATAAAGGACAGGAAAAAAATAGAAGCCGAAAACGCGAAAGACGTAGAAAGCGCAAAGGCGGCGGGATTAAGCAAGCCCATGATAGACAGGCTCTTTATTAGCGGCAAAGTTTTTTCGTCTATGCTTAATTCTATCGACGACGTAATGAAGATTAAAGACCCTGTAGGCGAAATAGAAAATATGACGGTAAGGCCGAACGGACTTATGGTAGGAAGGATGAGAATACCGCTCGGCGTAATAGGAATAATTTACGAATCCAGACCTAACGTTACTATAGATGCATCGATACTTTGCCTATTGTCCGGCAATGCGGTAATATTAAGGGGAGGCTCCGAGGCTATTAACTCCAATAAAATGCTTGCTTCGATAGTTTCGGAAAGCCTTAAAATTAACGGCCTTCCACCCGAAGCCGTGTCGATAATTCCTTATACCGACAGGTCTGCAATAACGGAGATGATATCGCTTAAAAAATACATAGACCTTATAATACCGCGGGGCGGCGAAGGGCTTATTTCGTTCGTAACGGAAAATTCTAAAATTCCGGTCATAAAACACGACAAAGGAGTCTGCCATATATACGTGGATAAATACGCCGACATAAAAAAATCGATAGACGTAATAATCAATGCTAAAGTCCAGAGGCCTTCGGTGTGCAACGCTTTAGAAACCCTTTTAGTCCATTCCGATATTATGAGCGATTTTATGCCCGCAATGCTTGACGAACTTAAAAAGAACGGGGTCGAAACGAGGGTTGACGGCGAAATAATGAATATTTTTAAAAGCAGGTTTAATTTTATAACTCCGGCTGCCGATTCGGACTGGGATGCGGAATATCTCAACCTTACGCTGTCCGTCAAGACCGTAAAAAATATCGGCGAAGCCATAGAACACATAAGGATTCACGGTTCAGACCATACCGAATCCATTATGACGGAAAACTATACGCGCGCTCTCGAGTTCATAAAAAAAGTGAATTCATCCTGCGTGCTTGTAAACGCTTCCACCAGATTTAACGACGGTTTCGAGCTTGGGCTGGGCGCGGAAATAGGCATATCCACTTCAAAGATTCACGCATACGGACCTATGGGGGCAAAAGAGCTTACGACTACTAAATTCGTAGTATTCGGAAATTATCAGAAAAGAACGTAGCAACTTTATAGGAAAAAGGAAAAGGCGGCTATGTTATTTAAATCAATTGTCATTGCGAGCATATCTTTTAATGCGCATATAAAAGCCAACGGTTTTTATGCATTAAAAGATGGAAGCAATCTCCGGTCGTCACATCAACAGGGAATGCGCGAGATTGCTTCGCCGCTTCGCCGCTCGCAATGACACTTCAAAAAAAGTTAGATTATAATTATGAAAATAGGAATTTTCGGAGGTACTTTTAATCCTATACATTACGGCCACTTGAGGGCGGCCGAAGAAATCGCGGAAAAATTTTTAGACGAGGTCATATTCATTCCAACCAATATAACGTCTAACAAAAACATAGATGCCGAAGCGCATCCGCAAAAAAGACTCGAAATGATAAAAATCGCGATAAAAGACGAGCAAAAATTTAAAACGTCCGATATAGAGATTAAAAGAGGCGGATTGTCATATTCTTACGATACCATAATCGAGTTTAAAAAAAAATATAAAAACGATGATTTATATTTCATAGTCGGAGCCGATGCTTTTTTAGGCTTAAAAAATTGGAAAAATGCCGAAGCTATATTGAAAACGATAGATTTTATAGTGGCAGGCAGGCCGAAATACGGTTTTAAAAATTTAGTAAAGCTAATCGATTTTTTACCCGATAATTTAAAGGAGAATGCTGAATGCGATTTAAAAGAGGGAAAAATCGTTATAGACGGAAAAAGAGCAGTTTATTTTTTTAATACGACTAGGCTAGATATTTCTTCCACCGTTATAAGAAATAATTTTAAAAATAATATTTCAAACCTCTTTTTGTTGCCAAACGGCGTTATTAATTATATAATAAATAATAAATTATATGAATAAAATTAGAAAGCCTTTAAAAAGGACAAATAAAGATATAAGATATATAATAAATTTGCTTTTGGAAAAAAAAGCCCGCGATATAATAGTTTTAGACGTCAGAAAAATTTCAAGCATTACCGATTTTATATTCGTGGCAAGCGGTTCTTCGGACAGGCATCTTAACACGATAGCCGATAACCTGCTGTCTTCTTTCAAACAAAAACCTCTCGGGCAGGAAGGAATTTCTACGCCGGGCGCGAGATGGATAGTCATCGATTACGGCGGCATTATGGTGCATTTAATTAGCGACGACCTCAGGCATTATTACAATATAGAAGGGCTGTGGCCGGAAGCTAAAGAATTGGTAGTGGAATCTTCGTTCGGCGAAGCCTCCGGCGTTAATTAAAAATATAAAAGTTATAAAGTTATTTTTAAACGTAAACAAATAAAGCCAAGAGTATATATGCGGAAAATAAATCATAATAAAATGGTATATATAAATATATAGAATAAAAGGCAGACGTCAAATATGTATATAATAACCGTCATAGTCGCAATACTTATTTTAGTTGCATTTTTTGAATACCTTTATGTCCTTAATCCTCATAGGGTTCCTTTGCATTATGCCCCGGGAAAACTTTACGTTATTCATAATTATCTTATAATTTACATATTTTCTGCATTCCTTATAGGCATAGCGATTATTTTAATTATAAACGTTTTAAAAGATTCTATAGTTCAGATCAAAAATATATTTTACAAAAGAAAGCAGTATATAAAAACCGAACTCGACAATTCCGTAAATAAGGCGTTTGAAGCGTATATTAAAGGACAGTACGATAAGGGGGTAGATTTAATAAAAAAGTACTTAATTAATTATCCGAACAATATAGGGGCATACCTTCTGCTTGTAAAAATATATAAACATAAAGGAAAGATGAAAGAAGCGGAAAATGCCTTAAATAAAGCTTTAGAAATAGAAAAAGAAAACGTCACCGCCCTGAACGAAGCCGGTAATCTTTATAAGCTCAATAAAGATTACGATAAAGCCGTTTTTTATTTCTATAAAGCGCTTGAATATTCGTCCGACGATTTGTACGCCATATCCCAGTTAAAAGATATTTTTATAAAAAAAGAAGAATGGAAAAATGCTTACAGAATGTCCAAACTTTTTCTTTCCCAGTCGAAAGATAAAGATATAAACAAAAAAGAAGAACAGGTTATGCTGGGCTTGAAATATGAATTCGGCAAATATCTTCTTGAATCCGAAAACGACACCGTAAGATCGATGAAACGTTTCAATCAGGTGCTTAGCCAGGACAAAAATTTCGTGCCGGCTTATTTGTCTTTAGGCGATGCTTTAATAAAAAAAGGAAAAATAAACGAAGCTTTCGAATTATGGGAAAAAGCCTTTCTTAAAACGTCTAATTTAGCTATTGCGATAAAAATAGAGGATGTTTCGATAAAGACCAATCACCCCGAAAATATAATAAGATTTTATCAGGAACTTATTTACGACAATCCTGAAAGATGGGAATACAGGCTTTTTCTCGGTAAATTGTATATAAGGTTAGAGATGATAGACGATGCCATAGAAACATTATCTTTAATACCCGCTAATATTTTTAAGGATAATGCTTTAAATTTACTGCTTGCGGAATGTTATTTTAAAAGAGGAAAATATAACGACGCTTCGGTAAACTTCAGAAAAGCCCTTAAAAGCAACTATCCGGTTAAGCTGCCTTTCGTATGTTCCAACTGCGGACATACCTCTTATAATTATTCGTCCATATGCCCTTCCTGCAATAAATGGAACACTTATAATATCAAAACCGCCGGCACGCTATATGAAACCGCCGCTAAAGACGATGAAAAAAATATTTCCTCTCTGCTGAGATAAATTTAAATTAATTTTTCCGGCTATAATATATCGGTATATAATTTATAGAATATAAAAACTATGAGAACAATAAAGAAAGCCGTTTTGATAATAATGGACGGCTTCGGCATATCCGAAAAGGTTGAAGGAAATGCTATAATAAACGCTAAACCTCAATTTATAGAAAAACTTTTCAAAGACTATCCGTACACTACGCTAAAGGCGCACGGACTCGATGTAGGATTGCCCGAAAATACTATGGGCAACTCGGAAGTCGGGCATTCCAATATAGGCGCAGGACGCATAATAATGCAGGATTTAACGAAAATAGACCTGCTTATAAAAGAGGATAAACTTAAAGAGAACACTGTTTTATCGGAATTTATCGGAAAAATAAAATCGGGGAATTCCGTCGTTCATCTTATGGGACTTCTTTCCGAAAGCGGAGTCCATTCCGAACTGAATCATTTATTATATTTAACGGATGTTTTCTATAAAAACGGAATAAAAAAAATTTATATTCATCCTTTTTTGGACGGCAGGGATTCTCCGCCGCAAAGTTCGCCGGTTTTTCTTAATAAATTGACGGAACATATAAATCCTTATGCAGGTAAAGTTTTTATTTCGACGCTTTGCGGAAGGTTTTACGCTATGGACAGGGATACGCGCTGGGACAGGGTTGAAGTTGCGTTTAATTTGCTGACTCAGGCAAAAGGAGAAAAATTTAGCAATCCGGCGGAAGCCGTTAAGAAATTTTACGCCGAAGGTATTACCGATGAATTTATGCCGGCGATAGTAATAGATAACGGAGAAGGGAACGACGGCATAATCAAAGAAGACGACGGAGTTCTTTTTTATAATTTCAGGGCGGACAGGGCAAAAGAGATTACTATGGCGCTGACTTTCGACGATTTTAATTATTTTTCCAGAGGGCAGTTTAAGCCGGTAAAAAATTTTATTTCTATGACTAATTACGACGATTCTTTTAAAAATAAATATATGATAGAACCTCAGAATTATTTAAATATTCTGGGAGAGGTCATATCTAATCTCGGCTTTAGCCAGTTCAGGATAGCGGAAACCGAAAAATATGCGCACGTAACCTATTTTTTCAACTGCGGAAGAGAGGAACCTTTTAAAAATGAAGAAAGGATGCTTATACCTTCTCCGAGAGAGTTTAAAACTTACGATATGATACCCGAAATGAGCGCTTTTAAAATTAAAGACGCCCTTATAGAAAAAATTAAATCCGGCAAATATGAATTGATAGTATGCAATTTTGCAAATTGCGATATGGTTGGACATACCGGCAATTACGAAGCGGCAGTAAAAGCCGTGCAGACGGTAAACTCGGTAATCAGCGAGATAATACCGGCAATTTTAAGCCTCGGCGACTGCATATGCGCTATAACTGCCGACCACGGCAATGCGGAAACCATGATAGACGACAACGGCGAACCTATGACCAATCACACGCTTAATCCCGTACCGTTCGTTATAGTTTCTAACGATTATAAGGAAATTCCGCCGTTAAAACCCGGAAGGCTTGCGGATATCGCGCCGACTGTTTTGAAACTTATGGGATTAGAAGTGCCGGCAGAAATGACCGGACGCGTTTTATGGGAATAGTTTCGTTTATTCATTACGGTCAGGCGGTAAGATTGGATGTTTTTTTATCCGCAAAATTTTCCGATAAAACAAGAACTTTCATTAAAAAACAGATTTTAAACGGTGCCGTAGAAGTTAACGGAGAGGCGGTCAAAAAGCCCGCATATTTATTAAGAGACGGCAGTTCCGTGACTTTTAACGAACCGGATCCGGTTAAGCCGGGCATAAAAATATTCGACAGGGATATCGAAATAATTTATGAAGACGAATATATTGCGGCCGTAAATAAGCCTGCGGGTATTTCGTCCCACCCGGGAAAAGGTAATTACGACAATACTCTCGTTAATATTTTAATGGGCAAGATTTCCGATCTGTCCGGCATAGGCGGGGTAGAAAGGCCGGGCATAGTCCACAGGTTAGACAAGGATACTTCCGGCATTATGCTTATAGCCAAAAACGATTTTGCGCATAACGCTCTTGCGGAAAGTTTTAAAAATAGGGAAATTAAAAAAACTTATTTTGCGGCGGTTTACGGTATTATAACTCAAAAAAGCGGATGTATAGAAGGATTTATAAAAAGGGACGCCAAAAGCAGGGTTAAGATGGCAATGGATAAAAAGGAAACCGGAAAATACTGCCTTACCCGCTTTGAAAACATAAAACAAATAAGGGGTGCGGCAACCTTCCTTAAAGTTTTGCCTGAAACGGGAAGAACGCATCAGATAAGAGTTTCCCTTTTTGAGACGGGCTATCCGATCGTGGGAGATAAACTGTATAAAAGAAAAGATATAGAAAGCAGATATAAAAGTTTAAATTTCGTCAAAAGACAGATGCTTCATGCGTATATGCTGGAATTTCCCCACCCCGCCAATAAAGAAAAAAAAGTATTGAAAGCGAAATTTCCCGACGATATGCTATGGCTTTTGGATGATTCCGGCGATAAAGATGCGCTATTATGATTTATAAATTAAATAAAAACGAGTTAAATCTCGACGAATTTGGAATAAAATACGGTTTTATGGACGGTTCTATCGATTTTAATCCGGTAAACGAATCGGCAAGAAAAGAGTTTTTAAACATTGTTTCCGAAGACTATTCGTATGAAATAAAACAGAGCCACGGCATAAATATTAACGTTTTAGACGAAAAATTTAAAGAAAACGCAAAAAATCGCCGCAGTTTTTTTGATAACGGCGATGCAGACGGAGTTTTTACCGGACGGAAGGGCATCGTTTTGTGCATAAGAACGGCAGACTGCGTTCCGGTTCTTTTCGCCGGTTTTAAAGGCAAAACCGTTGCCGCCGCAGGCGCCGTGCATTGCGGCTGGAAAGGAGCCTATGGAGGAATAATAAAAAATGCCGTATCTATACTGGTAAACAGGTTCGATATAGACGCCGGTGCGATTTTGGCGGTTATAGGCCCTTCTATATGCAAGAAATGTTACGAAGTTAAAGAAGATTTTTTAAATTTATTTTTAAATCAAAATAATTTAAATATAAATTTTTTTCAGCAAAATACCGAGAAAGGGAATGACAAAATATTTTTCGATTTAAAATCTTTTATCAAAAATGAATTAATTTTTAACGGATTAAACGGCAGAAACGTTTTCGATATAAATAAGTGCACTATGGAGAATGAAGATTTTTTTAGTTACAGGCGCAATAAGACTGACAAAAGACAGGTTTCTTTTATATCGATAATGTCAAAGTTGTGACTGTGCCGGAATTGATGAAAGGAAAAGGCGTCAGATTTTATTTTCCGCATACGCAAAAGCGAATTAATACGATAAGCTGCTTGCGGAAAATTAATCTGACACCTTTTCCCGCGGAGTTTTATAATGATTAAAATAGGATTGACAGGCTCTATAGGTTCAGGCAAGACCACGGTGCTTAATTTATTTAAAAATTTGGGCTTTTTAACGGTCAACCTCGACGATGAGGCAAAAAAAATTTATAAAAAAAACAGCTTGGAATATAAAAAAATTGTTGATTTTTTTGGAAATAAAATCTTAAATAAAGATTATGATATAGACCGCAGGATTCTTGCCGGCATAATTTTTTCGGATATTTCAAAGAAAAAAGTTTTAGAAGATATAGTTTATCCTGCTTTGCGGCAAAAGATAGACGTATTTCTCGCCGAAAGCAGTGAGAGCGCTGCCGTCATAGAAGGTGCCGTTATTATAGAATCGGGATATTATCTGAATTTAGATAAAACCGCCTTGGTAACCTGCGATTTTTCAAGAAGGATTATTCGGTCTTATAAAAAATTCGATATGGAAGACTTTGCTAAAAGAGATAAAAATCAATTGAGCCAGAAAGAAAAAATTAAAAAATCGGATTTTATAATAAACAATAATTTCGGATTTAAATTTTTAATTCCGCAAATCGAATCTTTTGTACAATTTTTAAAAGCTCTATACGGAGAAAAACTGAAATCTATCGATAAATATACCTTTTAGCGATAAATGATAATATTTAATAAATGGGAAAAGGTGTCAGGTTTATCTAGTTAACCACTCCGGCAGGCTTTGCCTGCCACCCATATTTTTCTGCAGGAAAAGGCATGCCATATTCTTCTGCTGAAAAAACGTGTTTTTTCAGAACATGCAGAAGAATATATCTTTTTAAAGGAGGGGTGATAGTAAGAAAAATTTGAATATAATTACGGGAGAAAAGGAGGCATTGTTTTATGGAAGGGAATAAAAATTGCGAAGATATAGGGTATAAGTTAATAGAAGAACTTATGGAGTTCGCTTCGCAAAGAAAAACTGCAGAAGAGGTTATGCATTTTGTAAATATTGCGTTCGAATATTCTTTCGGGGCAACCGCCATTATGTTTTTGCACAAAAAATACGATGCCGGCGAAAGCGTTAAAATATCCAGAGGCTATTCCAATTTTTTTATTAAAAAAATCAACGAAAATCCCCCTTTTAAAATTATCGAAACATTAACTCATTTAAAAGGCGGATTATTTATAGATTTCAAAAAAGAAAAGGAAAAATACAATGAATACAGCAGCTTATTCGAACATGAAAACGTTGCGGAACTTTATGCGTACGAAATTAAAACGCCTTATTCGGACTCGTATTTTGTAATAACATATTCCGTTAAAGGTTTTAAAAATTGCTGTTTCGATAAAGCTAAGGTTTTTGGCACTTTTTTTTCCATACTGGCATATATTTTAAATTCGGAGAGGTCTATTCAGGTCTTGAGGGACTGCTCTCAGGTAGATTACGTATCCGGACTGAATAATTTTAAGTATTTTCATGAAAAGCTTTTTCAGGAGATGCAAAAAGCGGCAAAGGACGGCAGTAAGTTATCGGTCGGATTGATTTCTATAAACCAGTTAAACAAGTTAAATTCTGTCAACGGACACACCGCCGGAGATAAAAATATTTCAATAATAGCAAATATAATCAAAAAAAATATAA
>JAJYPL010000040.1 GCA_021795355.1 bacterium | reverse complement strand
ATATCTATGGGGGACTACAAACTAAATTTACATAAAAAAACACCCGCAAAGCCGCATAAGTTCGTTTATGATTGACTGATTTAGGGGTATTTTTATGAATTTTTGAGGTTAGAGTGGTGAAGTTGGGCTAAGTTAATAACAGACGGCAACCTTCCATATTCAAAACGGCAGCAGCCCGAAAGAGGTATGTCGACGGGCAAAGCTACTTCATATCTTATTAATGCATTTAATCGTTTGATAGATTTGGTAAATGAACCTGAAAATATTCCGGTTTTGTCGGCAACGATTAAACGTGAGATTTTTTATCGTTTATTAGTAAGCGAGCACGGTATGCGTCTGCGAAATATAGTTTCCGAACGAAGCCATGGGAATAAAATCGCATCTATAATAACCTGGCTTAAAAGCAATTTTGCTGAAACTTTGCATGTTGATACGCTTGCAAAACAAGCCAATATGAGCAAGTCAGCATTTCATGAAAATTTCCGAGTAATGACTTCAATGAGCCCATTGCAATTTCAAAAGTGGCTTCGTCTTAACGAAGCCAGACGATTAATGCTGGCAGAGCGAATAGACGCATCTACGGCCGCATTCAAGGTGGGCTATGAAAGCCCGTCTCAATTCAGCAGGGAATATAAACGCTTTTTCGGAAATCCTCCATTAAAAGATGTTGAAAATTTATTAAATTTTCATTCTATGCAAAATTAAAAAGAGTATTATTGCTTTTTCATATCCTCTATGATTCCGTCGGAAATGTAAAACCCTTTATTACTTAGCTCTAAAGCTTTTTTGTAAGCGCTATCGATAAACCCTGATTTTTCTGCTCTAAGCAAAACACCAATGCTGCCGCTAAAAACTATGCCTAATTGCAGAGCTATTTTACGTGCCCTTAAATCATCAATTAACGCCCTATTTTTGCTTTCATACGCAAGCGCAATAACTTCCGATTCGCCGCGGCCAAGGTTTAAATCGTTTGTCAGCACGTTAATTAGAGGATTATCGACCTTAACGGATTTATAACAGTTCAAATCTATATTGCCGAACTCTAAAGCAAGGCCTTCCGGCAGTATTATCTCTCCGTAAATTTTGCACAAGACTTCCAAAAGGTTTATTTTATCAAGCGCAATAAGGACTGAGGTATCGACAATTACTTTATCAGGCATTGGAAAGTTCTTCCGATAAGTTAATATCCTGATATTTTATAGGGAAAGTTTTTTTATGTATAAGTATCTCGGCAAAAACATTTTCGGGGTATCCGGCTATTTCGGCGGCTTTTCCAAGCGATACAAAACCGTCTTCCAAAAGTTTGGAAGCAAGAAGTATTTTTAATTCATCTTCTTTTATATTCAATTCAGGCATAGTTAATGATATGCTCATAATAAATCACCTTTTATATTAGAAATTAAAAACTATATGTTTATGTTATTATTTTATCAGCTTTTTAAACAAATTCCAAATTATAGAAAATTTTTTAAAGGATAGAATATAGAATGCATACCTTATGCCTTGCTCGGCTTCTTAATCCCGAACTTTTTTGCCAAGAAGCTGATAAATTGTTTCGTATTTCCGATAGTCTTAGCCGTTTTAGTCATATTATAATCGTTTTCCTTAAGAATTTCTTCTACACGCTCTTTAGTCCATTCGGTTTTTTTGCCGGGTTTTGAAGCCTTATAGATATCGTTCCAGTTTTTAACGAAAAGGTAGGGTTCTTTTGGATTGTCATTTCTTCCGAGCAGACCTTCTTTTAAAAAAATATCTATAGTATTTAGGGCAAATTTCCGTTCTTCCTCTACGTCCTTAGAGCCATCTATTTTAATAAAATACGCAACGGATGTCGGGAACATATGATTGCCTATATCAAAAGGATTAAGTTTTTTATCTCGTGCTTTATTAGATTTCATCTGCAGTCTTCCCTCATTTTCGAATTTTGCGGCAGCTAACAGCAGTTTAATCCATGACGCAATTAATCTGTCTTTTTCGGGATATTTATCTAAAGCCTTTATTTCCGGCATTAAATAAAAATTTAAAGGGAGTTTTATATATTTCGGAGTATCTATATCAATATCTTTTTCTTCTAATTCTTCTTTTATATCATCCATAATTGTCAATTATATAGAATAAAATTCAAAGTGTCAATTAGTCAATTATTTTTTTACTTGACAATTAATAAATTTGAGATATAATAATTGTAAAGTAATTATATCATTGACTATGGATAAAGACATTTTAATTATAAACGAAGCTGCCTCTTTTTTAAGAGTTTCTGCCACTACTTTAAGACGCTACATAGCTTCAAGGCAGATAACTTTTTATAAGCTGCAAGGCAAAATTCTTTTTAGGAAAACCGATTTAGAGAATTTTTTAGAGTCAAAAAGAGTTGAAAGTTTCGAGGAATTTAGAAATAAAAATATTTTGTGAATTTAAAATTTATATATTTTTACTGCAGATAATCCCGATTGCTTATTCGAAAGCAATAATATTGAAATATTCAATATTGGTGATTCTATTGCTATGCAGGGTAGAAAAAAAGTCATCCGGAAGAACGTTGCGTCAATGGAAGATCAGGCCACTTACTGAGAACACACCGCAATTTTATTTCGTCTTGATAATGCATAAACAATTGCAAGCGTCAGTCTAAAAGTAGTTCTTCTAAACCAATGAAAAATTAAAGCCGATTAATTCGGTTTTTTTAAGTAAGTTTAATGAAAGTCCGCAATTTAAAAATCGCAGTCCGCATTGGTACTGTTGATTTTTTAATGGACTTTCAAGCGGCTTTCTCTATGTTAGACACATAGAAAAAGCCGCAAAATCGTGAAGAATTTCGTTAGTTGCGCCTAAACGGCGGTATTAACAGACACGAACACAATATATAAGTTCCGAAGTATGGATTTGCCTTCCGTCGCATATTGCGAAAACAGGTTTCGTATTTAAAACCGGTGACGGTGTATTCGGAACGCATAATAAGACTTACAAATAATAGATGTAAATATGGGAAAATTATTGGATTTTTACAAACAGCACCGCCGGCTATTCTTGGCGCAAAAGCACCAGAATACGTCAAAAACACAGAAATTCAGGAACATGGCGGCTATTAAATTCTTTGCATTTTGCGAATCTCAAAATTTGCTCCACACTGACGGAATACGCAAAAAGCGAGTAGTAAAAGATTTCTTCGATACTAAAGAAATGCTTAATAAATCAAACGAAACCCGCCGGAAATATTTTTTGGTAATTAAAGAGATTTACCAGAGATTCTTTAAAATAAATATCGGAAGCGAGGTTTTAAAATGAGCGGTAAAGCTATGAGCATAAAAAACGAATCTAAAATATCTTTTTTATCAAAAGAAATATCGGAATTTATAAAGCGTGGTTCTTCTACCGCCGAAAAACTTTCCGCTACTTTAAAAGAAATTAAATCCCAAAGCGGAATTAAGAGCTTAAAATATTTAGAACAGTCTCATATTAACAATATGGTTATGGAACTAAAAAATAACGTCTCATCGGGAACTATGTCTTTATCTACGGTAAATTCTTATATCTCAAGTATAAATAATATCGTTAAGTATATAGGCAGAGACGATTTGCACGTTATTAAAGCATCTGACTTCGGATTATCTCGGAACATATCCGAAAAAGACGGAATAAATAAAGAAAATTCACGGGAAACCGCCTATCCATTTAAAACTTGGCTTAACGAAAAGTATAAAGAAACAAACGATTTGCGTTATGCGGCGCTAAAGCATGCCGTGAGTATTCAATCGGTTAATTTAAGATTAAGAGAGAGCCTCCAAATCAAACTATTAAATAAAGACTTGTCCGAAAATATTTTAAAAGTATCGGCAAAAGGCGACGGTTCCAAAAACAGCCGCGAAAGACAAATTAAATTAAATCCCGAACAAAAAGCACTGCTTTTGGAAGCAAGAGCTTTTTTAAAAGAAAATCATCTTAAAAATCTTAATATTGGCACAATAAAACAGGGACGAAATTTTGCGAACAATACGTTAAAATCTTTTCGCACAGAAATCAATCAGTATTTTCACTATCACGGCGAAAGGCACTGGACAGCGCATGAGGCTTATAAAGAAGCATGGCTGAATAAAGGATATCAAATAGAGTGCAGGGCAAGGACGGGCGAAAGTAAAGCCGAGTGGCTCGGCGGCATATTAGAAACGACCGGACTGCCCAAATCCGAATTTCAAACTATGGATAAAGAAATCCGGCAGGAAATATCGCGAAACCTCGGACATGAAAGGATTGAAATAACAAATAGGTATTTGGGATAAAAAAATTGAAAAATCAATCAAATAATATTGACCCGTTTAGAGTAATAGCTATAAGAGAGATTTCAAAAACAGAAGCTACCAAAAAGTTTATCGAAAATCAGATTAAACATATTCTTACAGGGGAAGCAGTTAAAGTATTAAAAAGAAACCCTGGTCATATAACATTATGCGAAGTGGAAACAATGCCTCCGCCGGAACTCATAAAAGCGATATCGAAATATTGCAGCGAAAAAGTCATCTTTAAACTAAAAGACGAAAATGAGGCCGCTTTCGAGTATTGGTATGAGTGGGAGAGAGAAAAGTTAAAGAAAATTAAAAAGAACGAGAAGAGAAAAGCAAAGAGAAGAAGGAAAAGAATTTTAAAGGCAATATATCGGGGCTTTGCCCCGAACCCCACTTCTTTTTGATGTCAAAAAGAAGCAAAAACCAGTTGGGTATTGAAAGACAATAAAAATAAATATTTTAGGCGCGCTCGTTGGCGCGCAGGCGAATGATGATAGACACCGAAAAACTAAAAACTATCGAGGCAGAAACGGTTTTAAATGCACTTGGCCTTCCCTACGAAAAAACCGGAGACAGATTAATGGCTTTGGCAGTTTACCGTGATGAAAATACTGCAAGCATCTCAATCCAAAATCGTAATGGCAAATGGCTATGGAAAGACTTCGGAAACGAAACCGGCGGCAGTTGGATAGACCTTGTTATGTCTGCTTTGAATTTAAACTATATTGAAGCTATAAGATTTTTAAATAATATTGAAAATGCAGAAATAGATAACGATAAGAAAAACTTTTCTTTTGGCCGCCAAAAAGAAAAAGGATTAAAGCCTAACGGCATAGAAATAACCGCCGTAACGGAAATAAAAGACCATGAGCTAATTGACTATCTTCATTCCCGTGCTATCCATTTTATACCGGACTGGCTTAAACAGATAAACTATTCCGTTATTAAAAATAATAAGACTTATCTAAATTCCGCTATAGGTATACAAAATTCAGTCGGTGGATACACCTTAAGAAATAAAAAAATAAAAATGAATATCGGAAAAAGCGCATATTCTTTATTTTCTAAAGATTTTCAAAAACAGCTCGTTTTCGTGGTCGAAGGGGTATTTGACGGTTTAAGCGTTGCAGAAAAGATGAAAGATAGATTATGCGACTTAATAATTTTAAATTCGGCAAATAATCTTAACGGCTTTGTTTTAGAAATATTATCTAATTATAAAAATATAATCCTTGCTCTTGATAACGACGAAGGCGGCAAAGAAGCGGAAAATAAAATTATCCGCCAGATTAAAAGCGTCCCAATATATAAACTAAATTTTAAAGCAAAAGACTTAAACGAAGCTTTTGTGTTAAAAGAAAACATAGGAGTTTAAAAATGTTATCTGCAATATCAATAGTAAAAGAGGAAGAAATAAAAAAGACGTTCTGTCCGGTTCTTATGAAAGAATCGGACTGCGAACTGTCTTTTGGAAAATATTGTGATAAAAATCTGCCGGAAAGAATGGAATGCGCAATGCTTCTTGATATCCCAAGCATATACGGCTTAATTCCTC
>JAJYPL010000020.1 GCA_021795355.1 bacterium | reverse complement strand
AATCCTCCTTTAGTTTTTTCTTCTTCCTGAAGTCTTTCTACTAAGACTCTGTCTTGCAATGGTTTAACTTTCATAAACTTCTTCTCCTTATTTAAATTTAATTTAATTAAATTTGATTTAATTGCATTAATAAAATTAAAATTTTTAGCACTTATTAGCTTTGAGTGCTAACCTTTTTAATATACACTTATGCTTTTAAAAAAACAATATCGTAAATCTTTTAAAAATTTGCGCTAATTTTAATAAATATAGTATATATATAAGTTTAATAGATGTTTTCTTTATTTTAAGCAATTTTTATCAGTTTTACGTCGTATTAATCATTTTTTTAATTTTATTTTTTTATTTTATCGTCGATATAAAAATGATATAATTGAGTGAAATGGAACAATATATTCTTGAAATAAACGGCTTAATAAAAAACTTTAATCGTTTAAGGGTTCTAAACGATGTTAGTTTTAAAATTAAATCCGGCGATTTTTTCGGATTAATAGGTCCTAACGGTGCCGGAAAATCCACTCTTTTAAAAATTTTATACGGAATAGTAATTCCTGATTCCGGAAATATTTCTATTAACGGGTTGGACCTTCCGTCTAATTATAAAAAAATTAAATATTCTCTCGGAATAGTCCCGCAGGAAGATAATTTAGACGAAGACCTGTCCGTTAACGATAATCTTATTGTATATTCAAAATATTTCGGAATTAAGTGCGGAGAATCCCGCAGGCGGGCAAACGAACTTCTCAATTTTTTCGATATGGGCGAAAAAAAATATTCTAAGGTTTCGGAACTCTCCGGCGGATTAAAAAGAAGGCTTATGATAGCCAGATCATTAATCAACAATCCCTCATTAATTATATTAGACGAACCTACAAGCGGATTAGACCCCGAATACAGGCAAAATATATGGGAAAAACTTAAAGCTTTAAACAAAAACGGGGTTACGATTCTTATGTCCACTCATTATATGGAAGAAGCCGAACGTCTTTTTAATAACATTATAATTTTGAATCATGGCAATCTTATTTTTAACGGAACCATAAGCGAAATTACTTTAAATAAAAAATCTTTAGAAGATATTTTTCTCGACATCGCAAAAAACTAAATTCATCATTCATTAAATTTAATAAATGGAAATTTTAAAAAAAATAAACAAAACAAATTCAAATTTAAGCAAAAGTTTATTTACCGTTTTTTACCGCAACTATTTAGTCTGGCTAAAGTATTACAAACCCGGCATAATAGGGGATATTCTTGAACCGCTTTTATACCTTGCGGCTTTAGGATTAGGAATCGGCAGGTTTATCCATAATATAAACGGAATATCTTACGTTAAATATATAGTTCCGGGGATAATTGCCTCTTCTTCCATGTATGCAGCGGCATTCGAATCGACTTTCGGCGCATATACGAGAATGGTTACAAACGGCATTTATCAGGCAATTTTACTTACCCCTATAGGCATAGAAGACATAGTTTCCGGCGAAATTCTTTGGGGAACGGCAAAAGCATTTATGAGCGGAACCGCCGTATTGGTAATCGGAGCGGTTTTCGGTTGGATAATATCTCCTGCGGCTATTATTATACCCGTAGTTATAGTTCTAAACGGGATATTGTTTTCTTCGTTATCGTTGCTTATAACGTCGTTTTCACCGTCGTACGACTTCTTTTCCTATTATTTTACCATCGCAATATCTACTATGTTCTTATTCTCCGGCGTATTTTATCCGGTTTCTTCCCTGCCTTATTTAATCAGATATTTCGTTTATATTATGCCGCTATACTACACCGTAAGCATAATGAGAATGCTTGACGAAGGCAAAATCCATCCGGTTTTGTTATTTTCGTATTTGTCGGTGATTATATTATTTGCGCTTATATTTTTTTATGCGTCGATTTATTTTATAAAAAAAAGGGTTATAAAATAAATTTTAAAGTTTCGGCAGGGTTATACCGACCTGAGACTGATATTTGCCTTTTTTGTCTTTATAAGACACTCTGGGTTCTTCGCCTTCAAAAAAAAGAACCTGGGCAATGCCTTCATTGGCGTAAATTTTAGCGGGAAGCGGGGTAGTATTAGATATCTCCAAAGTAACGTATCCTTCCCATTCCGGTTCAAACGGCGTAACGTTAACTACTATGCCGCATCTGGCATATGTAGATTTGCCGAGGCATATAGTGACGACGTTCCTAGGTATTTTAAAATATTCAACCGATCTGCCGAGCGCAAAAGAATTAGGCGGGACTATGCAAACATCCGATACTAGATCTATGAAAGACTTCGAATCGAAGTTTTTAGGATCGACTACCGTATTATTAATATTAGTAAATATTTTAAATTCGTTTGATATCCGCAAATCATAACCGAAGGAAGAAACGCCGTAAGATATAACTCCGTTTCTAACCTGCGAGCTTTCAAAAGGACTTATCATCCCTTCTTTAGCTTTTTCTTCGATCCATTTGTCGTTTTTAATCATATATTAAAATATTTTTTATAATTTATTTATGTTAATTTATAAATTAAAGTTTAAAATAAAATCGGTTATTTCGTCCGGATCATCCATGATTTTAATTATATCAAAATCTTTTGCGGAAATATAAGATTTTTTTAAAGTATTGCTTTTAATCCAGTCTATTAATCCTTTCCAATAGTCCGAGCCGTATAAAATTACCGGAAAAGGTTTTGTTTTACCGGTCTGAATCAATTCTACGGTTTCAAAAAGTTCGTCTAAAGTTCCGAAACCTCCAGGCATCATAATATATGCGGAAGCATATCTTACAAGCATAACTTTTCTTACGAAAAAATATTTAAACTCTAAAGTTACGTCGGCAAATTTGTTAAGAGTCTGTTCGTGCGGAAGTTTAATATTTAATCCTACCGAACTCACGTTTAAACCGTGCTGTTCCTTAGCTTCCCTGCATCCTCTGTTTGCGGCTTCCATTACTCCCGGACCTCCGCCTGAAATTATGGAAAAACCCTTTAAAGCTAATTTATGAGCCAATTCTTTAGTTTGTATATATACTTCTTCATTTTCCTTTACTCTTGCGCTTCCGTATATAGTTACCGCCGGACATACTGCCGGCAGCATATCGAACCCGTCCACGAATTCGCCTATAATTCTAAAAAGCCGCCAAGGTTCCGTATGGTCAAACGAATTAAGTTCGTATCTTTTTATGTCTTCTTTTTTAATCGGCATGGTTTATTTTAAAAAATTTTACAGCAAAAAAGCAGAGGTAAGACATTTAAATATTATAATTTATAATTCAATAGTCTCCCCTCTGCTTTTAAATAAGATTTAAATCTGATTACTTTGCCGCATTAAAATTTCCAGTCTTTTTTATCGGGATGAGCCTTCATTGCTTTAGCTTTCAACTCATCTTTAGACTCTTTATGGTTGTCGTCAGGAATACAGCAATCTACCGGACATACAGACGCACACTGCTGGGTATCAAAATACCCGTAGCATTCCGTGCAAAGGCTGGGATCTATAACATATATATCACCCTCGGAAATAGCATTATTTGGACATTCGGGAATGCAAACCCCGCATGCAATACATTCATCGGTAATTACAAAAGCCATAAAAACCTCCTTAATTTTTTTGAATTTATTTTTATTTTTACTGCTAAAAAAACGAATAAATAAAGTTTAATTAAGTTCATGCACATTAATTAACTTAAACGATCTCCGGCTCCTTTAAAGGCTTTTAATCCCAAGTATGAAGAATTAGAACCGAGTTCTTCTTCTATCTGTAAAAGCCTGTTATATTTTGCGACTCTTTCCGAACGCGCCGGCGCTCCGGTTTTAATTAACCCAGAATTTACTGCGACCGCAAGATCCGAAATAAACGTATCTTCCGTCTCTCCCGACCTGTGGGAAATAACGGCGGTCATATTGTTTTTCTGGGTTAATTCTATGGCGTCCAATGTCTGAGAAAGCGAACCTATCTGATTTAACTTAATCAGAACGGAATTTATGGAATGGGAGTCTATAGCCTTTTTAATGCGAATAGGATTCGTTACCGTCAGGTCGTCGCCTACTATTTGGACTTTATTTCCAATTTCCTTTAATAACATAGAAAAACCGTTAAAATCATCCTGAGCCATACCGTCTTCTATGGATATAATAGGAAATTTTTCCACGTAACCGGCATACATCGCTACCATTTCATCCGATTCTAATACGGTTTTTTTACCCGCCTCTTTAAGAACGTATTTTCCGTTATCGTAAAATTCGCTTGCCGCCGGATCAAGGGCAATAAATATATCTTTACCCGGTTGATATCTGGCTTTTTCGATAGCCTCCATTATAAGCGTTATCGCCTCCATATTATTCTGAAGATGAGGCGCAAAACCGCCTTCGTCGCCCACCGAAGTAGGCATTTTTTTATCGTCTAAAACTTTCTTGAGTTTTTGGTAAACTTCTACGCCCATTCGCAACGCCTCTTCGAAAGATTTGGCGCCGGCGGGCACTATCATAAATTCCTGAAAGTCAAGTAAATTATTGGCGTGTTTTCCGCCGTTCAAAATATTCATCATCGGAACCGGCATTACATGAGCGTTAACTCCGCTTAAATAACGATAAAGGGGGATCTCCAATTCATTCGCCGAAGCGGCGGCAGACGCAAGCGACACCGCTAAAATAGCATTTGCGCCAAGATTAGATTTATTTTGGGTGCCGTCGAGATTTATCATTATGTCGTCTATAAGCCTCTGGGAATAACTTTCGATTCCGTTTAGAGATTTCGCTATTATATCGTTAATTCCCTCTACAGCGGAATGAACCGATTTACCGTCGAAAAGCGAGTTATCGTTGTCTCTTTTTTCGTAAGCTTCATATTCGCCGGTAGAAGCGCCGGACGGGACGCAGGCTGAACCGCTTACTCCGCTCTCCAAAGAAACTTTTACGCTTATAGTTGGATTTCCCCTGGAATCTAAAATTTGCCTTCCCTTAACATCTACTATTTCGCTCATATTACAACGTCCCCTAAAAAGTTAATTAAATTCAATTATTAGATTAATTTTTAAAAAATCTTAAATATTATACCACTTTTTTTATGTTTTAAAAATATTTTCTTTTATTTTTTTTTATAGATTATAAAGCTTTTATTTCTTCAATCGCTTTATTTATAAGGGAAGCCGTCAATTTCTCGTCTTTACTCTCTGCATAAATTCTTAGGACAGGTTCCGTTCCCGAAGGGCGTATCAGCAGCCATGAACCGTCGTTATATTCAAATTTAAATCCGTCCGTAAAATTAAGATTAATAATTTTATTCTTAAAAGGTAAGTTGAAATATTCCGCTTTAAGTTTTTCAATAAGAATTAGTTTTTTCGCATCGTCTATTTTGATATCGACGCGTTTATATATATATGGATAATTTTCTCCAAAAATATCGTTTAATAGTTCATTTAAGTTCTTTTGCTTAACAATCATAATTTTTAAAAGCATCAATGCGTTAAATATGCCGTCTCTCTCCGGCAAATGCAAAGCGACTCCTATGCCGCCCGACTCTTCTCCGCCTATAAATACGTCGCTGCCGTCTTTTATCATAAGCTCGGCTATATTTTTAAAACCTATAGGCGTTTCATAAAGCTTAATTCCGTTTTTGCGGCAAATATCGCCGATAGATTTAGATACGGAAACGGTCTTGACTACGCTTCCCGAAAAACCTTCTTCAATAAGATAATTTAAAATTATAGTAAAAATTTTATGCGAATCGATAAAATTTCCACTGTCGTCCACCGCCCCTATCCTGTCTGCATCTCCATCCGTGGCGAAACCCACCGCAAATTTATTTTTAATCCCTCTTTTTTTTACGGAAAGTTTTAATTTATTAAGATTGGCGTCTATAGGCTCCGGATTCAAACCCGGAAAAGCTGGATTAACGGTATTGTTAACGGAGGAATGATTAACGGAAAAATCTTTTAATATAGAGGACAAATAACCGATTCCGGCACCGTACATAGGGTCTATCACTACGTATAGCGATTTTATAAAATCCTTATCCGCATTGGACAGCGCTTTATTTAAGCCTGTTAAATCAATTATCCTTTTAATATAATCTTTTTTGAAATCGGCATATGAAAAATCATAAATATTTTTTTTGAATTTATTATCGTCGCTGCCGTATTTCTTTCCGTCTTCATTTACGATTTTTTCAATTTTTTTAACTTCGGATTGAAGCATCGAAGCGCCGAAACGGCTTTTAAATTTCAAACCGCTAAACATAAACGGATTATGGCTCGCGGTAATCATTATACCTGCATCATATCCTTTATTCTTTACAAAATAAGACAAAACCGGGGATGGACAAAAATTATCGCTTAACGTCGCGTCTATCCCGACGGATTCAAGCGATTCTGCCGACTTGACGGCAAACTCTTTAGACAAAAAACGCGTATCGTATCCTATCGCCACCTTTTTGGAAGAATTTGATTTTAAATACTCTCCAAGCGCGCGACTAATAAGGCCGACATGCTTAAAGGTAAAATTATCGCCTATTATTCCCCTGTATCCGTCGGTACCGAAATTTATTAATATATTTGCCACAAATCACCGTAAGCTGGTGTGTCCGGAGGGATTCGAACCCTCTGCCTCAGGAGTCGGAGTCCTGCACTCTATCCAGATGAGCTACGGACACTAAATAAATCAGCGCTGCTTTATAAAAAATTAAAATTACATATATTATATAATATATGTATGGGGAAAAAAAATAAAAAAAACATATTATTGGATTTATTGAATTCTAACGCTATAAAACTGTCTTATATTGTTGAACAAAATATAGAAGAAATTTTAAACGAGGTCATTACAAATAATTACAAAATACACGAAAGCGATATAAAAGACTTTATTTGTTGTAATAAAAGTAAGAATGAATTTAATATTATATGCGAAGAAATTAACAGCTTATCGTTAAAAATATTGGAAAAAGACGAAATAATATTTTTCAGACCGGTATTTAAGAAAAAAAAGATTAAGCAATTAAATGTGATATATAAAACACTGCGTATAATAAAATTTACGGAAAACATGAAAAATATTTACAATAATTTAGAATTAATAAAATTAAATATAAACGAATTATATAAATACCCGGTACTCAAAGTTCAAACTTATATACCGGAGCTATGTCTATATCTGAGCGCTTTTTTTAAAGAAAATATAGATTTATTTTTTATGGATATAAACCATGAAGATACAGACGAAAGAAATAAAATAGAGATTGATAAATTATATAAAATAATATCGCTTGGAAACAAAATAATAAACGAATTCTATATAAATCTTATATCTGCCGAAAACAACGATATTAAAAACGCGGGCCATGTCGTTTATCATTCTAATATAATATCGATTATACAGATAATATCGATTAACTGCGCCGAATTTAATCTTTTATAATTTTCTAATTTTTCAATTATTTTTTTAATATAACTTTTATAATGGTTTATAAAATTAATGACTATTAAGTCACTTTATGATAAAATTTAATTAATGTACTCTAAAGAATATAAGAACTGGATTTTATTATTGCTTGTAGCATTTTTTTTTATGGTTATGCTCGATATGAGCATAGTAACTATAGCTATACCGAAAATCATGTCAAGCTTAGGCGTAAACCTTGAAGACGTGGACTGGGTAATGATAGCTTATAACGTGGCTACGGCAATAATAATTATGCCTATAACGTTCATAATAAGAAAAATAGGGCTAAAGATACCTATAGCCCTTAGCATAATATTTTTTACTATTTCTTCCGTAGCTTGCGGTTTTGCCACCTCTATAAATATGCTCATAACATTCCGTGTCGTACAGGGGCTTTCGGGCGGAGGCATTGCGCCTCTTGGATTGGCGCTTATGGGCAGGGTTTTTGAACCGCATGAAAGAGGAAAAGCTATGGGAATATGGGGCATCGGGGCAATGGCCGCCCCGGCTATAGGACCTACCCTCGGCGGCTGGATTACCGACCATCTTACGTGGAGATGGGTATTTTTCGTTAACGCTCCTATCGCGGTAATAACTCTCATAGGAATACTTATAATTATGGAGGATGACCATAAAGGGCTTAATTTTAAAGCAAATTTCGATTTTTTCGGTTTTGCTTTTTTTGCAATAGCTATAGCATTCATACTCGTCGCTTTTAATGAAGGACAGAATAAAGGATGGGATTCGAGCTACATTCATATCTGCGAAATTTTAAGCGCGGCAGGATTTTTTATGTTCTTTTTATTTGAGCCGTTTATTTCCCATCCTCTTATAGATTTTAAAATATTTAAAAATTATAATTTTACGCTTATAACTTCTATTAACGCGGTCAGGGCTATAGCCTTGTTCGGCTCGCTGTTTATTATGCCGGTATATTTAGAAAACATAATGGATTACACTCCTTATATGACCGGTCTTATTATGATGCCGTCGGCGATAGCGGTCGCATTATCAGCCCCTCTTTTCGGCAAAATGGCGGATAAATGGGGGCCAAAATATTTTATTATTTTCGGCATGCTGACGACGGCTATCTCCCTCTTTTTATACTGGAATCTTTCAACGCAGTCAAGCCTCTACGATATAATATATCCTTCAATTATAAGAGGCATCGGGCTTGGCATGTTATACTCGCCCATTATGAGCGCAGGCTTAAATTCGGTCAAAAAAGATCAGATACCGGAAGCATCCGGACTGCTGCCTATAACCATGAGGCTTGCTTCCGGCTTCGGCATCGCTTATTTTGCAAACTATCTGGCGACAAAAAAGGTATATTACCTTACGAGATACGGAGGCAAAATAAACTACAAAAACTACGCTTTTATTAAAATAAAATCGACGTTTAACGGTAACGGGCTTTTTAAAGCAAATACGGGAGTTCTGGCTAATTCTGCAAAAATTAATCCGGGCATGGGTTTTATAGATTCCATAGTAAAAATGCTTGCGACCGTCCAATCTTACGACGACGTATTTGTAGTTGCCGGAGTCATATGCCTTTTTGGAATTTTGCCGGCTCTTATGCTGAAAAATAAAATACATCGTTAATCGTTTAAATATTTATATAAAATTTTCCCTTTACGAGAATAAATTATTTTTGAAGGTTCTATTTTTAAAATAAAAACGCCGCCTATATTTTCTCCCGTATGAACATAATGTTTTTTACCGTTTATTTTTACCAAAGCCGTATTGCCGCCCGTAAATATTAAAGCCACTGCCCGCTTATTTTTGCCTGAAAATCCTTTAAATTTTAAATCTTTGACGATATTGCTTAAATTTCCTCCGTTATCAAAACTGCGATTCGGGTTCATGAAATCCGGAGCCGGTTTTGCGACATAGTCTGCGGCTCCGTTTTTTTGCGGCTTTGAAGGCAGAATAAAAAGCCTGCTGTATTTTCCGTATTTTTTATTCGGAATATTAAAAATATCCTTAAGCGGTTTTTTCGATAATTCCGTCGATTCGGCTTTTGGCACTCTATCTTTGCCGTTAACGCTTAAATTTAATTTAATAATTCCCTTGCTTCTATGAGCCGGCTTATATGTAACATTTAGTTTTTTATTATTTCCGTCTTTAAATCTGCTTAACATCGATAAAACCGCTATAAATAAAAAAAATGCAAAAAGAATAACGGCAAATTTTTTAATTTTCGATTTCATTAGTCCCTCTTTATATTAAAATTTATTTTTATTTAAAACCCACAAGTTCTGCGCTTATAATTGCATCTATTTTTCTGCCGGATTTAATATTAATTTTTTTTATTTCGAACGGAAACGATTTAAGCGTATTTATTAATGAAAACAACGCATCGACGTCTGAAAAATTACTCAATACCACCTTAAAGTTCGTTGTTTTTAAATAAGTATCTTTGGCATTTTTCATATTTTCCGTCTTTTGGATATTGATTCCGATATTAAATCCGTTTTCTTTTAAATATCGCGCATAAGATAAAAAAGATACCATATAGCTATAAAACCCATGCTTTCCGGCCGGAAATTTAATAGTTTTAATCTTATTGTCTTTTTTAAGATGAATTTTTAACTGCCTGACGTTATTTTTTTCGTAAATATAAGACTGCTTTAATTTATAAAAACCTTTTATAGAAGGTATTAATCCATACAGCAATATATATGCCGAGGTTAAAGATAATAAAACTAATACTATCGGTCTTTTGTGTCTAATTTTTTTCATTTTGTATTTTTTAATTTATGTATTTTTGATATTAGCCTATTTATTTTAAGAATCCTAAAAATTTCATTGACGGTTTGCCGGACTTGCCGAAGAAATATTTAACGCTTAATGTTTTTTTATAATCCAATTTTTTCGATATAGTATTATAATCATGCGAGAATCTTCTATAACCTCCGGTATCAAAAACGGTTGCGCTAAAAATATACCGGGTTTTCGATTTTATAATATTTATTTTTTTTATTTTGACGGTTTTAGGTAGAAGCACAAAAAAATTTTTCAAATAATTTACGATATTAACTTTAGAAAAATGTCCGTTAAATATAATTTTGCTTTTATCTTTATCTATTTTTAAAGATAAAACTGAGATTTTCTTGTTCATTTCCTTTATTTTTTGCCGTTCGTAAACTGTTTTTTTTCCATAAGATATAATCATTGTTTCTATAAAAAAAATAGCAAATATTAAAAAAGCAATATAAATGTTTTTTGTTCTATTTTTTTTATCTTCTATTTTTTTAAATTTTATTTCAGGGTTTTCAAAATAAGGAACAGCTTTGTTTATGCTTTCAAAATATTCAAAAAAATCTTTGGCGGTAAAACTTAATATTTCTGCATTTCCGTAAAAATTTTTAAAGCCTCCGCAATCGCAGTCGGCAATTATCTGCTCTATTTTAATGAAGGTATTTTCGGAATCTATTTTAGTTTTTAAAATATTAAGATTGTCGATTAGCATATCCGCCTTAAAACTTAAAACCGGCATTATGCTAAAACCGTTTGAAATTACGATAATCTTATATACATCGTCCGTTTTTTCTATAAATAGAAAATCTTTTTTCAGATTAAAACCGTTAAATTTTTCTTTTAAAAACTCTATAACCAAATAATCGTATGGAATAACTATATCTATCCCTTGAAATAACGAATAATATTTTTTGATATTTGAGGGCAGGGTATGATAAACGCCGTACTCTCCGTTTATGCCGTATGCAAAAAAATACGATTCGTTCTTATAAGATTTTCCAATGTAACGGCTTAAATAAAATTTTTTGCCGTTTTTTACATTTTTTTCCGGTATCAACGAAAAATTTATATTTTTAGATATTACCGAAACGGCATGTTTTATTCCCGCATCTGATACATCGGATGCATAGCCGTCTATAAGGCTATGGGAAAAAAATGATTTATCGCCTTCAAAATACTGATATATATCGTATTCTTCTATATAAATAAAATTTTTGTACATAATATAAACTCTTGTGAGTTGATTTAACAATTTTTTAATTTAATTTAATGAGGTCAGGGAGATAGCTCGCCGGTATTTTTATTTCATATCCCGCAGGTTCTACCTGAACGTAATTCATTCCGGCTCTCCAATATGAATACATTACGTTCCCGTAAACTTCGGGAAGATATTCGCTCTGAAACGCACCGCCTACCCAGTAATTTTCGGTATAGGTAACTCCGGAATTATTTGTATATGAAGAACCTCCGACGCATTCGGAATATGGATTGTTCGCATAGCTCAATATTGCGCTGTTTCCGTCAATAGATTCTACTATGAAATATAGCTTTAAATATCCTTCCGTCCAATCCCTCGACCATCCGTTGCTATTTGAACGGCTCATAGTTTGAGTAACGTAACATATTGCCCCTGTAATATAAAAACTTCTTCCTACGTATTGTTCGTAAATTCCCCCGCCGTTACCGCTTAAAGCTATCGGGTCTATATAAATTATCTCGTTTCCGTCTACTATAGAACTGCCGGGTATATCGTGTCTTATTTCTTTATAGAAATTATAATAGCCGTAAGGTTCGCTGCTTTGAGCAGGGGCAACTGTAAGAGTATAGCTGATTTCTTGAGAGGTACCGTTCTGAACTGCATTATTTACGCTTAAACATATTTTAGTATCGTCGTTTGTTTTTATGCTTCCGTATATGCAGTCGGAATCCGGATTGCCGCCCGCAAAATTTATGCCTGCGCCTTTTGCTATATACCCTGCCGATTGAAGAGAACTTATATCGCTGAATTCACCGTTGTTATTAACATACGTACTTTCGGCATTTATCAAAGTATTTGCTATGACGGATACGTTTTGCGCTCTATTTTCATACATAATACCTTGAAGGGCGGGTATGCTTAACGCCGTCATTATCGACAAAACTATCATCGAAATTATTATTCCGGCGAGCGAAAATCCTTTATTATTTCCAGTAATTTTAGCAAAGTTCATATCTATAACACCTCCGTTTTTAAAAAAGACTTACGACAGACGCAAAAAAGTTGGTTATTGCCTGCGTTACTTTTGTTAACAAATTTGTCTGCGTCCCGACGGTATTAGTATAATTGATACCTCCGTTGGCGTTGGGACTTACGTTTACGGATGAAACGGACGAAGATCCGGCCGGATTAGAATTCGGGGAAGAACGAAAAGAAGCCGGATTATCGTTTAAACTGAAAGTTACTGCGCCTAATCCGTTTATATCCGAAACCTGCCCGGTCTTACCCGTTATGCCCATACTTATTTCTTTAGCTACTATATCTTCATCAGCTAAATTTGAAGGAATGTAAACTTCAAGCATTTCGCTTTGTAAATTTATACATATATTTGCCGTGCTTTTAAAGAGTAACTTTTCAAAACACATATCTCCTTGAAAATTATAAATTTTAATAGGGCTTAAATATGCCGGCTTATTGTTTTCCAAACCGGCAATATCGGTATAAGTTCCCGTGTTTTGAAAATAAGCATGTTCCGCTTTTATTAATAAATCCGCGATATTGACGATATTTTGCGCTTCCGTATTATATATCTGCCCCCTCTGAATATCGGGCATACCTAAAGATAATTTGGGAGTTAAAAATATGTAAAAAATGAACGAAATATTTAAAATAGCGCAATAGACGAAACGTTTCATATAAATAACCTTTAATAACTTTTTACCGATTTAATTAATTTTAATTTAATTTTCTTTTATTTCACCGATTATAAACCTATTAATTAAACGTAAAAGCCAGGTTTCCCTGAAAATTTGAATTATTCGCAGAAGCTGCATTCCCGTTAAACAAGTCCGTCAAGCAATTTTGCCCGCTGCCTATGTTAAAAACCGGACTGCCGTCGGTATCTACGCCGGATATTGAGTTTTCTAAAGAATTGCATATGTTTAAAGCCTGAGCGTTAGTCATCTGAGGAGCGTCTATTCCGATTACGTAAATATACTGTCCGGGATTCGAATCGGTAGAAATTTGATAACCCGAAACAAACCCCGCATTCGGCGGTATAACGTTATTGCCGTTAACCGTCCATGACGAAGGAAGCAGGTTGTCTTCCTGCATTGCGTAAGGAAGAGAAACGCCCGCAGGGGGGATTATGCTGCCGCCGTTTACCTGCATATAAGAATTTACGGCCGATTCTAATTTAGTAACCGATTGAACCGTCGCCGTAACGTTTGAAGAACCGATTAGTCCGTTATAAACCATTAGTCCGCCTGCAGAAAGTATTCCGACGACTATCATTGCAACTATTATTTCCATAAGTGTAAAACCTTTTCCGTTGTTATAAATTTTCAGCGCATGCAAATTCGATTTTTTATTAATTTTTTGGCTTTTTTTGCTTTTAATTTTAACTTCTTTCTTTTTTAGCGCAATCATAATTTTCCTCCTGATAAATTTAATTTTTATTGTTTTTTTAATTTTAAAATTTTATTAATAATTAGCCGACAAACCTACCATTCCCTGAATAAGAGGCAGAAATAAAGAAAAAAACATTAATAGCAGAAAAAATACTACGCCTGCCATTGCAAGCAAGAATAATCCTTTAGTAAATATTTTCATATATCTGTCCGCTTTTTCCTTAAATTCTTTCGACAGGCGCAAAACCGTTTCGGATAAAAAACCTCCTATTTCCCCGTACCTTATCGATTCTACGGCGTCCACCGGCAAAAAATCCGCTTTATGCAAAGAATCAAACAGCGTATTGCCGCTAATTAAATCTTGATAAACCGATTTAAATTTATTTCTAAAATAAATTTTGGAACTGTTTTTTCCAAAATAATCGAATACGGCATTAACCGTCACGCCCGAAGATATCATTAAAGAAAATTGATAAAAAATCCAGTTTAAGTAAGAATAATTTATAATATTTTTTAACTGCGGAATATTTTGTAAAAAAGAAAATGCCTTAGTTTTTATACTTAACAAATCAGACAAAAAAGAGGTGAAAATAACAGCGGCGAAAAATGTTATATAGATAAAAATATTTTTTAACCGCCTGAACAATTTCAGCGTATAAACAGTGGACAAGGGAATATTCGGAAACTGCTTAAAAAATACCGAAAAAGTCGGAACGACGTAATAAAGAAAAACCGAAAAAGCTATAAACAACAGTAAAAACAAAAATAATGGATAAGCTAAAGTCCCGATAATATTTTTTTTATAAATATTTTTAGTTTCGAAATATTCTGATATTTTTAAGAAAGATTCCGAATAATCGCCGGTAGATTCCGCTAAGTCTATTAAAGAAAGCACTATTTCTTCAAAATTATTCAGCGCAAAAGTTTCCTTAACTCTTTCACCCTTATCCAGCAAATAAATGCATTTTTTTATCAATTTTTTACGATTTTTTATCTTTGACTGCTTGTGGCTGTAATATAGATACTTTAATAAATACGGCAAATCATATTTTTTTGAATATTCGGGCTTTGCTATATCTTTATCCATGTAACTAAAAGCTTTGCCGACCGAACCGGTAGATTTAACGAGATGATGCAGTTCGTTAAAAAATATCGAAAGTTCGGCGTCTTTCATTCCTCCGTTGACGGCCGGGTTTATTGCGTCTAAAAAAATATTGGGCAAAACAAAAGACGGCATATAGCCTTCTTCTAAAATCAGCGTTTCCGCATCCGTTAAATTCGGCGCTTTAATATTCTTTATCAGACTTTTGCCTTCCGGGGTATAAAACCTGACTAAATAGTTTTTTAGCATAAAATCTACCTTGACAGACCGAAATAAACTTGAGGATCTATCTCGCCCGCAAGCAATTTTTCAAACGCCTGCGTTTTTAAAGATTTAAATCCTGATAAATTTATTAAAACTGACTCTAAATAAGACGGATTAAACAACAAATTTAAGTCTTTATAGATTGCTTCTTTTGCCGCCTCGTTAAACTCGGCAATTTCGATAAGCGGTTTTCTTTTATTGTATCCCGTTCCGCCGCACCTGTCGCAGGTTTTTTCTCCTCTTACGAAAACGGTACCTGTATATTCTATGTCTTTAAAATTCGCAGCCGTACCGATAAATCTTTCGCTATTATTATTGCTTTTTATATCCGTTACATACGCCGTTTCTGCGGCAAATCGTAGGTCCTGCATCAGGGCTTTTTTGTAAATCGAATGCAGCTCTTCAAAATATATCCCTTTTTTGCATTCCGGACATAACGGATTATACAGCCTCTGCGCCGTTACGAATCTTAATACCGAAAATAACTGAACGGCGTCTATATTTAAAGATTTAAATCTTCCGAAAATCGACAGCGACGAGTTAGTATGAAGCGTAGTAAGAACAAGATGCCCTGTTTCGGCGGCAATTAACGCATGTTTTGCCGTAGTTTCATCCCTTATTTCACCTATCATCATTATATCCGGCTCGCTTCTCAACATAATCCTGACGGCTTCGGGATATCCAAAATCTTCCGATATATTCATCTGAGTTATATTTGATTCGCGCAATTCTATTTCTACCGGATCTTCTATAGTTAAAATCGTGCCTTTTTTCTGAGACAACAGTTTAAGCATTGCATAAAATGTCGTAGTTTTTCCCGAACCGGTCGGTCCGGTAGCTATAATAAGTCCGTTAGGAAGTATATAAGATTTTTTTAATAGTTCGGCTTTTTCTTCCGTAAAACCTATCGATTCAAAATCAAAGACTTTATTTAAACCATGAATTCTCAGTACTGCTTCAAAAAGCATTAGTTCTTTGTCGAGCTTTGACGAAATAGGTAAAAATGCGACTCTAATGCCAACCTTTAATCCTTTATAAAAATTTGAAACAAAAATAAATTTTGCGTCTAATCCCTCGCCTTTTTTTAAAGTAACCTGACAATTTGCGGCTATAATATTTATTATCCTCTGACCGGACTCTAAACTAAGAGCCCTTATGTTTTCCTGATAAATTTCTCCATCCATAATAATCATGTAAAAATTTTCCGTTCTTTTTATCCTTAAATTAGGCGACCCTTTTAATAACGCGATTTCAATTGCTTCATTTAAAATTTCTTTTTCGGAAAACTCTTTATTGCTAATAAATATCTTGCTGAGCGCTTCGTAAATTTTTCTTTTCGTAGAAATAGCTATTTTATAAGATTTAAGATGTTCGTCGAAAGCCATCTTTTCTGATAAAGAAGACGTAATTTCATTGCAGACTATATAGCTGACCCCGTCTTTTTTTGCTATTACGGCAGGAATATCGTATAGCAGGGCAAAACCAAAATATTCGTTTTCCTTTTTATCTATATAAAAATAAAACGAATTTAAATCGCCGAAAAATTCTCTGCCTGAACTGCCTGCAGTATAAAGCGCTATATCTACATCTGTAACATAGCCGCAGTCCGTTAATATTTCACCCAGTCTTTTTTTGCCGATAGACTGCATAAAAAGTGCGTCTTTTAGCTGTTCTTCCGTTAACTTTCTTTTAGATATAAAATATTCGCCGATTTTCATATAACTAAAAAGTAAATAAAGTTATTATAAATTTTTATACATCTATACTTTTATACGCCTATACGTCTAAACTAAAGTCCGATTAAAATTTTTATTTTTATGCTTATTTTATACCGGATGACTTTTATAAATTTAGCTTTATCTGATAATTTTCGGCGTCAGCATTATAAGCAGGTCTTCTTTTTGATTCGCATCGTTTGCCGATTTAAATAGATCGCCAAGGAGCGGAATTTCAGCCAATAAAGGAATCCCGTACGTATTTTTAACTTTATCCGTCGTTAGTATTCCTCCTACAAGTATCGTCGAACCCGATTTTACGTTTACGGTATCCGAAAAACTTTTCGATTCTATCACCGGATTACTGAAACTTTCCCCGCCTATAGCAAAAGACTGATAGCCGGTAATAGAGTTATCTATAAGGCTTAACGTAACGGAAACGGAATTATTCTTAAAATTTATATGCGGAGTAAAGGATATAGAAAGTCCGGTTTGAACCTGTGATATTACCGGATAAGTTTCCGTCTGCGACAGGCTTAACGCCATAGTCTGAATACTCGAAACATAAGGAGTTATGGTGCCGGACGATATAAGCCTCGTCTGCCCGTCCATTAAAACAAGCCTCGGCTGAGATATAACGTCAACCGCCCCCTGAGTCCTCAAAGCGTTTAGAATTGCGCTATTGCTTCCGAAACCGTTAAAACCTATATACGGCGCATTGGAAATATTGTTTGAAGACGCAAGCTGAGCCGAAACCGACAGGGAATCAGCCCCGAAAACATTAGATTTAAAAGCCTGATTAAATAATAAATTCCAGTTTATTCCCGCTTGAAATCCTTTATTTAAACTTACGTCTATTACCTCTACTTTCAAAAAAACCTGTTTCGAAAGAAACTTATTTATTCTTTTTATATAAGCCGCCACCTCGTTTACGTTTGAAACTCTGTCTTTAACCCATATTAATCCGTCTTTCGGATTAATAAAATATTTTCCGTTTTTAGTTAGCATTTCTTTTATATTTCCGGAAATAATAGAATACAGGCTGCCTGATTCCGACAGCGTTAGCGACAGCGAACCCGAAGGATTGCCGGAATTACCGCCGCTATTGCCGGAATTATCGTTTACGCCGGAGCTTATTAAACCGGAGGGCAAAGAAGCCGATGATTCAGGGTTTCCGTCTGCAATACCGGCGCCGCCTCCTTCCGGCATTTCTTGAGTATTTCCGCTATTGATCCCCGAATTAACGCCTCCCCCTTCTCCCATACCGCTCATGCCGACAGTCGAAGAAAAAGCAGATAGCAGATCCGATACCGGAATATGGAAGGTTTTTTCTTCTACCGCATAAACATAAAGCATTTTATTTTTATAACTGTAAGCAAAACCGTTAGAAACCAAAAGACCTTTTAAAACTTTATACAACGGAACATCTTTATAATATACTTCGTTCCTCAATTTATCGGGAAAACCCCTATAAATTACAAAAGGAACGCCCGTTTCGTGAGATAACGTCATTAACGCGGATTTTACGCTTCCGCTTCCGGAAAGCGAAATTTTTTGCTTCAAAAAATAAGGCATATTCATATTAATCAAACTTTTCTTGCAGATTCTTCCGTTTATTTCTTTACATCCGTTTTTTTTATTAAGTTTTACAGATAGACGATTCCCTTTATTTCCGCCGAAATTAATATGAACTATTCCGGCTTTTTTAAATTTAATTCCGTATCTCTTAAGCAATCCGTCAAAGCTGTTTTGATTCTTACCGTAAGCAGAGCTTGATTTAGCCCCTAAAACCATACCTATAATTGCAACTGGAGCAATCAATACAAATATCAACAATTTTTTGTTTTTGTTTTTCATAATTTTTTGTTTTTAATTAAGTTAATTTTTTAAATATAATTCAATTATATTTTTTTAATGTTTCCACATTATGACAATTTTGTTACATTTATATTAAATTTTTGTTAAATTTATGTTACAAATCAGGCAGGAAGATAGCAAAAATCGTTTTTTGAAAGGTTTTTTATAACTAAACGAGGAATAAAAAAATAGCAAATAACAAAATAAAATTTATGAGGTTATTTTTAGAGAATATGAAATGACGGCAGACGTCTAAATAAACGTCGAATAAACTTGTTAGGCATTGCTCAATGTTGTTACTCTGTTCGGCTTAATGCGCACTTTCGACTTAATGCACTTCTATAAACTCACTTCGACACAAACGCACTTCGACAATTGACAGAAATCGGTATAAATGATATTATTTATATATTAAAGATAATACTATCCAATTATGCGTTCATAGCTCAGATGGATAGAGCAACAGCCTTCTAAGCTGTGGGTCGCAGGTTCGAATCCTGCTGGACGCACCATTAAAAAGCCCTGTAATATCAAGCATTTCCCGCCGAACAATCGAAATAAATTTGACAAAAAAATTAATCTAAAATATACTAAAAACAGCCATAATTTACCAAAAATAATCACACTTTAGCGCACACATAAAAACGGTGAATTAAAGGTTTGCGGGCGCATCTTAACTTAAATTGAACACATAATTTTAGTATATGGCAAGTCTATACAAAAGAACAAACTCAGACCACTGGTGGTATCAATTCAGGCTTGACGGAAAACAACATAGGGGTTCGACCAAGACTGCCGATAAAAAACTTGCAGAAAAAGTTGCGGCGGCCGTAGAAGCCGATTACATTAGGCAAAGGTTCGATATACCAGGGGTTATTAAAAATAATCACAGTTTGAGCACAGTTTATAAAGAATATCTTAAAAATATCGCCAATAATAAAGAAACAATAGGCTATAAAATTGACGCCTCTAATCACTTTTTACCGGTTTTCGGAAATAAAAACATTGAAAATATTACATTCGACGACATCAAAAACTATCAATTAAAAAGGAAACTTGAATATTTAGAAAAATATCCCGCCAAGCGTGAAAGCGAAATTAATTTCAGATGGATTAATCTAGAAATTGCTATTTTAAAAAACTTTTTTAATTACTGCATCGGAAAAGGCTTTATAGAAAAAAATCCCGCTTCCGGCATTAAAAAACTTAACGAACTTTCCCGCCTGAAGACTTTAAGCGACGATGATATCCAAAAGCTCATCGCCGGCGCCACGAATAAGCTGACACGGGATTTGATAACTTTTTTAATTTATACCGGCTGCCGGAAAGGCGAAGCTCTTAACCTTAAATGGGACGACGTGGATTTACAGAACGATATCATCGCTATTAAGGGTACTAAAACCAAATATGACAGATATATTCCTGCGTCTAAACCGTTAAAAGAACTATTAACCAATATCGACAAAAAATCGGAACACGTTTTTTGCGATAAAACAGGAAAAAAATTAACAGATTTTAAAAAGTCTTTTCATACAGCCTGCAAAAATGCGGGGCTCAAGGACTTACGCATCCACGACTTGCGCCACGTCTTTGCAAGCAAAATGGTTATGAACGGAACGTCGCTTTATATAACCGGAGAACTGTTAGGCCACAGGACGACCCAGATGACAAAAAGGTATAGCCACTTAGTGCCGGAGACGCTTAAAAAAGCGGTTGACGATGTGTGGAATAAAAAATAGAGCAGATTTTTGATAATATTATTTATAATTTATCTAAACTAAAATTAAGATTGGAGTTATTATGACTGATTCAATCGTTCCGGCAGAATTAATCGAACGGAAAATTTATTTAATACGCAATAAAAAAGTTATGCTCGACAGCGATCTTGCAGAGCTTTACGATGTTGAAACCAAGGTTTTAAACCAGGCGGTTAAAAGAAATATTGCGCGCTTTCCTGAAGACTTTATGTTTCAGTTAAATAAAGAGGAAGCTTTGGAACTTTCAAGGTCACAATTTGTGACCTTGAAGAGAGGGCAAAATATCAAGTATTTGCCGCATGTTTTTACCGAAAACGGCGTGGCTATGCTTTCCAGCGTTCTTAACAGCGAAATGGCAATACAGGTCAATATTCAAATAATGAGAACCTTTACAAAAATCAGGGAAATGCTATCCTCTCATAAAGACCTGAAGCATAAAATAGAAGAAATGGAAAAGAAATACGATTCTCAATTTAAAATTGTTTTTAACGCCATAAAAGAATTAATGACTCCACCGGAAAAACAAGTCCGGAAAATAGGGTTTAAAATAGAAAAAGAAAAATAACCGCTTTTACAGCGGCAGATAAATCTCCCCTTCCATGAATATTACCGCACGCCCCGATATAATTACGCGGCCTTTTTCTCTTTCCACCCTGCATAATATTTCTCCGCCCCGCTTAGAAACCTGCGCTGCATTTAAAATGTTTTTGTTCAGCCTGTCTGCCCAATATGGAGCAAGTTCGCAATGCGCGGAACCGGTTACCGGGTCTTCCGGTATGCCGAATTTAGGTGCAAAAAAACGGCTGACGAAATCGGCTTTATCGCCCAGAGCTGTAACGGATACTCCGCGCAAACCGAGCCGGTTAAGCAACATCTGGTTGGGAACAATAGAGCGGAGGGTTTCCTCGCTGTCATATACGGCGATATAATCCTGCGCTTCAAGCACCGTAACGGGCGTTTTTCCAAGTCCTTCCGCCAGATAATCCGGCATCACGCTTAATTTAGGCATATATAAGGGAAAATCCATTTCGAGCATATTTACGCCTTTTCTAACTGTTAAATCTCCAGCTTTTAGTTTTAAATACAATATAATCTGCGGAATATCCTATATGTATTGAAAAAGCATGCCTTTTTCATCAGAAAAATATGCCGTTTATGGGTATAGCCATTTGGTGCCAAGTACGCTTAAGAAGGCGGTTAGCGACGTTTGGGATATAAACTTAAATTAACACGGGCGGGTTATATTCCGGCATATGGGTCAGTTTTATTCCGCTATTGACGCTATACCATAATGTCCTTTATAGTCCGCCCGTTACCGCTATATCCTCAAACAGCCCCTTGCCGTAAGTTCCGTAAGGAGCGTGCCTTAACTTCCACCCCAGAGCGAACCTTAAGTCGAAATGCCCTCCTATTACGGTATGGAGGCTTACTCCCGCGCTTTCTAATACGGCGGTATTAGGAAGTCCGGTAATGTCCGTAACGTTATCCACGGCAGACAAGTCGGCATAGTCCCAGAACAGCCCTAAACCTACGAGGAGCGGCGCATTCTTGTAAGCGGGAACCGTTCCCTGAAAGACTGGGGCTATATTAACGGCGGGAAGTTTCAGCTCTTCGTTTAACATTACTCCTTTAGAACCCGTCGCGGCATCGGGAGAATATCCGGGAGCGGAATAGATGCCTCCCGCGGCGAGCTGTTCCGAATAAAGGAGATTATGGTTAGCATCCTGAAAGTTTATTCCGGAGATTATCCGGGTTCCTAAGGGAAGATACTCCTGCCTTGAAATATAAATATTATCGTAAATGTAATTACTGCGCGTTCCGGCATATATCGTATTAAACGAGGCGGTGGAGTTGTCCGCGTTCATATCTCCCGGACTTATTACGAACCGGTTGCTTAACGATGTTATGCCGAGGGAATCTGCTTCGGAAAGTTTATAGAATAACGGAAACTGGTCTATCTGGGCCGTACCCTGAAAGACCTGCAACCCTCCGAACGCAAGGTTGTTGTTGGTGGTCTTGAAGTCGTATCCTGCGCCTGCGGTCTGGTTGAAAGAAGCTTTGCCGATATAGAAGGAAGGAAGTTCCTGCTTGTAGTAAACGCTTGCCTGCGCGTTTCTTCCGAGTTCGGAGAAATATCTGTTTATATAGGGGGAAGCGGTAGAATAGGAACCTAAGAGTTCAAGCCTGCCCTTCCACGGAAAAGGTATTTCGTAGCTTAATGAGTCGGAGCGGTATCTTGCGTTAAAACTCTGGGCGAGCTGATAAGAGAGCATCTGTCCGAGACCGAAGGCGTTCCCGTAATTAAAGCCCGCATTCCACTCGTTCATGCCGAGGGACGGGATGCCCTGATTGTCGTATCCTGCATAAACCCTGAAAGGGACAACGTCTTTAGCAAGCAAGTTTATATCCATAGAACCGGCGGTACTCCCGGGGGACAGCAGGGCTTCCGTATGAAGGAAAGGATTTTTATTCAGCCAGTTCATATCGGAAACAAGTGCGGACTTGGAGAGGACTTGCCCCTGATATATGCCCGACTGGGCTAATATAAAGTTTTTAGAAAAGTAGCGGTTGCCGGATACTTTCACCATGCCTACCCTGTACTGTATGACTACTATCTGAAGAATGCCGTTGGAGACGTTCTGCGGAGGGGCGATAACGTCCATAAACGGCATATTATGAGACTTATACAGCGAGCGGACCAAAGACAGTATCTCGTCTATGTCTTTAAAGGTTAACGGCTTATCGAGCCTTAAGGATATATTTTTTATGAACGCAGCGTTATTAAGGAGCGGAAGGGATTTTATATAAAGGCCGTTAACAAGTACGGAAGGAGAAACTCCGTTCTTGTTGAAAGATTTAACGGAAGAGACGAATACTACGCCTTTAAGCGAAGGGATAACTATAATGCCGGATACATTCTTCTTACGCGGCTTAACCGTTATAGCCGGAGCGGATACTAAAGGCTTGGGCTTTTGCGGCTTTATATGCGGATACGGCCCTCCGGTCTGGGCGTAAGAAAAGGAAGGAAGCAAGAACGTTAAAACCGACGCTATTATTAAAAGGCGCTTTCCGGTAAAAAGTTCGGTTAATCTCATTAATTATCCTAATTATCCTTATTTACGCTTCAATATTGCGAAATATTCATTTTTATCGGCGTTCTATTTTGTTTAAAAGGGCCCGGGCATTGGCATTCCCTTGAGCTGTGGCATTCTTAAGCCAATGAACCGCTTTAGAATAACTTTGCTTAACTCCCCTTCCAAGATAATAAGCACTGCCTAAAGCAACCTGAGCATCTGTGTTCCCCTGCTCCGCAGCCTTCTTAAGCCAATGAACCGCTTTAGAATAATTTTGCTTAACTCCCCTTCCAAGATAATAAGCACTGCCTAAATGAGCCTGGCCATCGGCACTTCCCTGGTCTGCGGCCTTCCGAAACCAGTAAACCGCCTTGGAATAATTTTGAGGTACCCCATATCCGAGATAATAAATAGTGCCTAATGTAACTTGGGCATGAGGATTCCCCTGGTCTGCGGCCTTCCGAAACCAGTAAACCGCCTTGGAATAATTTTGCTTTACGCCATGACCGTAATAGTAAGCATCGCCTAAATCATACTGGCCATCGGCACTTCCCTGGTCTGCGGCCTTCCGAAACCAGTAAACCGCCTTGGAATAATTTTGCTTTACGCCATGGCCGTAATAGTAAGCGCTGGCTAAATAAACCTGCGCATCGATATTCCCCTGGTCTGCGGCCTTCCGAAACCAGTAAACCGCCTTGGAATAATTTTGAGGTACCCCATATCCAAAGTAGTAAATTATACCTAAAAAACTCTGGGCGACTACATTTCCATGGACAGCAGCTTTTCTGGCCCAGTAAACTGCCTTTGAGTAGTTAAGTGTTAACCCACGGCCGTAATAATAGGCATTGCTTAACGCAACCTGTGCATGGATATTGCCACGAACTGCGGCTTTTTTATACCAATAGACCGACATGGAGTAGTCCTGCTTTACTCCCCTGCCGTAATAGTAAGCATCACCTAAATCAAACATAGCGTTTATATCTCCCTGACTTGCAGCTTTACGAAACCAATAAACCGCCTTGGAATAGTTCATAGCTACCCCATTGCGTCCGTAATAATAATTAAGTCCTAATATTTTTTCGGCCTTTGCGCTTAGATTTTTAGCATGGCCAGAAGAATAAGCCAGGGCAAGAGCAGGTGGTAAAAGCAGAAATAATAAAATTATTAAATAATATTTAAGTTTCATGGTCTTTTTTCCTTCTATCACAGGAGTTAACGTTGATAGAGCTATCTGCATCAACCTTTTAGGGTTTTAAGATTTAATTAAGTTTATTAAAACACTATAGGCATTAATTTTCAAGCACATTTTATTTATTATTATTTTTTATGTTGGATTATGTATGTTAAGTAACTTATTTTTCATTGGTTTAGTAATTAGAACATTGATCTTGGGATCAAGTATTATTTTGCCGATTACTTTATTGAAAACCTTTCCAGCATTGTAAACCTTTCCAGCAACTTTCCCGCCTGCTTTAATAATTTCTTTATCAAGCTTTCGACTTTGTTTAGGGCTTAATGTAGAATGGCATTTTATTACATTTATGTTATGTGTTAGGGCATAAGTTTCATAAGATGTTGTTTGTCAAGAGATTTGACCCCCATCCGCATTTAAATTTGACCCCCCCCATTTTCCTCTTGAACAAAAATAATTTTCACCTCCTTTTTTAGTCTTAAATTTTAATTTCAACGCCGATTTAA
>JAJYPL010000019.1 GCA_021795355.1 bacterium | reverse complement strand
AACCGAGTCCGAGTATATCGATATCGTAAACGGGTTTTGCCGATTTAAATTCGGTTTTTAACGGATGAACTCCTTCAAAAACTATTATGTCTTTTAAGCCGATCTGCTTAAGCGTAATTAAATCGGACAGTAGAGATATCCTGTTTTTATCCCTCATGTTAAAAGCGTATGCGGTTTTAATTTTATGTTTTTCTTTTAAATCCCTGCATAATAATAAAGCGTTAAAACCAAAATTTTGCTCTATAATTATCTGCGGTAAAGAATTATCCGTCTCCGCATTGTTTTTCGTATTGTTTTCGATATCGTTTAATAATTTAATTAAATTTTCTTCAAAAACGGAGTAGTTTTTGCTTACCGGAGTTTCGATTTGCGGTATAATTTGCATATATATCGTTATATATCAGATAGATTAAATTTTTGTTCTTGCAGCAGAATGACCGTAGTCTCTTGGTTCAAAAATTTTATTAAGATTGTCTTCTTCGGAATATTTTTTCAACAGCTCGTAAGATTTTACGAATACGCATTCTTTGTCTTCGAAAACTTCGCAATTATTGCCGTTACGCCCTTCGCAAGGACCGTTTAGAAGGCCTTTCGGACATAAAGTGACGGTACAGACTCCTCCGGTAAAATTCAATCTGCATATGTCGCATCCTCCGCATAGAGCGTAGTATTCTCCTATGTGTTCCGTCTGCGCTATATACTTGCTGTCCGTTCCTGAAACTACCTTCTTTTGTATGAACTCTCCTATAGTCTGCACGCCCGTTCCGCAGGACAAAACGACTACTGCTTCGGTTTCTTTAAGCTCGTCTTCTACAAAACGTATATCTTCTTTTAATACCCTTTTATCGCACGGTTCGTCGATTGATATAGTAAACGTAACCTCTTTCCCCGACGCCTCTAAGTGTTTTTTCATTTCCTTCACTTCCCTGCTGCCGCCCGTCAAGCAGACCGAGGCGCAGGAAGCGCAGCCAACGACGCCGATTTTTTTATATTTCTTTAAAGCTTCGTCTAATTCTTTTATATCTTTCTTTTCCGTCAAAAACATTAAGCTAAACCTCTATTTTATTTATACATCACGATAAACCCGAAGGAACGCTCGATAATCTGACTTTAACAAATTTCACTATTTTTCCCCTGTGAATTTTAAGCGTAATAATCTGCCCGGGCATAAATGAACTTATAAGTTTTTCAAGCCGCGAAAAAGAATAGACTTTTTTGCCGTTTAATCTTGTTACTATGTCTCCGCCTATTATATAATTAATGTTTTTCATTGCTATAACTTTATTGCCGGCAACCAAACCGGCTATAGAAGCCGGACTGTTAGGAAATACTTTTTCGATAAGCAATCCTTTATCGACATGTTTTATGCCGAGCAGAACAGCAACGCTTTTAGTTAACTTTATAGCTTCTATTCCAAGCCAAGGACGGATAACCCTGCCATACTTTATTAATTCCGGTATATCTCTTTTAGCAAGGTCGATAGGAATGGCAAAGCCTATATTCTGAGCGTTGTTAGCAAGTTTTGCCGTGTTTATGCCGATAACGCGGCCGTTATAATCTACGAGCGGGCCTCCCGAATTTCCGGGATTAATAGCTGCGTCGGTCTGAATTATATTCCCGTAAAATCTTGCCGAAGGAAAGAACAAAGACCGTTTTAAGCCGCTGACGATTCCGGTCGTAACGGTCTGGTAAAGATTATACGGATTACCTACCGCAATTACTCTTTCGCCTACTCTAAGATCGTTTGAATCGCCTAAAGTTAAAGGCTTTATAATTTTACCGGCCGGATTTATATGTATAACCGCAATATCCGACATGGGGTCGGTTCCTACGATGCTTGCCCTTATATTTTTATATTTAAGAAAACTGATAAATATCTTGCCCGCATTTCCTATAACGTGAAAATTAGTAAGTATATCGCCGTTTTTGTTTATAAAAAATCCGGTGCCTATATCTTCTTCCGGCATAATAGCGCCGTTCTTAAGCCGTGCATAGCCTAATACTTCTATATGAACGACCCCCGATTTAATCTTGTTGAAAATGCGCTCGACTGTAGAATTGCCTGAATTATATGCAAATGAATATTTAACTAAAAAACCGCCGCTTATAAATAAATTTAAAATTAAGAATAATAGGAAAACAAGAAATAATTTATTTAATTTACGCGGCTTCCTGCAATTCATTTTTGACCCCCTTCCACTGTCTTGCCTGATGCATAAATGCTTCAAGCCTGAGCATTAAATTAGTACTTTCCTGGCCGTCGAACCATAAATTTATCCATGGAAAATTATTAAGGTCTTCCCTGAATTTTTTTGATACTATCTGAACTATAGAACCCGGCATGCAGTGGAAAGGATGAATACTTATTACGCCTGAATACCCTTTTTTTGCAAAATCTACGGATTCGCCCACGGTAAGAATAGCTTCGCCTCCAAGCGACAAATCAAGGTATTTTCTTGAATAAGAAAGTATATCTTTTATGCTGGTTTCTTTATGGTTTCTCAGCAGTTTTTTGAACGGTTTAAACATGCCCGTTTCGTCTTTTCTCTGGTAATAATTAACTAAGAAACTTAAAAAAATATCTTTTACTTTCCTGCTTCTTAAAGCGTTTACCGCATATTCATGGGTAGTAAAAGTTATCCATTTATACGTCGGAACCACCGAAACTTCGCCTCCGAGAGCTTCTACCTTTTCTATCGTAAAATTGTTGGTAAATTTGTTAAGCCTTAAAAATATTTCGCCGACTATACCTATGAGAGGCCTGTCTTCATCTTTTCTTGGGATCCTTTCGAATTTTTTGGCGCATACCGCCATAGTATCGTAAATATCTTTGCCTTTCTCGGTTGCCTCTACTACAATATTTATGCATTCCCTATAAACGGAAACCGCATCGCCTTTTGTAATCTCATAAGGCCTCACCCTGTATAAAGCTTTTTCAAGAGTATCTACGGCTACGCAGCCCTGCCATGCGACCCTTCTAAAAAGCGTAGCTTTGTCTCCTATGAAATCCGTATAAGATTTTTTAGCGCTGGGAACGACAAATTCTACGTCAGTATAGCCGAGATTATCGAGAACCATCTCGTGCAATCTGTTATATTGGCCGAATTTACATGGTCCGGGAGAAGTCGGCATAAAAAAAGCCGATTTCTTTGCGTCGAAATCTGGTTTTTCTATAACTTTAATAATATCTCCGGTAGTAACGAAACAAGGCATGCATTCGTTTCCGTTAGTAAACTTAAGTCCGAAATCGAGAGTGGACTCGTCCGGTTCGTCCATAACCGCGGAATCTACTCCGCATCTTCTAAATGCGGCGCTTAAAGCGTATGCCGCATCCGACATATACGGTATATATACTTTTTTATCAAAAATATTTGTATTGGTATGGTGCATATAAACTCCGAATTAAATGTATTTAACCGTTGTATTTAATTGTATTTTAATTACTTTTGCTCATCTACATTATAATAGAGCATTGTAATAAAGTCAAATTTGCAAAACAGAAAAGGTGTCATATTAATTTAAGGTGAACAAATTGATTAACCGTTGCAAATAATCTATACATTTAATAAAATTAAGCAATATGAATTTTAAAAAAGTATTAATTATTTATAATCCGAAATCGGGCCGTTTTTCGGAAAAAAAGCTATCTTACATATTAAGTTTTTTTAAACTTAAAAATATTTCGGCAGATACTCTGAATATACTGGAAGCCTCAATAGAAAAAGAAAGTATCGAAAACTCTTACGATGCGGTTTTAGTAGCCGGCGGAGACGGAAGTTTAAATTACGTTATAAACACTCTGGTATATTCGGCAATTCCTATCGCTCATTTACCTATGGGCACGGTTAATCTTTTTGCAATGGAAAATAAAACTCCGCATTCTTTAAAAAAAGCCCTCCCTGAAATCCTAAATGTATACAAACCCGTCAAAATAGGTTTAGGGCGGGCAAACGAAAGATTTTTTTTTGCCATGACCGGCATAGGACTTGACGCTTTCGTAGTTAAAAACATGGAAGAAAAAATCAGGAACAACAAAAGGAGAATTTATAATAATTCGACGAAATATATAAGCTATATTTCAAACATAATAAAAATGACTAAAAAATATAATTTTTACGATTTATGTATGGAAAAAAATAATGAAAAAATTACCTGCGCGAAAGAAATTATCGTTTCAAACATACGCTATTACGGGGGACCTTTTAAAATATTTCCGAACAATTCGCCTTTAGACGATAAATTTCATATAAGGACGGTAAAAAATGCCGCCGGAACTGCCGACGTGATTTTTTCCATATTAAAATCATTGATATTTTACAAAAAATATTCAAACAATCCCGATTTTTATAAAAAAGACGATGAAGTAACTATAACTTCGACGGACGATTCGACGGATAAATTAATATATTATCAGTGCGACGGAGAACTTGCAGGCACGCTCCCTGTAAAGATAAAAAAGGCGAAAAATGCCGTAACTATGCTGATTAATCCGCGCTATTTTCCTTTACCGCAGCAGTAAAATCATTTTTCTCCCTGCAGACTATGCGTATAAATACTAATTAAATGGCTTACGGGAATAGTTTGACTATGCTTTAAAATTCCGCTCTGGTCTTTCAAAGAAAACATGCATCCCGAACAGGACGTTAATATTTCCTGCGGAGCCGCTTCTTTAATTTCTTTAAATTTGCGTTTAGTAATTTTTTTGGATAAATCGTAATGCCTGACGTTAAACATGCCGCCGTTGCCGCAGCAATAGTTATATTTTAAGGGTTTTAGTTTTAATCCTTCGATTTTATCCGCAATTAAACCCGGCTCTCCTATCAGCTTTTTATTAGTTGAATCCGGCTTAAAATCCGGCATATTCGAAAGATGGCACGGGATATGAAATACCGCTTCGGTTTCATTATCCAATTTTCCTTTTTTTATCTCAAAACCGTGTTTTTTAAATTCATTAAAAAAAGACCAAATACTGATTAATTTTTTAGAAAAATCCATAATTTCGGTATAATTTTCTTCGTTTTCGTTAAAATACTCAGGATAAAGTTTATTGATAGAATATGAGCAAGAAGCGCAGGACGTTACTATATAATCTAATTTTTTGCCTTTAAAAGACAAAGCGTTATTGACGGCAAGTTCTTTAAAGGACTTTAAGTCGCCGCTCGATATAAAAGGCAGACCGCAGCATCCCTGCATTTTTGGAACGAAAACTTCGACTCCGTTTTTAGTCAAGGAGGTTACGGTATCCATAGATATCTGCGGATATACGGCGTTAAAAACGCATCCGCCGAAATATCCGGCTTTAAAAATATTTTTACCGTCATCAACTCCCCTCTCATTCTTAAGAGCTAGTGTCCGCTGGTTTTCCAACGAAGCATCCGAATGCTCTCTTATAGCCCCCGTCTCCTTCTTAAGAAGCGGGGACGGCGGTTTTTCCGACGAAGTATCTGAATCCTCCCCTGCAACTCCCCTCCTTTCAAGGAGGGGTGCCCGCAGGGCGGGGCGGTTGCCTGACGGAGATTGCGCTGCGGCGGCATCGGCATTAAATATAAGGTCTCTGCTTCCTATAAAAGATTTGCCTTCAGGCAAGGGTGAATTTCTGCCCGACAATTTTTTGACGAAAGGAATATTTGCAATTTTTAAGGCGGTTTTTAATAAAATTTCTCTTTTATTTTTAAGAATATTTAATGCTAATTTATCGGAAGAAAAATCCTTTTTCGCAAAATCTTCCAGTTTTATTTTTTCGTTAATAATAAGTTCTACTATATTAACGTCGTTTGGACACACCTTTTCGCATCTTCCGCACAGAAGACATGACGACATCGATTCACGCACCTTGCCTGCTCTTAAAGGAAGACTGTCGGCATAATCGGTTAAAACTATACGCACTCTGCCTCTCGGACTTAAAAATTCGTTGAAACCTATATTATAAGAAGGGCAGGCAGGCAGGCACTTGCCGCAGTGAACGCAATTAACATAGGTTGCATTTTTTTCTTTCAATATAATAAAACTCCTTTTTTATTTATAATTTTGTGGACAAAAATATCGCTTTTCGCGGGAATGACAATATGAAAGTTTAACTTTTTACTCAAAAGGCATCATTCCTGCGAAAGCAATATTTTCGTCCACCAGCTTATCGAAGCATGTCTTTGATTTGGATGAAAATACCAGAAAAGTTGGCGAGCCGATAACTCTCGGACTAAAATATCTTTCCGGGATTTATAATATTTTGCGGGTCGAAAACTTTCTTGATGTTTTTCAACAGATTCATATAATAAGCGTCGTATTTCAGTTTCATAAACTCTTTTTTTTCAAGCCCGATTCCGTGTTCGCCCGACAAACTGCCGCCAAGTTCGACGGCTTTCTTTAATACGTCGTATTTTGCTTTTCCGCCTTTTTCCGACATTTCGGCGTTGCTTTTATCGAGCATAATATTTACGTGAATGTTGCCGTCCCCGAAATGCCCGAAGTTTATAACGGGAATCCCGTATTTTTTCGAAGTTTCTTCTAAGAAAGCAAGCATTTCCGGAATTTTATTTATCGGAACCGCAATATCGTTATTTATTTTAAGGTCGCCGTATTTTCTTAAAGAAGGCGATATGGCTTTCCTTGCATCCATTATAACTTTTTTATCTTCGCTTTTTTCCGATGCAAAAAGGAAAACCGGAGAAAATTCCTCCAATATCTTTTTATATTCTCCAATAGACTTCTCCACTTCTTCCTTATAACCGTCGGCTTCTATTATAAACAGAAATTTGCCCGTTATTTTTATTATATCGCTTTTAAAAATGCTTTTAACGGATTCTATAGAAAATTTATCCATAAATTCAAGCATAGACGGTCTGTTTCTGAGCTTCAAAAGGGATATTGCCGCTTTAAATCCTTTGTTTATATCGTCGTAAGATGCTAAAATCAAAGATTTTTCTTTAGGTTTGGATAAAATTTTAAGGGTAATTTTTGAAAAAAGGCCGAGAGTTCCTTCGGAACCGGCAAAAAGCTGAGTAAGATTATAGCCGGATACGTTTTTAACGGTTTTTGAGCCTGTATGCATAATTTCGCCTTCTCCTGTTATAACTTCGAGCGCGGCTACGTAATCTTTAGTAACTCCGTATTTTACGGCGGAAGGTCCGCCCGAACATTCGGCCACGTTGCCGCCTATCGTCGAAAACTCGTAACTCGCAGGATCCGGCGGATAAAAATATCCTTTTTCGGAAAGGTAAGACTTGAGGTCGGCGTTAATAATTCCCGGTTCTACCGTAACGAACATATTTTCTTCGTCTAATTCCAGGATTCTATTCATCTTAGTAAACGAAACTACGACTCCGCCTTTTAAAGGCAGGCTCCCTCCCGAAAATCCGCTTCCCGAACCCCTTCCGACGATAGGAGTATTATTGTATTTCAGGCACAATTTAACTATTTTGGATATTTCTTCTGCATTAAGCGGAAATACTACGACTTCCGGCATGAAATCCTTAGAGGTTGCATCGTAGGAATAACATAGAAGTTCCTCAGTTTCCGACAGCACCCTGTCCTTCCCAAGCAGTGATTCAAATTCACTTATAAGTTTTTTATCCATAACTTAATAATAATCGGATATTTTCTTCTGGATTCCTGGCTTAGCAGAAATAACGCTTGTTAATTTCTTCTTTTTATCGCCTCGGCAATTTTCCTAAAAGCAACAGCCCTGTGCGATATTGCGTTTTTTTCTCCGGCGGCAATCTGCGCCGCCGTTTTATTGAACTGCGGCACGATAAAAACGGGGTCATAGCCGAAACCTTTTGTTCCGCTTACTTCTTCGGCAATTAAACCGTTCAATTCTCCGTAAAAAAACTCAAAATTATTTTTCCTGACATCGTAAAGACATGCATGGCAAACGAATTTAGCGCTCCTGTTTTTTATGCAGTCTTCCTTATGCCTCATCGCATTGAGCAGTTTTTCGATATTTGCCTCATCGGAGGCATTTTCTCCGGCATATCTTGCCGTAAAAAGCCCGGGGGCGCCCCCAAGACACTCAACCTCAAGTCCTGAATCTTCGCTGACTATAAAATCAAGATTTAATTCCGTCTTTAGCTTCGGATTTTTTTCCAAAAATTTAAAATATCCCTCTGCTTTAACTTTTGCGTTTTCTTCGTAAGTTTCTCGGTCTTCGACTATTTCGACCTTATATCTTTTATCCAAATAAACCAAATTTAAATTTAAGTCGGCAAATTTAACCATTATAGCTTTAATTTCTTCAAACTTGTGTGCATTGCCCGTCGCAATAAGAGTATTTACCATTTTTAAACCTTACTTTATCTCCCGCGTGCCGCTTTTATTAGATTTTACATTGTTCTTATATAATGCGTCCACAATAAATACCATCGTAAGTATATTTTTTTCATTATAGCACAACCGCAAGATAAATTCCTGAATTATAAATATATTTTATATTTTCTGTTTATATTTTCTTTATAAACCGGTTTTATTATGGTAAAATGTAAATATATTAAAGATGCTCATAACTTAAGTTTTAATCATAATTTATTTATGATTTATATGGGGTTTAGCTATAAAGAAAGTTATGAATAAAATTGTAAAGCAAGATAAAAAAATCGAAAATTGGAAAAATTACAAGCCTTTCCATAAGAAAAACCTTTATCTGCCGGAATATTGCGTTAAAGATGCAATTGATACGGCAAAAGCCATAAGCAGAGGCCTTTCGGAAAAATTCCAAGCAGAAAAAGTAGTATTATTCGGTTCTCTTGCAAAAAATAGAATAACGAAAAACTCCGACATAGATTTAGCCGTATGGAATATGCCGAACGATTTATTTTACAAAGCGGCGGCTTTTGCCACGGGATACAGCACTAAATGGAATGTTGATTTAGTTGACTTTAACGATTGCAAGGAATCTTTAAAAAAAGCAATCCTAAGCGAAGGCATTATCTTATCGGAAAATGAATAAAGGCAATATTTTATCCGCAAAAATACTTGAAGAACTTAACGGAATTCATAACTCCGCAAAAAGAGCCGAAGTTGCGTGGAAAAAAGCATGCGATACCAACGACGATTTATATTTTGACAGCGTTGCATTAAATTTGCATAGTTTTTATTCAGGCATTGAAAAAATTTTTAAATTAATTGCAAAAGAAGTGGATGAAAATATACCGGACGGACAAAATTGGCACGAAGAATTGCTTGCCCAAATGAGTTTAGATATAACAGGCATCCGTCCTCCTGTTATTTCCGGCAAACTTAAAAACAACCTACAAGAATATCGAAGTTTTCGTCACCTTATAAGGAATATATATACTTATAATATAAATCCCGAAAAAATTAAACCGCTAATGGAAATATTGCCTTCTTTGCTGAAAGATATAGACAAAGATTTGAAATTATTCACTAAATTCCTCTTAAATGCATAAATCAAAAAAGCATATTAAGAAGTTATACCGGATCATTACCGCCGGCTTTATTTCCGAAAAAATAAAAATAAAAAGATTTTGCGGACTGAAAGGTATTTATTTTAAACTCTTGAAATGAATAATGGTTAAAATGGGCGGTAATCTTCTTCTCCTTTATCTGCGACCGTAAATCTAAGGCCGTTTTTCCGTAAAAACCGGTATAGCCCTTGCCTATAAAATCGCTTCTGTGGGCGTCGCTTACCCCGAGCTGGGGAAGCCCTATGGAGACGTTTGCCAAAGAAGCCGCCGCATTGGAAAAAACCGAAAAAGTGCTGGAATTATTAATAACTTCTATCGCATCGAAATCTAACTCGTTTAAAAGTTTTCTGACCGGCTGATAGCCTTTTTCCGCATAAGAAACGAAATAATAAGGATGGGGGGCTATTGCCAGCCCCCCTTGCGAATGTATTTCGTCGATAGTTTCCTGAGCCGTCTTACCGGGTATTATCTTGTTTTCTAAAAAAAGACCTACTATATGACCATTTTTAGTAGATATCTCTTCGCCGATAATAACGTCAACTTCAAGAAAACTGTTTTTTAAGGCATATTCTTTCGCTTTAAAAGCGCCTTTAATCCTGTTGTGGTCAGTAACGGCGATTACGCTAAGTTTACCCGCCGCCGCCTCGACGATATCTTCCGGCGAATTATTTCCGTCGCTATAGCTTGTATGAATATGCGTATCCGCTTTTGAATACTTCATTCGTTCATTCGCCTTAACTTAATTAAATTTTTATAAATTATTTTAATAATTTTCTTAAGCTTATATCGCATATATTCTTATCTATTTAATTATATCATATAAAATTAAGCTTTATGAGGCATTGCGGAATCCGGCACCGATATTTTATCTTCATCTAAGTATTTGTCTTCTTGAGCAACTTCTCTTAACGACATTTCTTTCGTTTCCGGCAAAGCAACCGTGGTAAGTATCGCTCCTAAAATAGCAATTACCGCAAGTATCAAGAATGTTCCTTTAACTTTAAAGGCGACCATTAAGAACGGAAATAACAGGGTACCAAGGAATGCGCCGAATTTTCCGCTTCCCGCCGAAATTCCGTCGCCCAATCCTCTTATAGGCGTAGGAAACACTTCCGCCGGATATACGAAAGTCGTAACGTTTGGTCCAAATTCCGTAAATATATAACTCATACCAAACACTATCATAAACACGGCCGGAATAAGTTCATATCCTCCGAAACTCGTAAATGAAATGATAAGATAAGCGACTGCCATGCCTATAAATCCGACGGTCTGAATAAATTTCCTTCCCAGTTTGTCCATACTGAATGCGGCTATCCAATAAAACGGCGCGGCAAAAACTATAAAAACTATAGTAGATAGGGCAAGTCCCCGAATAAAACTGGCGTGAGGCATAATAGACTTCATGACGAGCGGCCAGCTTATAGAATTTCCGTAAAAAGCCCAGTCCAATAAGAACCATGAACCCGCCGTTCCGAGAAGCCTTAAATTATTAGGATAGGTAAACATATCCGTCCATTTTGTTTTTAATTTGACGCCGTTTCCGTTTTCTGAGTTTTTTGATTCGGCGGCTGTGATTTTAGAACCGGTTAAGTCGTTAATAGCGGCAACCGTTCCCGAAACATCCCCTTTTGCGCTAAGACTGAAATAAGGCGTCTCTTTAATCTTTCTTCTTAAATATATTACGCTTGCGGCAGGTATGGCGCCTAATCCCAAAAGTATTCTCCAAGCCATATCGTGCGGCACGCCGAGCATTATAATAAGAATAGCTACCATAGGGCCGACTACTAATCCGATTCCTTGAAGCGAAAAAACCATAGAAACTAATTTTCCTCTGTCTTTTCTGTTTGAATATTCGCTCATTATTATCGCGCTTATAGGATAATCGCCTCCGATTCCTATGCCCAAAACTATCCTCCATATTATAAGCTGGGTGATATCCTGCGAAAAAGCTGAACCTATCGCGCCTATCGTTAAAATCAAAACTTCCAAACCGTAAATTGCTTTTCTTCCGAAAATATCCGATACTCTTCCAAAAATATATGCCCCAAGCGCCGCCGCAATTAAAGACGAACTTCCCAGCATTGCAACTTCCGGCGTCGTAAGGTGCCATATCGGCGTAAGAAGCGCAATAACGACCCCGATTATAAAAAGGTCGTAAGCATCCGTAAAAAAACCCATTCCGGCCGTAAACATCGTCCTGAAATGATGCTTTACAAGGTCGATGTCGTCAACCTTATCAAGCAGGCTGTTTCTTAAATCTTTCGCAGATTCCATTAATAATTCCTCCTCATTGAATTAAATTGAATAATTTATCTAATTTTATATTAAATAAAATTCTATCAAACTAATGTTACAATTTTATGACGTTTATGTTAAATTTCTGTAACATTTCGCTTTTAAGCCGTTAATGGAATTTTACGCGATGCATGAATAAATAAAAAATGGTTTTAACATTTGGATTGTTATACAATTTATCTATTATTTTGCATATTTAATTATTTGATAAATTTAAATAAGCTTCCGGAACCAACTTTAAAGTTAACTCCGGAAGCTTCTCGGGGGAGAGATTTGATATTAAACTAAGCTTACAGTATTATAAAAATATTAGCATATTAATTAACATTATTGTGTTAAGATTACGTTAAATTTATGTTACGATTTTGTAACAATTTAAATAATAAATGCGTCTTCGAAACCGTTTGCATATCTGTCCCTCTCGGTTAAAGGGTCTATTCCCCATAAATTTTCAACGTATTTAAGAACGGAGGCGTGTTCGTGCCTTATGTTAGAAACGTAACCTTAAAATTTTAGATTTAAAGTCAAATAAAACTGACCCCATTTTTTAAAACGATTAACGCATAAAATTTAAAAAAGTTTTGAATACTTAATTTGAATTTCATAATAGCCTCCGATTCAATATACTCGGCTATAGTCTTAATATTTAGTTCTTTTGCTATCGTGACGAGACTCATAACAACCGCCCTGTCCATTTTTCCGCCCTTAACTAAACCCCTTGAGAATTCTCCGTCTATTTTAATGAAATCAACCGGTAAATATTTTAAGTACAGGAACGAACTATAACCGGAACCGAAATCGTCTATAGCAAATTTGAATCCTTCAAACCTAAGATTTAAAACAAATTTTTCGAGCTGTTTTTAATTTCGCTTATATTTTTTACCGAGGTTATTTCGTCTATTAACGAAAAAACATCTTCTATATCGTCTTTAATAGAACTAGAAATTAGAAACGACAATAATAACCCTATAAAAAATGGAATTATTATAATGAATAGCACATAAACAAAGTCGCTTACGCTTATACCTCTGCTATTCATATAAAACAAAACAGCAGTAAAAATACCGGAAAAAATTAAACCGTAAAATACTGCCCTAAAAACCAAATTCTTGCAAACCGGTATTTTTTTCGGTAATTTTAGCTTATTCTTAATTAATTGCATATAATATTGCATATATAGAGATTTAATAAAGATTAAGCAAAATTAAAGTTAATTTTGATAATTTCTCCGCATACCGGACATTTTTTGGCAAATCTGTCGTAAACTCTTGCTATATCTTCTTCGGTAACGAGAACATCAAAATTATTTTCGTTACATCCGCATTTTACGTTCATAACACAGCGTTTTGATGGTGAAGATTTTATCTGCTTTCTTATAATATTTAAAAATCTTGACCTCATTAAAACGGCATTTTGACTTGCGCTTTCAACGATGTTATTAAAAAATGCTTCATTTTCCATTTTTAACTCCTTATTTAAATTATTTTCTTGTTTTTGCAATTAAATAATAGATTATGGATTGAAAATTTGGTTATACGGTAAGAATTTAACTAATATAAACATCTTATCAAACGAATGTTACGTTTTTATGACGTTTATGTTAAATTTTTGAAATATTAAAAAAATGAAGTTTTATTTTTCCTTATCAAATTTACTGCAAATTCTTTCCTGGCAGTTAAATTTTGAATTATCCTGCTTAGCAAAAGTATATCGTTCTTCTTTAAGATGCCATGATTTTAAGTCGTCGTTAATGTTGCATTCGATTATGTTCATAAGCTTTTTTTTAGACTCTGCGTCTTTTATTTCAAAAAACAGCTCTATTCTTTTATCTAGATTTCTCGTCATTAAATCGGCGGTCGATATGAAAATTTTTTCTTTTCCGCCGCTATAAAAATAGTATATCCTTGCATGCTCCAAAAACCTTCCTATTATGCTTTTTACCTCGATATTTTCACTCAAACCGCTTATACCCGGCTTTATCGAACATATACCTCTTACAATCATTTTTACTAAAACGTCCGCCGAACTTGCAGAATAAATTTTATCGGTGATTCCGGCATCGAAAACCGAATTTACCTTAATTATTATTTCGGCGCGTCTGCCGGCTTTGGACTCGCTTATTTCAAAATCGATAAGTTCCGAGAGCGCCTCCCTAAGATTGACCGGAGACAATTTTATCCTGTTCCATTTAAATACGTCCGAATAACCGGCCATAAGATTAAACATGTTCGATATTTCGGAACATGCCTTTTCTTCCGAAGTAATATAATCTATGTCGGTATAAATATTTGCTGTATATTCGTTGTAGTTTCCGGTGGAAATATGGGCGTATCTTACGATTCTGCCTTCTTCACTTCTTGTAACTAGAAATATTTTCGCATGAATTTTTTTGTCGGGAAAGCCGTACGTCACTATGCAGCCGGCTTCTTCAAGTTTCTTTGCCCATTTTACGTTTTTTTCTTCGTCGAACCTTGCTTTAAGCTCTACTACGGCGCATACGTGTTTTCCTTTTAGCGCCGCATTTGCCAATGATTCAACTATTTTAGAGTTTTTATCCGTCCTGTATAGCGTCATCTTTATAGATAGCACGTTTTTATCTTTTCCGGCTTCGTCAATCCACTTTGAAATAATTTTAAAATCGTTGCAAGGCCTGAAAAGTAAAATATCTTTCTTTTTTGCGATATCGAAAATGTTCTTATTTTTCAGATAATCAGGTATCGACGATTTGAAAGGTTTGTAATACAAGCTTTTGTTTTCTTCGTTAATATTAAAAAGATAAGAAAGATTAAGCGGACGGTTCGTTATATACAGGTCTTTATCCCCGCAATCTCCATTTATGCTTAGGTAATGCTTTATTTTGTTCATTAAGGCGACGGTAATTTCCCTGTCTATTTCGACCCTTACGATATTGCTCCACTTCCTATCCGAAATGTTTTCTTCTATTGCCGACATAAGGTCTTCTATATCTTCGTGTTTTATAGGCAGATCCGCATTTCTTGTTACCCTGAATAAAAAATAATCTTTTACCGCATAACCCTGAAATATTTTATCTATATACCTTTCTATAATATTTTCGGAAGTAAAATAGTATGATTTTTTAGATTTTTTAATTTTATAAGCTTTTTTTATATTTTCCGGAAGAATAATCAATGCGTCAAATACTTTATTTTCATTTTCTAATTCTACGAATAAACAAATTTTTAAATTAAAAATAAACGGTATTTTTTCTATTTCCGAAATCATAAGAGGTGCAATTACCGGAGATATTTCGTTATAAAATATTTCGTCCAATATTTCGATGTCCAAAGACTCCGCGGGGAATATCTCGATATTGAGCTTGGAAAGTTTCATGGCTAACGATTTAAAAATTTCGGCGTTTTTTTTAACCTGCTTATGAACCCTGCGGGAAATTTCCTCTAATATTTCAGTGGGTGTGAAACCGGATGTATCTTTTTCATTATAACCCGCCGATACCAAATCCTTTAATCCTGCCGTCCTTATCATAAAAAATTCGTCGAGATTTGCGCAATGTATAGCTAAAAATTTCAGTCTTTCGCATATAGGAACTGCTTCGTCAGCCGCCTGCATAAGCACTCTTTCGTTAAAATCGAGCCAGCTTAACTCCCTGTTGTTATAGCTATATTTGCCTGCGTTATTCATAATCGAGCTTTACGTAAAGTTCTATGGGAATGCCGAATGTTTCAAGAAAATCTTTAGATTTTAATTTAAAATATTTTATCTCTAGAAAAGGCGTGACTGATGAAACTGCGGTAACTTTGACGAATTTATCTATCGTTTCTATCGTTATATTTTTTATTAACTGCATATGGCTGGCATCTAAAGCGTCGGCTATTTTCAAAATAGATATTATTTTTTTTATAGTAAGTTCCCTTTCGGGGCTCAATTTATAATACGCCGCATCGGAAGCATGCCGCTCGCCGCTTCCGTGAAAAAGCGAACATAATCCGATATTTTCAAGTATTTCCCTGTCCAAACCGGGTATGTTCAATGAATTAATAATTTTATTGGAATACTCTTGATGATCGTTTATATCGGTATAATATCCTATATCGTGAAGAATAGCCGCACCGGTAAGGGCTATCTTTTCATCCGCTTTAATTATCAATATATTCTTCAGCGAACGTCTGATTTTTTCGGAAAACAGCAGAACCTGTTTTGCATGTTTTTCGTCTAAGTTATATCTTTTCCCGTAGTAAAAGAAATAGTCGGTTAATTTTTTATTAAATTTTTTTTCTTTTGTTTTCGCGAGATAAAACCTCGTCAGCTGGTCGGAAAAGTTCTGATCGGAAAAGTAAAGCTTTTTTGCTCCTACAGATTTCATAATAGATATATACAGGTATAATACAGGCTTTAAAATTTTAGATTCATATTCGCCGATAGATAATTCGCCGGATATTTCCGAAGCGGATACGGTTTTAATTCGAGAGTAAAGATATGCCAAATCTACAATATCGAAAAAATTAGTTTGTATTTTAAATATTTCAAGCAGTAATCCGGTGGAAGTGTCGGAACCTATCACGGAATTAATTTTATCGTATTCTAAGCAGCTTTTTTTAAGGAGCAAAACAAGCTTGTTTATATACTGCTCATAAGCCCTGTATTTAATTTTTTCCTCTATGTCGCTGAATAGCTGCGAAATTCTTAATGCCCCGTATGGAAGAGTGGACGAAAACAGGCTTATTTTATTTTTTCTTATATTTATACCGACATTTCCGCTCGAAAGGTTAATCAGAACTGCTCCTTTGCTTTCAAGCTTTTTAAAGCCTTTAAGCGATTCGCCGACTCCTAAATATTTTATATAAAGCTCTTCTTCGGCATCTATTATTTCAAGTTCTATACCGGTTTTCACCCTTATGTGGTTTATAAAAAAATGCTTATTATCCGCATCCCTGACTGCGCTGGTGCATACGGCTTTATAATTGCCGTTAATATCGTATTCTTTAAATTTAAGCTTAATTTTTTTAAAAATTTCCGCCGCTTTGTAAACGGTATCTAAAGTAATATATTTTTTAAGAAAAGTATCCTCTCCTATACTTAACGGGAATACGATATACTCGAGGATTCTTATTCTGCGCTCCGCATTGGAATTTTTTGATATTTCGGAAATCTGGCATCTTATACTGCCGGCCCCTATATCGACTACTATAAAAATATTAGCCTTCATTGAGCATTAAGAAAAATGTACTTGCCGGTTAATTTTTCCATTAAGTCTTTTTTCGTTTCTAACGATTCGGCTTCTAAAAGTATATCTCCGCTATAAACCGGATTAATCGTAATTATTTTATCCGTAACGGAAGGTTTTATATCTTCGACGTTTCCTTTATGCTCCCTGTCGAGAGCATCTGCAACCCTGAGTATAGACGATAGTTTAATCACGGCATCTATATCCCCTTCTCTTATGTCTTTATATAAATCATGATGCTTTTTAGGGGTACTTTTTCTATGATATCTTGCTATATTGGCGATTATCGCCTTTTCATAGTCGCTGAAACCGGAGAAATCGATATTTTTTATCAAATAAAGCGAATGTTTGTGATGCTTAGACATCGACACGAAATTTCCTATATCGTGCAGCATTGCCGCGGCAATTAAATACCTGAGATATTCTTTAGATAACTTGTACGATTCTTCAAACGCAAAAAAAAGTTTTTCGGAAAGACAGGCGACCTGTTTAGCATGCTTTTCGTCAAAGTTGAATTTTTTTCCTATTTCGGCGAACATTTCAAACGGAAAATCCGTTTCGTATTTTTTTTCCTGTTTTTTTACCGCAGTCATAAAAACTCCTTTTTTATTTAATTCATCTATTAAAAGACCGTTTTTTAATCCTCCGGAAAGCGAATAAAATCCTTGAAGGCGAAAATATATCGATATTTCATAAAGTATTGCGGCGGCCGGAATAATAATATCTGCCCTGCCCTCATCTACGGCTTCTATTTTTTTTATTTCGTCAAAAGAGCTGTTTTTATTTTTTTCGATAAATTCTTTAAGGAACGCCGCCGGAACATAGTTGCTTCGGGAGTCTGCTTTTTTATCGTTAAGGGCGCAATAAACCGCAGCAATATTGTTTACCGTGCCTCCGGTACAAATAGCTTTTTCAAAAAATCGATTGGGTAAACCTTTCAATGTACCTTTAATAAACTCGCTCATAGCGGTTACTTTTAAATTATAGGGAGCCGTTTTCTTAGAAAAATTGTTTTTAAGCCTTAAACACCCAAGCGGCGTACTGTAAGATTTTAAAATTTTGCCGCTTTCTACTAAGATAATTTCGGTACTGCCGCCTCCTATGTCTGCTATTAACGTATTTGATTCCGATAATTCAAAATTGCCGGCCGCAGCCAAAAAAGAGAGTCTCGCTTCTTCTTCGCCGCTTATTATATCTAAATCTATTCCGCAGTTCTTTTTAATTTCCGAGGCTATCTCTTCTTTATTTTTTGCATGCCTGAAAACTGCCGTTCCAACCGCTTTTACCGTATCCGTCCGGTTTAAATCTATAATCTTTTTTATATAATTAAAGGCTTTAAAAAGATTTTTTTTAGATTCTCCGTCTATATAGCCCGTTTTAAAACATTCATGACCGATTCTCGCGGAAACTTTGTACTCGTCCATAAGAGTGCAGTTCCCGTCTTTCGCTTCTATTATCTGCAGTTTTATAGAATTGCTTCCCGCGTCGATAATCCCTAATCTGAACGATTTTTGCATTGTCTTTTATTTTTTAAATTGATAAATTGGCCTGGACGTCTATGCATTAAGCATGCGGATAAAAGATTTTATATCTTTATCTTCTTCAAAATTTTCAATAAGTTCTATGACTTTTTTTCTGTCGGCGTTTAACGCTTTTTTTATTGAATTTCTTATAGGTTTGCTTTTATCTATTAATTTTTTATAAATATTTATCTGAACTATTTTATCTTGAGCGTCGCCGAGAATTTTTTGAATTTTTTCCAAGCGGCTTATCGTTTGAACCATAATATCTTCTTTAATCAAATCGTACGAAAATTCCAGAATATATCTGAATTCTTTAAACATAAGCCTTAATATATGAAGCTCTTCGTCGTCTAACGAGGTAGTTTTTATTATAACCGCTAATTTTTTGTAAGTCTTTTTTATCGTTAAAACTAAATGTTCGAGAGGTTCGACGTCGTTCAGCTTGCCGTCGAATAAATCGCCGTTCTTAAGGGCATTTTCAAAATCCGCAAGAAAACCGCTAAATTCCTGAGACCCTATAACGGATAAAATTTTGCCTTGCTCTACTCTTATTTCTTTTTCTATTTTCAGCCTTATTTCTTCTTTTAACAGCATCGGAACTTCATCTTTAACGTATAAATCCATAGATTCGATCAGAACGTCTAAGTCTCTTTTCCTCTGGGTTTCTTTCATTATTTTAGTTAATTTCTTTTTAAAATATATCCCTCTGCGGCTGAGCTGCTGTCTGAATATTTTTAAAAGTGTTTTAATGCGCCTTACCGCAACCCTGAAATTATGAAGATTCTCGTAGTTTTTTCCGTCTATGACGGCTGCCGTTTCTTTTTTAACGTTATCCATCAAAGAATTTAATATTTTTTCGGCAACCTCTTTGGACGTCATATCTTTGTTCAAACCGTAAAATGATTTATTAATAGTCAAAACCGTTCCTCCGTTTTTATAGTTAAGTTATCAATAAAATTAATAAATTTTCTTAATAACTATTAATAACGTTATATAATTCGCTGTATCTTTAATTAATCTTTATACAATTATACATTGTAATTATTACAGTTTTATTACGTTTATGTTAAATTTTCGTAACATAACATTTTATTTAATATATAAAATTTTCCGCTTAACTAAAAAATATTCCGGTAAAATTTTGACTTTGGTTAAAAAATTAGGATAATATGTTCACGGCTAAAAACGGAATTGCCGTAAAAGAAAGATAGATAGGCGAAGATATACTTATGAATGTTACGTTATTATGCGTTTTCGTTAAATTTTTGGAATATTAAAAAATGAATTCCCCTTTTCCCCTGTCAGACATATAAGACTGGTTTGCGAGCCATAAAAATACAAGGCATAAAAATTTGAAATTCTATTGTTTCAGGATATAATGTAATTAAAGATATTATTCATGCAATTATTTTTAGGTAATTGAAATTTGGTATGACCGTTTAAATTTTTAAAATTGAAAATAATTTGTTCATTGAAATTTTAAGGTGTTTTAAATGTTTAAAAATAGACGTGAAGCCGGTAAAAAGCTTGCTATTGCTTTAGAAAGATATAAAAACAAAGAGGATATAATAGTCCTTGCTCTTCCGAAAGGAGGAATAGAAGTTGCTTTTGAGGTTGCAAAATATTTGAATGCAAAATTCTCTCTTTTAATAGTAAGAAAACTGCCATTCCCCGATAATCCCGAAGCAGGTTTCGGGGCTGTAGCGGAAGACGGCAGCATCTATATAAACAAACAATCGTCGCAATATCTTTCTAAAAAAGAAATAAACGACATAATATTTGCTCAAAAAAATGAAATTAAAAGAAGGATTTCCATTTTAAGAAATGGGGAGCCCTTACCCGATATAATTAATAAAACGGTTATTTTGGTAGATGACGGTATTGCTGCAGGTTCGACAATGCGCGCGGCAATAATGTTATGCAGAAAACGGGGAGCAAAAAAGATTATAGCGGCAACCCCTGTTGCAGGAAGAGATATCGCCGAACAAATAAATGAATTATCCGACGAACTGGTGATACTTGAAATGCCGTATAATTTTCATGCCGTTGCACAGGTTTATGCAAACTGGTATGACGTTTCCGACGAAGAGGCAATAGATTTACTCAGCCGCTTATGATATAAGTTCGGATGCTTTTTGCTTTAACTTCGGAAATAAAAACTTCGACAAAACATTTGGCATCAAATAGGCAAAAAGTATCTTTCTATTAAGCGAAACGAATGACCTGTGCTTCCAGTAGCCGGTCGGGTTTCCTGCATCTGCTTTTATTATATCCGCAGCATTTCCTATAGTGTAACCGGCTATATTTACTATGCGGGTCGTTAGCGACGTACCGCTCCTATGCATTCATGTAGTAAACACAATCTCGTTTAACATAGTATAATTAATAATTATTATAATCATTTACAAAATATTTATTTCAAATTAACATTTATGGGATATATTCATTTTATGAATGATTTTAGCCGGTTTTAAATATTGTTCGCTTTAATTATTCATTTGATTTTAATTTATTGTTTTTAATAACTTTTTTAATTTTATAAGCTATTATTAAATTTTATGACAAAAGTTATAATGATAGAAGACGACAAAGAAATTGCCGAACTCTTAAAAGAATATCTTTATAAATTCAATATAGAGCTGGTAAATTTTGAAACCGCCGAAGGAGGACTTAAGGCTTTAAAAGAAAGCGGAGGCGGTTTCGACCTTTTAATTTTAGACCTGACCTTGCCGGACGCCGACGGATTAGAAGTTTGCAAGTCCGTTTCGCAGTTTTACAGCCTTCCGATAATTATTTCTTCGGCAAGAGGCGATTATTCCGACATAGTGACGGGGCTTGAAATAGGTGCAGACGATTACGTGGCAAAACCTTATAATCCGAGAGAACTTGTCGCGCGGATCAGAGCCGTAGCCAGAAGAAAAACCAGCGATAATTATACCGGTAATAGCAAGGGTAATAAAGACGGCGGCTTTGAAATAGACGAAAACAAAATGCTTATTAAAAAAAACGGGAAAGCCGTCGATTTAACGTCTGCGGAATATGAACTTTTTTTGCTTTTATATAAAAACAAAGGAAACGTTATTACAAGAGACTATATTTTGGAAAACATTAAAACTATGAGTTATGAAAGCATAGACAGGACTGTCGACGTTTTGATAGGAAGAATAAGAAAAAAAATAGGAGACGATCCGAGAAATCCTAAATACATAAAGTCTATAAGGGGTTACGGATATAAATTTTACTTCGATGAAAATTAACAGGCACTCCGTATTGTTTAAAATAAATATAGTTTTCATTCTGTCTTTTGCGGTATTGCTGTTTTTCTATTTGTTTGCGCATAAAATAATAAACCGCGTCGAAACCTTCAAATTTATAAGAAAAGCCGTATTTCTCGTTAAAAAAAATAAATTGAAAGACGCTGAAATGTTCGGCGTTAATTTAATAAAAAATCGAAAAAATATCGGCAACATTTTAAAAAACGGGAAAATTATATTAAAAAGAAATCCTCCGCGCCTTGATTATACGCTAAATTTATTTAGTTTCAACGGAAACAAGTATTTATACTTCAGGTCTAAAACCGGAAAAAATAATCTTTTATTAGAAAGAATTTCCGGCATAAACGAAAGGCAAAACATTTTATTAGCCGCCTGGATAGGTTTAAACGTTATACTTATTTTTTTGTATATCAGCATATTCCGCTCTATAAGGCCTCTTAAAAAATTAATGGACAATATCGAAGAATTTAAAAACGGAAATATAAACGTCAATTTAAGCGGATATGCTTCAAGAAAGGACGAAATAGGATTTTTGGCTAAAGAATTTAAAGAAGCCGTAGACAACCTTAAAAAAACCATGAATACCAGAATTTGGTTTATAAGAAACATCGCTCACGAATTAAAAACTCCTATTACTAAAGGCAAGATTGCGCTTGAATTATTAAAAGACGAAGACGAAAATAAAAAAAGAATTTTTTCTGACATATTTAACAGGCTTGAAATGCTTATAAACGAGCTGTTCGCCGCGGAAAAAATAGCGGCGGTTAGCGAAATTATAAATACAACTGCCTGCAGTTTAACCGGCGTAATAAACAGGGCAAACGAACTGCTTTTCGTAAAAAACGGCGGCGCTGTAAACGTTATTTCCGATAATCCCCATTATACGGTTAAGGCAGATTGCGAACTGCTAAGCATAGGCATAAAAAATTTAATGGACAATGCATTTAAATTCAGAAAAAATGCAAAATCTGAAGTAACGGTAATCATAGAAAATGGCATTTTGAGCATAATAAACGAAGGAGCAAAACCGTCTATTTCTGAAGACGCTATGTTTGAACCTTTTTCAAAAGAACTAAACGCAAAAAACAAAGACGGTTTCGGACTCGGTTTATACATCACAAAACAAATAATAGAAAAACACGGATTAAAAATTATATACGAATATAAAGGCGGCAAAAATATTTTTAAAATCGATTTAAATAAAATTCTTTGCTAATTTAAGGGAAAATTTAATTCATTTACGAAATATTTATTTTAAATTAACATTTATAGGATATAATCAATTTATAAATAATTTTAGCCGGTTTTAAATATTATCCGCTTTAATTATTTATTTAATTTAATTTTTAATTTAAAGGAGAGATTTAAAATGAAAAAGTCTAAGTTTTTTTTCCTGTTTATGTTTTTGTTGGCATTTATTTTTACGGGAACGTATTTTGCCGACAAATCTTACGCATTTCAGGGTATGCAGAAAAATAACCTTATGGGGCATAAATTTATGCGCCGCTGCAAAATTAATATGGGCATGGGAATGAGAATGTTCAATGTTTTTGCTCTCAAAAAGAAATTGAATTTAAATAAAAACCAGGTTCATCAAATTATGATGTTTAAGCGTCAGGAATTTAAAGCTTTCAGGTCTAATATGGGAAACTTTAGAAATCCGCTGCTTTCGGCAATGAAATCCGGAACGTTTAACAAAAGCGTTTTCGTATCTAATATTACAAATAAAGTTAAAAACATGGTTGAAATCAAAGCAAACTTTTTCAAAAAATTCTTTAACGTGTTAACGCCGACGCAGAGAAACGAATTTGTACAAATAATGAAGAAAAGAATTGCCAATAAAATTAAACGTCTTGAGTTTATGAAAAGAATGTTAAATAAAAAAATTAAAGCAATGAAAGAAAACCTTTCCGAATAATATAGCTGTTTATTTTGCATCGATTGGTTATGAATCGGCATTAATCGGCATTAATAACTGTTAATTTTAATTTTGCCGAAGCGGCTGCGTTATTATTTATGTTTAATACAGCCGCTTCAGGTCATTGATAGCATATCTTCGAATGGGCTCATAAAAAGCCGAAGGCTTTTATGCATTCGAAGATGCGGAAAAATCGGGCAAAGCTAACCACTCCCTGCAATTTCCAAAATTGCCTATAGAATTTTAAGTTCAGATGTTATGTTTGATTTTCTATTTATTTTTTGAACTTAAATTTTCAAGATAATCAGTAACGGCAACGGCATCTTCTTTCGTCAGCCTATAGCTAGGCATGGGAGGTCTTGCATACCTGCCTTTTGTATCTATGCCGGTCGTTAAAAATTTAATCATATCTTTTCTTGTCCATCCCTTAGGAAGACCGGCAATGTCTGGGGTTTTTCCTGCCCAGCCCGGTATCGGGTGAATCGGCTTTAGATTAAGGACAGTTCCTTCAAGCCATTTTGATTTTATGGGGCGTCCAAACCTGTCTCTCGGCGTGTGGCAATCGGCGCATTTGCCGACATTTTCCACTAAATACCTGCCTCGGTTTATAAGTCTGACGCTGTTAGAAATGTGACGCACTTGTCCAGCTTCGTCTGTTTTGACTGTAACTGTAAAAATCAAAGCGGCGAAACCAAGCATTAATACTATGAGCATAATTTTTTTAAACATACTACTCATAACTCGATTCCTCCATTTTAGTTTTAATTTAATATAAAAAATAAACGGCTATGTTTTTAGTAATTTAAATAAATCTTAATACCTTTTAATAAACTTTAAGACTCTTTTACCCCAGCAAATGCAGTCGGAAATATGAATACAAAGACAGGCACTTATAAAAGCAAAACTGTTGCCTTTTTTTATTTATTTTTTATATTATATCATATTTAATTTAATAATTAACCGATGTTTTATTAAGATTCGTCTATAAAAAATTAAAAGCAACCCGGATATCTTGTCCGCAAAAAACGCATTTTTTTTCGAACCTGTCGTAAATTCTTCCAAAATCTGTATTATGAGTTATAATAACGTTAAAATTAGTTTTTTCGCAGCCGCATTCAACTAAAAAGGCAAAGATTAATTTGATTAATTAATAATAAGTTTAATCAACGTTCATTACGTCTAAAACGTCGGATAATCTTCCTCTGGTGCATAATCCGCCTATGTTGATGCATAATCCTGCGATGTTGGTTAATTATTCTTCTGCGCTGAAATCTGTTTATAATTCTTTGACGAAATATCCTCCTCATTTTTTCTCTATAAAAAGGATGCTTAGCATAAAACCGCGGAGCATAGGCGCGCCACGCTCTATAATGCCTGAGATACATATGATGCCTTGCCCACCAGCCAGGATGGTATTCACGATACCACGGAGCGACATGAAGCCTCCACCACATAAAATACGGCCTATACATAACTACGGGGGGCGGAGGGCCGTAAACTAAAGGAGCGGGCAGAACCATTGCGGGAGCTAACGGAAACCACTGTCCAGAATAAACACTTGCATAAACCCATCCTCCGTTATACCACCTGTAATAAAGTCCGTTATAGCCGTAAATATAACTTTGGAAAGAAGGAGCGTAATAAGCGTTAAGCCCCTGTCCGAAAGAAAAAGCAAAGTTAGGCGTCGAGATGCCGACAAATACGCCCGCCTGAGCCGGCTTTGCGTTTGTAAAAACGTATGCGCCGGACGCAGCCGCAAAAAACACAGCTAATGATATGTAAAAGATAAAGCGTTTCATGATATGCCTCGTTTAATTTATTATAGTAATGTAATCATAACCTCTACTAATTAAATTATATTTATAAAATATAAAAATTCAAGATTTATCTATTTACTTCCGTCCGAGTTTGGCAATTTAAAATAATTGTAACATCTAAATGTCAATCAAAAATAAATGTTTTATAAACGATAATATTTTTTTATTCAATTAAAGAATAAAATTAAACGCCTTGAGTTTATGAAAAGAATGTTAAATAAAAAAATTAAAGCAATGAAAGAAAACCTTTCCGGATAATATAGCTGTTTATTTTGCATCGATTGGTTATGAATCGGCATTAATCGGCATTAATAACTGTTAATTTTAATTTTGCCGAAGCGGCTGCGTTATTATTTATGTTTAATACAGCCGCTTCAGGTCATTGATAGCATATCTTCGAATGGGCTCATAAAAAGCCGAAGGCTTTTATGCATTCGAAGATGCGGACGGACAGAGTCCAGCGAAGCTGACCAATATCCGCTATATTGACATTTCCTAAAATATACTGTAAAATTTAAGATTATGAGCGAAAATTTACAGTATTTTAGGGCGATATATAATTTTCTACCCTCCGAAAAAGAAAAAAAAATCGTCTTAATAACCGGCGCCCGTCAGACAGGAAAGACCACCCTTGCTAAAAATAAGTATAATGCGTTGCGTTATATCAATCTGGATTCTCCGGAAATACGAGACGGTATTTCGCAGATCACAGCCTCAAACTGGCATAAAGACATAGGCAAAGCTATACTTGACGAGGCGCAGAAAGAACCGTCGCTGTTTGAAAAGGTTAAATATGCCTATGACGGAGGAAATCTCGATTTTCAAGTAATTCTCGGTT
>JAJYPL010000003.1:28590-81014 GCA_021795355.1 bacterium | reverse complement strand
ATATCCTTTATTTTTTTGTAAATATATCCGTCGTTTTATCCGGCAGAGATTTAATTTTATCCGTAAATTCGTTAATTACGGCAACCCATTTGTTTCCTTCCGATGCGCTTATCCAAGAAAATTCCACCCTGTTTAAATCTACTCCGAGATAGCCGAGCAAATCTCTAAACGCCGCATATTTTCTTCTTGAATGATAATTTCCGCTGGTATAGTGGCAGTCGCCCGGGTGACATCCGGAAACTAAAACCCCTTTTGCGCCCTTCTTAAAAGCTTCTACTATAAAAAGCGGGTCTATTCTTCCGGTACACGGCAGTTTAATAACCCTTACGTTGTCGGAATATTTCATTCTGCTTGTTCCGGCAAGATCGGCGCCGTTGTATGTACACCAGTTGCAGACGAAAGCTATCAGCCTCGGATCGCTTTGACTGCCTGTATTAGCCGCCGCCCCTCTTTCTTTTTGTTCATTTTTTTCTACTTTCATATCTTCCATGTCTGAAAAACTCCTTTTAGATTGCTAAAGATTTTATTTCCGCATAGATCTGGTCGTCCATAAAGCCTTTGACGTCGATGGATTTAGAGAAGCAGGCGTTCACGCATGCTCCGCATCCGGTACATAGCCCTGGATTCACGTTGGCGACGACTTTTACTACGCTGCCGTTTCTGTCTTTAATTTCTTTTCTGCTTATAGCATTATAAGCGCAGACTCTCTGGCAGTAGAAACAGGCGACGCAGGTCGCTTCGTTAACGCTCGATATAGTTCCTTCGACCTCATATTCGCTTTTTGAAAACAAGCCGAGTATTTTTGAAGCCGCCGCAGAACCGGAAACAACGGATTCCGGAATATCTCTGGGACCCTGCGCCATGCCGGCAAGAAATATGCCTGCCGTAGAAGATTCCGCAGGTCTCAGTTTAGGATGCGATTCGGTTAAGAATCCGTATTTATCGTATGATATTCCAAGCATTTGCGCAAGTTTGTCGGAACCTTTTTTAGGTATTACGCCGGTTGCAAGAACTACCATATCGGCTGCTATTTCAACCTGATTGCCCGAAAGAGTATCGGCTCCTTTTACTATAAGTTTTCCGTTGTCTTCATATATTTTAGATACCCTGCCTCTTAAATAAACCGCTCCGTCCTGTTCCATAGTTCCCCTGACGAACTCTTCGTATCCCTTGCTTGTAGCTCTTATATCGATGTAAAAAACATAGCTTTGAGAGCCGTGAACCTTATGGGCAAAAAGTTTTGCGTGCTTTGCGGTGTACATACAGCAGACTTTGGAGCAATAAGGAACTCCTTTTTCGGGATCCCTCGAACCGACGCACTGAACGAACACTATAGTCTGAGGCGTCTTTCCGTCGGAAGGTCTTTTGATGACGCCTTCGGTAGGACCGGATGCCGAAAGAAGCCTTTCGAACTGCAATCCCGAAACCACATCTTTATATTTTCCGTAACCGTATTCTCCGTACATGGAAGTTTCCATAAGGTCGTATCCGGTGGCGGCCACTATAGCGCCGACGGTTTCTTCTATTATTTCGTCCTGCATACTGAAATCTATGCACTTAGGTCCGCAGGCGTCGAAACATTTCTGGCATTTTCCGCCTTTTTTAAAATGCAGACAGACCGAACGGTCAAGCACCGGCACTAAAGGCACAGCCTGAGGAAACGGAACATATATAGCGGTTCTTTCGGAAAGATTTATGTTAAATTCGCTTTTTACGTTTTTGTGCATAGGGCAGGCATTCCAGCATTCGCCGCATCCTGTACAGTCTTTTTCTACGACGCTTCTTGCTTTTTTCTTTATTTTTACTTTGAAATTTCCTATATAACCGGAAACGTCTTCTATCTCTGAATATGTATATAACTTGATATTTGGATGCTGGTTTACTTCAACCATTTTTGGAGTCATTATACAACTGGAGCAGTCTAAGGTAGGAAATGTTTCGTCAAGCTGTATCATTCTTCCGCCTATAGACGGTTCTTTCTCGACTAATATAACTTCTACTCCGCCGTTTGCGATATCTAAAGCAGCCTGTATTCCCGAAATGCCTCCGCCTATAACCAGCGCTTTTTTATTCAAAGGAACTCTGACGTCTTCTATAGGTTTATCCCTTTTTACCTTTTCTACCATCATTTTCATTAAATCGACGGCTTTTGCGGTAGCTCTTTCTTTATCTTCGTGAACCCATGAAACCTGTTCCCTGATATTTGCTATTTCTACGAAATACGGATTTAATCCTTCTTTTACCGCCGCTTTCCTGAATGTGTTTTCGTGCATATGAGGCGAACATGCGGCAAGAACGACGCCGGTCAAATTTTTCTCTTTGATTACGTTCCTCAAGCTGTTCTGTCCGGGATCGGAACACATATATTTGTAATCGACGGCGCTGACTACTCCGGGTATTTTTGCAGCTTCCTCTCTTACTTTTTCTACATCGACGGTGCTCGCTATATTAGAACCGCACCAGCAGACAAATACGCCTATTCTTGACATAATATTTTACCTCTCGTAGTAACTTTAATAAATAATCTGAATTTCCGCTTTAAAATAAGAACTTAAAAGCCGTAATTTTTATAATATATACTGCTTATTTCGATAATTCTTCTATTTTTTTCAAAACCCTGTCTGCCGCAACCATATGTCCGTCTATTGCAAGATCTTTAGGGTTAATTCCAAAAGAAAGACCAAGGAGTTCCGTAATAAACAAAACCGGCAGACCTATTTTTTCTTCGTATTTTCTTTCTATTTCCTTCTGCCTGACGTCTAAATTCGAATGGCACAGGGGGCAGGCGACTACTACTACGTCCGCTCCGTGATTTTTGGCGTCGTATAAAACTTTTCCGGTCAAAGCCATAACTACGTCCGGTTTGGAAAGGGAATTAATAGCCCCGCAGCATTCGGTTTTATAAGAATAGTCAACCGGCTCCGCTCCGGTAAGAGAAACCAGTTCGTCCATGGTAACCGGATTTTCGGGGTCGTCGAACTGCATAACTTTAGGCGGCCTCACTAACAAACAGCCGTAATAAGACGCAACTTTAAGTCCGGCAAGCGGTTTTTTAACCATAGATTTTATCTTGTCTTTTCCTACTACTCCGATAAGAAATTCGAGCATATTATTGATGCTCATTTCGGAATCGTAAGACATTTCCAAGGAATTGGTTATTTTCTTCTTCAGTATATCGTCTCTTTTTAATTCATAATCGGCATTTTTGAGCCTGTTAGAACATGCGGCGCACGGAGCTAGGATGGATTCAAAGCCGTCTTTTTCGGCTATCGCAAGGTTTCTTGCCGGAAGGGCTACGGCAAGATTATGGTTTATGCTGTGGGCTGCCGAAGCGCCGCAGCAGTTCCAGTCGGGAATCTCCTTGACCTCTATACCCATAATTTCAAGAATTTTTAACAGCGATACTTCATATTCGAAAGACGTTCCTTTTAACGAACATCCGGGATAATATGCTAATTTCATATTTTTAAATTTCTCCTTTAGCTATTTACTCGAATTACTCGAAATCCTTAAAAATTTTTGCTATTTGATTTAAATTAGAAATTGTTTCTCCGTGCATTTTAAGTTTTCCTTTTTCGAGCATTTTTGGAGCCAAAAACATATCTCTGAAAAGATGTTTTGTTTTTAATTTATACTTTCCGACTAATTCAAGTTCGAATATTCTTCCGTGCGATTTGACGTTTTCAAGAAATACTTCGTGAAACATCTGAACTTCTTTTTCGGTTTTTGAAGTTATTCCTTTTCTCTCGGCTATTTCCCTAAGGACGTCCATTATGCCGGTAACTTCAAATCCTTTCGGGCATCTGGTCGAACAGGTATTGCAGGAAACGCAAAGCCAAATAGTCTTGGAATTTAAAACGGTATCCTCCATTCCAAGTTCGGTCATTTTTATTATCTGGTTCGGAGTATAATCCATTTCAAAATTAACGGGGCATCCCGCCGAACATTTGCCGCACTGATAACACTTTGACAGCTTGTCGTGCAGCATAGACTCCACCTGAGCGACAAAATTCCGCCTGTTTTGTTCGTTTAAAACCGTCTTCATAGCTATTGTCCTTGAATTGAAAATTGAATTTATTTTTTTTGATTGCGGATTGAAAATCGTATATTTTGTTTTTTTATTCGATTTTAAAATGCCGTTCTTAAATTATAAACCTTAATTAAATTTTAGTCAAGAAATTTTTACTCCTAATTATATAGCCGAGGGTATGCATAGCAGGTCGTAATCCTTAATTTTATTGATATTTACGTCGGTAAATTTTTTTTTCGCAATATAATCGGGAATATTTTTTAAGTCTTCTAAATACATATAAGTATATCCGTCGATATCCGGCGATTGAAAGTAGGTTCTTAATTTTACCGTTTTATTGTTTATTTCGTCGATCACCGCTTCGTACGTCCGCCCTATGTGCTTAGACATTATAGAATCGATAAGCGATTTTTGGGTTTCCATTAAAATTTTATATCTTTCGGACTTAATTTTTGCGCTTACTTTTTGTTTGTATTTGTATGAACCGGCGGATCTTTCGTCGGAATATTTAAAAACTCCGAGGCTGTCGAATTTTACGTCCTTAACGAATGCTAATAATTCTTCGAAATCTTTTTCGGTTTCCCCCGGAAAGCCTGTAATAAGAGAAGTCCTTAGGGCGGCGTCCGGAATTTCTTTTTTTATTTTTTCTATAATTTTTAAAACGTCTTTTTTAGATTCGCCGCGTTTCATAAGTTTAAGAATTTCGCCGCTTATATGCTGAACCGGCATATCTATATATTTCAAAATTTTTTCTTCGTTATTGAATAAACTTATTAAATCATTAGCAAATAAAGATATCGACGGATAAAGATACATAAGCCTTATCCATTTGACGCCTTTTATTTCTATAAGTTCTTTTAACAGATTATATAAACCGTTCTTAACGCCGGCGTCCATTCCGTAATAGGATGTGTCCTGCGAAACGATTATCAGCTCTTCGACTCCCGCCGAAGCTAAATAGGCGGCTTCCTTTTTAATCTCTTCTATAGATTTTGAACGGTATGCGCCTCTTATGGAGGGGATAGTGCAGAAAGAACAAGACCTGCTGCATCCTTCCGATATTTTAAGGTATGCAGTGCTTTTTAAGTTAAAATGCTCTCTTTCGAATTCTTTATATTTTTTTGAGGATCCCCCCGTGCCCCTGCCGGATATTTTTTTTCCAGCCGCCGATTCAATTTCTTCTACTATTTTTTCTTCGTCGAAAGTGGTCAGGAAAATATCGACTTCGGGCAGTTCTTTTTTAAGTGTTTCTACATTGTTGTTTACCATGCATCCGGTCACCGCAATATATTTTATTGCGCCGGACTTTTTTTTCTCTACGGCTTCCATAATTACGCCTATAGATTCTTTTCTTGCCGCTTCAATGAACCCGCATGTGTTTACGACGCAGATATCGCAGGAGCCTAGGTCGGAAGTAAACCTGATATCCGACTTTTCGAGACGCGTAAACATAGTTTCCGAATCTACCTGATTTTTAGGGCATCCGAGACTTATAAGATTAAAACTTAAAGACATTTCCGATTTGTGATGGTGACAGAATTGAATTCTGTCGCCATATCTTTTTTATATTGACAAATGACTTTAAAGTCATTATGATTATTATTATGTTTTTTGTTTATGATTTATTAATTATTTATTAACAATGCGGCATTATAATAGACACTGTTTAAAAAAATTTAATATCAACATATAATAATATATAATAATCTAAAATGAATATTAAAACCATAAAAAAAATCATATTGCCTTTGTTTTTCCTGATTACCGCGATATTTTTTACTAACGCCGGAAATTCTTACGGCGCGACTAAAAAAATTATCACGCTAAAAGATGCGCTGACGCTTGCTGTCAAACTTTATCCGGGAATTTTAACCTCTAAATATTCCTATCTTTCGTCCGTCTATACAAAAAACGAAACTTTATCCCAGTACTACCCTCAAATTTCTGCAACGGCGGGATATTCTAAAAATTCTTTTATGAATGTCGACAATAATACCGTAACTTCCAATGGACAGATAATTACCGAGCCGGGCATAAACTACTCTTTAAACGACTATTCGGCGTCTTTAAATGCGACGTACATGCTTTACTCCTTCGGTTCGCGCTATTACGGCTATCTTAACGCAAAGTATGAGATGAAGGGGGCGGACGCCGGTTATAATTATGCGGTAAACAGCGATTTATATAACGTTATTTTAAATTTTGCGGAGTATTTTGCCGACAAAGAATTAATGAAAGCAGACAAAGAAAACCTTAAAAACGACGAAATACAGTATAAAGCCGCCGAGGCGTTTTACAAAGTAGGAACCGGCGACCTTTTAGATGCGGAAACGGCAAAAGCTACAATGGAAACGGCAAAAGCCGCATATATAAATTCTATATTCAGCGTACGCATAGCAAGGCTGGCTCTGTTAAATTCCATAGGGCTCCCGCCTTCAAAAAACTACGTTTTCGTGAATACATTGAGATTTAAACCATTCAAAAGCAAACTGAAAGGGCTTATTAAATCGGCAGTTAAAAATAATCCCCAGTTGAAACAGGCGCTGTATGCGGTGAAAGCTGCAAAGGCTTCGGTTAGACAGTCGGCCGGCGGCTATTATCCGACTTTTAACGCAGATTTTTCATATACCGGAGCAAATTCCGCCTTTCCGCTTAACAGAAATTATTCGGCGGGACTTTCGGTTTCCATACCTATTTTTAACGGATTTTTAACCAAAAATAAAATAGATTATTCTAAAGCGGCGTTAAACAGCAGTATTTGGAATAAAAAGCTCACCGAAAGCAACTTGATTTACGGCGTATCAAGCGATTACTACGCTTTAAACAACCAGTATTTAACGGTTAAGGCGCTGAAATCTTCCGAAAAGGCTTCAAAACTTGCTTATACGCTTGCGTTCAAAAGCTACGAAGTCGGAGTAGGCTCCATGGTTCAGCTCGTGACGGCAAACGCCCAGTATATCTCGGCATTGACAAGCTATATAAACGGCAGATACACATATTTTTATCTTAAAGCAAAACTGTATTCCGACCTGGGATTAATACCGGAACATTATCTAAAATAAAGGTGAGAAAATGAAAAAAAATAAAAAAATTATTATAACCGCACTCGTAATTTTGCTTATTGTTTTTGCCGCATCTTATTTTATTATAAAATCGAAAACGAAAAAAGTTTCTTACGAACTTTATTCCGTAAAACCGATTACTATACAAAAATACGTTACTACTACCGGAACGGCTAATCCCATAAATACTATAAACGTGGGCGCGCAGGTATCGGGAATATTTTCAAAACTTTACGTCTGGTATAACTCAATAGTCAAAAAGGGACAGCTTCTCGCCCGGATAGACCCTACCCCCTTTATCCAAAAAGTCGATCAGGATAAAGCCAATCTCGCTTCCGCCGAAGCAAACGTCCTTAAGCAAAGGGCGGTATTATCATACGATAGGCTTACTTATATAAGGGACGAAAAATTATGGAAAGAAAACTTAATAGCGCACCAGACGGAACAAAGTGCCTACAGCGTTTATCTGCAGGACGTCGCCCAGCTTAAATATTTGGAAAATGCGGTAAGCGCGGCTAAAGCGCAGTTGGCGCAGGACGAAACTAACCTTTCTTATACAAAGATATATTCGCCGGTTAATGGCATTATAATTAACGTCGGCGTAGTAGTCGGGCAGACCGTCGCTTCGAGTTTTCAAACGCCTAATCTTTTCGTAATAGGCGAAAACATAAAAAAAATGGAAATAGACACCACTACCAACGAAGCAGACCTCGGAGGCATTAAAAAAGGCGACAAGGCTTCATTCACCGTATATGCATACCCCGATAAAACCGTATGGGGCAATGTTCACAATATAAGAATTAACCCCACGACCGTTTCAGGAGTCGTCAGCTACAACGTTACTATATTTTTTAATAACGACGATGAGAAGATACTTCCCGGAATGACGGCTATCGTCAAAATTTACGTTTCGGAAAAAAAAGGCATCCTCGGCGTGCCTAATTCGGCTCTAAGATTTATTCCGGCAGGAGAAAACAAACAGGTTTTAAATAATATCACGAAAAAATTAAAAGTCGGCGAAGGCGTCGTATGGATATTAAAAAACGGCGTTCCCGCACCGGTTATTGTAAAACTCGGTATAAATAACGACGAATATACGGAAGTTATCTCGAAAGATATTAAGAGCGGCACCGAAGTTATAACGGGCATGCAATCTTCCTATAACGGCGCCGCGGCTCCCGGAAGAAGGATGTTCTTCTAATCCGACACCTTTTCCGAATAAAGAAAAATACGGTAATTATACAATATGACAAACAGCTACGACATTAACGGCGATATTCCGCTGATACGCCTAGAAAATATCGGCATGGTCTATAAAATCGGAGATATTGCCTATGAAGTACTGAAAGGCATAAATCTTATTATCGAAAACGGAGAATTCGTTTCGATAATGGGCGCATCCGGTTCAGGAAAATCTACTCTTATGAATATACTCGGATGTTTGGATAAGCCTACGTCGGGAAGCTATTTTCTAGAAGGGAGGGATGTTTCCGGACTTACGCCGGATGAGCTTGCAGAAATAAGGAATAAAAAAATAGGCTTCGTATTTCAGGGTTTTAATCTTATACAGAGGCTTTCTATTCTTGAAAACGTTATGCTGCCCCTTTATTATTCAGGCTATCATTCAAAGGATTCGGAGGAAATGGCGTTAAAAGCGTTAAAACTCGTCGATCTTTCGGATAAAGGAAATAAATTTCCGAATCAGATATCCGGCGGAGAACAGCAAAGAGTGGCTATAGCAAGAGCCATAGTAAACGACGCTCCAATAATTATGGCGGATGAACCTACGGGTAATCTCGACTCGGTAAGAGGGGCCGACGTTATGAATTTTTTTGAAAAAATTAATTCAGAAAGAGGTGCAACGATAATTTTGGTAACGCACGATAAGCACGTGGCAGATTATGCAAAAAGGCTTATAACGGTAAAAGACGGGATAATTTTGTCTTCGGAGACGGTCAAAAAAATATGAAACGCAAACGCGTAAAATTTGCTTTTTTTCTAGACTTAGAATCGGCATATAAAACCCTGTTGAGGAATAAAATAAGGTCTTTTTTGACGATACTCGGAATTATTATAGGCGTAGGTTCAGTTATCGCAACTATAGGGATAGGACAGGGTGCTTCTAAAGCTATTCAGGTTTCCATTAACTCGATGGGTTCGAATATGCTGATTATACTTCCGGGTTCGTCGTCTTTAGGCGGCATAAACAGCGGATTCGGTGTACTGCCTACGCTGACTTTAAACGACGTTTACGCCATAAGAAAACTTCCTTCCGTCAAAACCGACACCGCAATACTCGGCATGTCCCAGCAGGTAATATGGAGGGGAAACAACTGGTCAACCTTGATTAACGGAGCAGACTCTACATTTCCTATAGTCAGGAAATGGCCGGTAGCAAAAGGGGCTTTTTTTACTCCGCAGCAGGTTGCTTCCGCAGCAAACGTAGCAGTAATTGGAAATACGGCTGCCACTGAACTTTTTGGACTTATAAATCCTATCGGACACATAATAATTATTCACAGCGTTCCGTTTACCGTTATAGGTCTTTTATCTATTAAAGGATTCAACGCTTTCGGACAGGACCAGGACGACATAGTGGTCATACCTATAACGACTATGATGGAAAAAATTGCCGGCACGACTTGGGTGCATGCCATTGCGGTTTCGGCAAAAACACAGAAAGATACCGTTGTCGCCCAATCCCAAATTACGCGGCTTTTAAGGCAAAGACATCATATACCGTTGAATAAACCCAACGACTTTTTCGTCAGAAACCTTACCGAAATAGCTCAGGCGGCAAATTCTAGCGCGGCGACGTTTACCATTCTTCTTGCAAGCATTGCCGCAGTTTCCCTGCTGGTCGGCGGCATAGGAATAATGAATATAATGCTGGTTTCCGTTACCGAAAGGACTAAAGAAATAGGAATAAGAATGGCTATAGGCGCTAAAAAATCAGATATCCTGAAACAGTTTCTTATAGAATCCGCCGTTTTAAGCCTTTTCGGCGGACTGCTCGGCATCGGTCTCGGTTTCGGAATTTCAAGCGCAATTTCCGCTTTTTCGCCTCTTAAAACCGTAGTTACCGCAGAACCGATAATAATCTCCGTCGTATTTTCCCTGTGCGTAGGAATATTTTTCGGCTTTTATCCCGCCTTTAAAGCCTCAAGGATGAACCCAGTAGAAGCCTTGAGATATGAATAGCGGAAAAGGTGTCAGATTAATTTTCCGCAAATAACTTTTCATAAATACTGGAACAGCATTCAATTATATACTGTTACAAATTAATAAACCGCTACTTATGCTGAAAATAAAATCTGACACCTTTTCCTATTTGGCTGCCCGCTTTCATATTTTTTGCATTTCTGTTATATTATAAAGATGTTTAAAACGCTAAAAGAAAATATAAATTCGGTTTACGAAAGAGATCCGGCCGCCAGAAACGCTCTGGAAGTTTTGTTGTGCTACCCGGGGCTCCATGCGGTATATTTTCATAAAGTCTCGCATTTTTTATGGAAACATAAGTTAAGGCTTTTGGCGAGGCTCGTTTCCCAGACTGGAAGATTTTTTACGGGAATCGAAATTCATCCCGGCGCAAAAATAGGCAAAAGATTTTTTATAGACCACGGAATGGGGGTCGTTATAGGCGAAACTGCGGAAATAGGAGACGACGTTACTATTTATCACGGGGTTACGCTCGGCGGAACAAGCTGGAAAAAAGAAAAAAGGCATCCTACTATAGGGGACAGGGTGATAATAGGCACCGGAGCAAAAATATTAGGGCCGTTAACCATAGGACACGACTCTAAGGTCGGGGCTAATTCCGTAGTCGTCAACGAAGTTCCGGCTCATTCGACGGTTGTCGGAATACCTGCGAAATCTGCGAAACGCGACGAATCGGAAGTTCACGACAACATAGACCTTGAGCATAACAGGCTGTTCGATCCCGCTTTTTACGAGATATCGCTTTTAAAATCAAAAATATCGGAGCTTGAAAATAGGATAAAAGAGATTGAGGCATCAAAAAAATAAAAAATGAAACTTTCTTCTAAAGGTCAATACGCCGTGAGGGCGCTTATATATCTGTCGTTCAATTCAAAGGACAATTCCGTTCCGGTAGGCTTGAAAGAAATTTCCGCCGGTGAGTCTATTTCCCTGCACTATTTAGAACAGATATTCTTTACTTTAAAAAAGGCTGGCATAGTAAAAAGCTTAAGAGGTCCCAACGGCGGCTATCTGCTTAACAAAAAATCTTCCGAGCTATTTATAGGGGATATAATAGAATCGGTAGAACCGATAGAAATTACAAGCTGTATAAGCAAATCTAAAGCAAAAAAAGAATGCGGCAGGAAATCGGTCTGCTTAGCTTTCGATATGTGGAATTCGGTATCGAAAAAAATCACAGAATTACTTAATTCTATAACTATACAAGACGTAATAGACGAATATAAGCAGAAACAGGCTAAAGCGTGATGGTGTAATAAGAAAAATATGCCGAGAATTTATTTAGACTATAATGCGACTACTCCGGTTGACCCGGCGGTTTTGGAAGAAGTAGTCAATACGCTTAAAAATTATCAGGGTAATCCGTCTTCTGTTTACGAAGAAGGGCGCGCCGCAAGAATACTGATAGAAGACTCGCGCGATTTGGTTAAATCTTTTCTGGATGCCGGAAATTCAGGAGAAGTTATTTTTACGTCTTCAGGTTCGGAATCCATTAATCTTGCGATAACAGGCTCCGTTTACGCTTATATGAAAAACAACAAAAAAAAGGTTCCGCACGTTATAACTTCCGCGGTCGAACACCATGCGGTATTAAACACCTTTAAATTCTTAGAATCGATAGGCATAGAAACTACTTATATCGGAGTAAACGAATTCGGCATGATTGATATCGAAGAAGTAACCGGAGCAATAAGAGAAAATACCTCGTTAGTTTCTATTATGGGGGCAAATAACGAAACCGGCACGCTTTTTCCGATTAAACAAATTTTTGAAGAAGTTAAAAAAGTTAAGGAGGATGTTATTTGCCACAGCGACTTAGTCCAAGTTATAGGCAAAGCGCATTTCAGCTTAAAAGACGTTCCTTTGGATATGTGCAGTTTTTCGGGGCATAAATTTTACGCTTTAAAAGGATGCGGAGCTCTTTATATAAAAAAAGGGGTAAATATAGAGCCTATTATTCACGGCGGACATCAGGAACGGGGCTTAAGGGCGGGTACGGAAAATATAGCGGGCATAGTTTCTATAGCGAAAGGTATGAACATACTAAAAAATATAATGAACGAAGAATTGACGAGAATTAATTCGCTTGGAAGCATTTTCCACGATAAACTTTTTTACGGCATAGAAGGCATAAAACTTAACGGAAATCCCGTAAACAGGCTGAAAAATACTTTGAACGTTTCTTTCGACGGCGTAAAATCGGAAACGCTTCTGTTTAATCTCGACCTTTACGGAATAAGCGCTTCAGCCGGTTCCGCCTGCAATGCGGGAACGGTTTCCCTGTCTCACGTATTGAAAGCTCACGGATACGACGCTAAAAGAATAGAATCGGCTATAAGATTCAGCATAGGAAGATATACTACGGAAGACGATATAGATTATGCCGTAAGCGCTATTAAAAAGGGCGTGCTGAAATTGCGGACGGGCAGCTGATACCGGTAATTATTTATTATGCTAATTAAATCAAACAAGACCGTGGCCGTTGCAATGTCGGGCGGCGTCGACAGTTCGGTTAGCGCTATAATCCTTAAAAAAAGGGGCTACTCGGTAATCGGCGTTTCCATGCATCTCGTTTCGGAAGATACATCCCATGGAACTTTAAAAACCTGCTGCAGCACGGACGATATAATTTCGGCAAAAAGGGTCTGCGTAAAACTCGGCATACCCCATTTCGTCGTAAATCTTGAAAATGAATTTAAAACCGAAGTGATAGACCGGTTCGTCGCGGAATATTTAGGCGGAAAAACGCCTAATCCCTGCATTGTATGCAACTGCGTTATGAAGTTCGACCTGCTGATTAAAAGAGCAAAAGAACTCGGCGCGGATTTTCTTGCTACGGGACATTATGCAAGAATAACCAATGATACGGAAGGACGCAATTTTCTCCTTAAATCTAAAGACTTATCTAAGGATCAGTCTTACGTTCTTTACGGCCTTTCGCAGGAAAACCTTAAAAATATTATGTTTCCTGTAGGCAATATGAATAAAATGCAGACGCGCCGCATTGCTTACGATGCCGGATTTACCGATATTTCCGGCAAAAAAGACAGCGTTGAAATATGCTTCGTTCCTGATAAAGATTATGCGGGATTCATAAAAAGGCAATCGGCCGTATGCTTAAAAAAAGGGTTTATTAAAAATTTAAAAGGCGAAATAATCGGAGAGCATAACGGTATTTTTAACTACACCGTAGGGCAGAGGAAAAGGCTTGGCGTTTCGTCTATAAATCCTCTTTACGTCGTTAAAATTTCTGCGGAAAACAACGAAATTTTCGTCGGCAGTATGGAAGACTGCATGTCCGATTCTTTAACGGTTAAAAATTTTAATTTTATTAATCCCGAATACAAAAACTTGCTCGAAGAGATTAAAATCTCCGCAAAGATAAGATATTCTTCGCCGGATTATAAATGCAAAGCTTTTGTTTTAGAAGACGGTTCGGTAAAAATAAAATTTGGCGAAAAAGTTAAATTTATAACTCCGGGACAGTCCGCCGTCCTCTACTCCGGAATTAAAGTTATAGGCGGCGGAATTATAGATACGGTGCCAGAATTTAATTCTGGCACCGTCACAACTTGAAATTAAAATATATGGAAAATATTAACATAACTAAAAATATCATTGCGGAACTATTCGGGGAAGAACGCCTGCGCATCGGAAAAGAATCCGTTAAATGCGCCGTCGTTTCTTCCGGATGCAAGCTTAACCAGTTCGAATCCGGACAGCTTTTTGAAATATTTAAACGGTTCAATATTTCTGCCGCAGAATACGGCGAACCGGAAATCGACTTTTTTTTGATAAATACATGCACCGTTACGGACAAAGCAGATACAGAAACCGAAAGAACTTTAAGGAAAATTAAAAAACGCTATCCGGAAAGCCGTTTGATTATTACCGGATGTTCGGCTCAGATTAATAAAGACCGATTTTCGGACATCGCCGGTTTAAAAATTATGGATAACGTAAAAAAAGCCGAGATTATAAAAAATTCTGCGGACGAATTTCCAAATTCGGTTTTTAATCAAAAAAGAACCAGACCTTACTTGAAAATTCAGGAAGGATGCGGACTTAAATGTTCTTACTGCATAATACCCAAAGCAAGACCGGTCAAATGGTCGCTAGAAATAAAAAACGTTTTGCGTTATATCGATGAATTCGGCAGGCAAGGTTTCCGCGAAATAATATTGACCGGAGTAAATATAGGCTCGTATAAAGATAAAAAATCCGGCGCAGGGCTTAAAGAACTTCTTATTGCCGCGGAAGAACTTAAAAGCGGAGCAAAAATAAGAATAAGCTCCATCGACCCTATTTACATCGACGACGAAATGATTAAAATTTTTGCCGGTTCTAAAAAAATCAGAAATCATTTCCATATACCTCTTCAAAGCGCTTCCGACGGAATACTTAAGTTAATGAAAAGAAATTATTCTTTTAACGACTATTTAAAAATTACCGAAAAAATTTGCGAATCGGTGCCGGACGCCGCAATAGGAACTGATATAATAAGCGGCTTCCCCGGAGAAACGGAAGAAGACTTTTACGAAACCGTCAAAAACCTTGAAAAACTGCCTATTTATTATATACATGCTTTTTCTTATTCGGACAGGGAAAGAACCGAATCTTATTTTTTAAAACCTAAAATTAAGGAATCGGAAATTAAAAGAAGAACCGGCATAATAAGGGAAATTTCTCTCCAAAAAAAAATAAAATTTCATAATAAATTCTGCGGTAAAACTTTAGAATTTCTCAGCCTGACGAACGATAAAGCAATAAGCTCGAATTATATTAAAGCAAAAATATCCGGAAATCCTAATTTGGCTCAAGGGACGGAATTTAAAGGAAAAATTATCGATATAGGCAGACGGGTTAGGAAAGACGAGGTTTCGGAAGTTACGGTAGAAATTTGTGATGGGGACAGAATTGAATTCTGTCCCCATAATATAAAAAATGAATTATAATATTATTGAAAAAAGAATTGGATATTCGTTTAAGGACAAGTCGTTAATAGACCTTGCTTTTACGCATAAGTCCGTAAGCGCGGAGAAAAACTACGAAAGATTGGAGTTTCTCGGAGATGCGGTTATAGGCGCAATAGTAACGGAATATCTCTATAAAAATTATAAAAATTTAAATGAAGGAGAACTTTCAAAATATAGGGCGTCGCTCGTAAGATTGGACGCTCTTTATAATATCGCTCAAAATATTAAGATTTCCGAGTTTATAATTAAAGAACGCGATAACGGCGCCGCAGATTTAAAAGCTAAAAATAAAAGAGTAATAGGAAATGTTTACGAAGCCGTAATCGGAGCGGTATTTCTCGACTCATCCTTTGAAAAAGCAAAAGAAATACTTCTGCAGCATATTTTAAAAGTTACTCCCGATATCGATGAAGAAATATTAAAAAATTCTGATTTTAAAACCGAACTTCAGGAGATGGTTCAAAAAGAAACGGGCAGAACGCCGAAATATCATACTATTAACAAAGAAGGTCCCGACCACAATGCCGTCTTTACTATCTGCGTTAAAATCGACGACGAAATATTTGCTCTGGGGCGCGGCAATACAAAAAAAGATGCTGAACAAAACGGAGCTGAAATTGCAATTAAAAAATTTATGGAGAAACTGAATGATAAAAAGTAAAGATTTTTTCGTACTTATAATCGGCAGGCCTAACGTCGGAAAATCTACGATATTTAATAAAATAACCGGAAAAACTTCGGCTTTGTCCTCTAAAATCGCCGGCACTACTTTAGATTTAAATATAAAAAAAATATCTTTTAACGGAACCGATTTTTTTGTTTCCGACAGCGGAGGGTTTAACGTTTCGCCCGCAAACGAAACCGAAAAAAAAATCAGGGACAAAGTTTTTGAATATTCAAAAAAAGCGGATTTAGTTTTATTTACCGTCGATTATAAAAGCGGTTTTTTGCCCGAAGACAGAGAAATTTTTAAACGGCTTAAAAAAAACGGCTCCAATATTATCCTGATAATAAATAAAGTAGATTCGCCGAGGGATGCAAGCGGTGCGGAAAGCGAATTTATCGGACTCGGCATAAAAACGGTTTTAGCCGTAAGCGCGGAAAAAGGAACGGGTATATATGAAATACTCGAAAAAATAGCCGAGGAAATAAATATTAAAAAACCTGTAAAACCTCAAAAAACAGACGAAGAAAGCGGAAAATCTTTTAAAATAGCCATAATAGGAAGACCTAACAGCGGAAAATCTACCTATATAAACACCTTATTAAAAGAAGACCTGCTTTTTACGGATGATAAACCCGGCACAACGCGCGATTCCATAGACACGTATATAAGATATAAAGGGCGCTTGATAACTTTAGTAGATACGGCAGGCATAAGAAAAAAAAATAAACTTGATTTAAATTCCGAAGCATTCCAAAAACAGAGCCTTAATCAGATAAAGATGGCGGACGTGGTCGTTCTTTTTATGGACGTAAATTCGGAGGTTACGCATGAAGACCTTTCTTTGCTGAGAAGAATAACGCTTGAAAAAAAACCGGTCATAATAGCTTTTACTAAGTGGGATTTAAAAGAAAAACTGCCGGAAAACGCCGTGCAGTTAAAAAACGAAATTAAGTACAAGCTGAAAGAGTTTTCCGGAATACCTTTCGTATATATTTCATCAAAAACGAATAAAAATTTAAATAAAATCTTAGATATGTCTATAGAAATTTTCGATTCCAAGAGCGTAAAAATAAAAAAGAAAGATTTAAACAGATTCATCGAAACCGCAAAGACGGGGCCCCGCAGCGGCAGGATTTATAAATACATAAGCTACGGAGTGCAGAAAGAAAGAGAAGAAATTCCTACTTTTATATTTTTTACGGGCAATAAGGGAAAAATATTTACTATGACGGATATAAAATTTTTAAGAAACAGCATAAAAGAGGCATTCGGCATAAAATCGAACGTCGAAGTTATAATGGAATATAAAAAATACGACGCCGATTAAGATTAAGAGGATTGCCGCTATTTTTTATTAGTCAGCTCTTCTATCTTTGCTTCTAATTTTTGGATTTTTTTGGTCAGTTCTTCTACGTCGTAAGTAGAAGCGAAATTCATTTCGTCAAGCAGAATATCTGCGGCTTTTTCTTTTATAGACTTAAAAATAACGCCTGATTCGTATTTAACCGTTTCGATAATCTGGTCTGCAGCTTCCCTGCTTTCTTCATCCGATATATCGACATAATCGTCTAATTTTTCCTGTGCGATAATCGAAAGACCTTTAAGAGCTTTAAGAACTACGTTTATAGTATCTGACATTTTAACCTTCCTCTTTTTATTTTTATTATATTTCGTTCTGCCTGACTTTAGCCATTACGCCCCTTAGCGAAACGTTATGCCTCGAAAAACCCATTTCGGCATAATCGGCGCCTAAAGCTATACCTATAAGCTGAGGTAAATGAAGTATAGGCAGAGATAATTTCTTGTTTATATTTTTTGCCGCAACCGTCTGATAAGTATCTAAACTTAAGTGGCATAAAGGACAAGGGGTGACCATGACGTCGGCGTTTTTCTCCTGAGCCTCGTAAATGGCGTTACCCGCAAGCGAAGTAGAAGTAGATTCGTTTACGAGTATCGTCTGAAATCCGCAGCACTTAGTCCTTCTGGCATAAGATACCGGTTCGCCTCCCAGAGCTTTAATAAGTTCTTCGAATCCTTGAGGATTTTCCACGTCGTCGAACTTAACTGCGCTTGACGGCCTGAGTATATGGCATCCGTAAAACGGGGCTATTTTTATTCCTTTTAGGCTTTTAACCGCTTTTTCTTTTAATTTATCGAATCCTATGTCGTCTCTTACGGCATATAAAATATGCTTTACTTTAACTTTTCCGGTATATTTCAAACCTATTTCAGCAAGATATTCGTTTGTTTTTTCTAAAGATTCCGGATTATTTATAAGTTCTTCGTTTACCTCGCTCAGAGTCAGGGTGCAGGTGTTGCATATAGTCATTATATCGAGCCCTTCTTTTTCAGCTAAAGCAAGGGTTCTTCCGTTTATAAAAAGTTTTAAGTTTTTATCGAAGCCGTCGATAACGCCGCCTCCGCAGCATGACGCCTCAGGCATAGGAATTAAATTTATACCTAATTTGCCTGCAATAAATTTTGTGGCGTTATCAAGTTCTTTGCCGCTTTCCTGAGCTACGCACCCCGGATAATAAGCATAAGTAATCATAATTTATCCTCCAAGTCCAGTTCTTTATATGCAAGCCGGATATCTTCCATATCTTTTATTAATTTATGCCTGAGAGGCGGTATCTTTCCCTTAAGACCCGCGCCGAACGCAACCGGCAGATCGTTTAAAAGCCCCGTAACCCCTCCGGATTCAAATGCAACTTTTATTTCGTCAAGCCTTCCCGTTTCGCCTATAGACCTCGCTATAGAAATTACATGCTTTGAGCCTGACGAAAAAGTAATAGAATTTTTAACCGATTTTTCATGAAGCCTGACTATCGATTTTACCGGAGAAATACCTTTCGGGCAGAACTGTTCGCATGACTGGCAGTGAACGCAGTCCCAAAAACCGTTAGGCATGGAGCCGTTTACTAAACGCGAACCGTTTTTATCGTTATCTCTCGGATCCTCGGCATATCTGTATAGTTTAGCAAGAGCGGCAGGTCCGAGATAGTCTTTATTGCCGACTACTCCGCCGCATTCGGAATAGCAGCATTCGCACAAAATGCAGTTAGGCGTATCCTCGTTTCCGGTCAAATTCTTAAACTCCGATTTATCGTAAACCGGCTGACTGATTTTTTCGCCTTCTTTTAATGTTTTAAAACGGTTATGGGCTTCGTCTTCCCTTTGTCCAAGCAGATATGGTTTTATAGCTTTTATCTTGTCGAAAAAGACCTCCTGATCGACGATTAAATCGCGGATTACCGGCATGTTGGCAAGAGGTTCGACGTTTATTATTCCAAATTTATCGATTTCTAAACTAACCTGAGTTTTACATGCAAGCTTTGTTATTCCGTTTATTTTCATCGCGCAGGAACCGCAGATAGCGCTTCTGCACGACCTTCTAAAGCTGAGCGTTCCGTCGAGTTCCGATTTTATTTTAATTAAGGCGTTTAAAACCGTCATGCCCGGATAGTCTTCTACCGTATATTCTTTATAGTACGGTTTCTCGTCGGTTTCCGGATTAAATCTGTAAGCCCTTACCTTAAATTCCATTATATGTTTTCCTCGCTATTAATACGTCCTCGGTTGAGGTTTAAATTTTGTTATCGCAACTTCGGAAAAATCGAATTTTACGCTGCCTTTTTCATCTAATGTCGCAAGCGTATGTTTTAGCCAGTTGGAATCATCTCTTTCTGGGAAATCCGTTCTGTAATGAGCTCCCCTCGATTCTTTCCTAAGTATAGCGCCTCTGGTAATTACTTCGGCTATAAGCAGTATATTGCTAAACTCGAATGCTTCTACTATATCGGTATTAAATGTTTTGGATTTGTCGTCTATTCCTATGTTTTTGGCGCGTTCTTTGAGTTCGCCTATTTTGTCCAATGCTTTTTTCATTGCGTTTTCTTCCCTGAAAACTCCTACATTGGCTCTCATTTCTTCCTGAAGTTCGGATTTTAAAAGACCGTGTCTTTCTTTTCCCGCCGATTTTTTTAATTTTTCGAATTTTTCTTCGTCTCTTTTTATCGCCGATTCGTCGAATTTTCTGTCGCCGGAAGCAGATTTAAGATATTCAGCTATGTCTATTCCGGCTCTTCTTCCGAACACTACCGTATCGAGAAGAGAATTTCCGCCGAGCCTGTTTGCCCCGTGAACACTCACGCAGGCAGACTCGCCTGCGGAATAGTAGCCTTCTATTGCGGTTCTTCCGTTATAATCAGTTTTAATTCCGCCCATAGAGTAATGAGCTCCAGGTCTAATCGGAATGGGTTCATGAATTGGATTAACGCCTTCAAAATCGATAGACAGCTGCATAATTTGAGGAAGCCTTTCCATTATTCTTTCTTTGCCTAGATGTCTTATATCCAAAAGAATGGCTCCGTCAACGCCTCTGCCTTCGTTGATTTCCGTCTGCTCGGCTCTTGCTACTACGTCTCTAGGAGCAAGTTCCATCGCTTTAGGAGCATATTTGGACATAAAGCGTACGCCCAAAGAATTAAGAAGATATGCGCCTTCTCCCCTTGCTCCCTCAGTTACCAATATTCCGGTGCTTTTAAGTGTGGTCGGATGAAACTGGACAAACTCCATATCCATAAGCGGAACGCCGGCATTGATAGATATCGCCATACCGTCTCCGGTATTTATTAACGCATTGGTGTTGGAAGAATAAACCTGACCGTAACCTCCGGTAGCGAATAAAACCGCCTTTGCGGCAATACCCTCGAATTTTCCGTTTTTAATATCGTATGCCACTACGCCGCTGACTTTTCCGTTATCGGTAAGCAGGCTTGTAACGAAATATTCATACAGAATTTTTGTTTTATATTTAAGTACGTTGTCGAACAATCCGTGCAGCATCATATGTCCTACGGCATCCGCATAATAGCAGGAACGCGGAAAACTCTGTCCGCCGAAAGGCCTCTGCGCTATTCCGCCTTTATCGTTCCTGTTAAAAACCACGCCCATGCTCTGAAGTTCGAGAATGTTTCCAGGGGCTTCGCTCGTCAGTATTTCTATCGCATCCTGGTCGCCGAGATAATCGCTGCCTTTTACGGTATCGAAAAAATGGGATTCCCATGAATCGTTTTCGTCAAACGCAGCATTGACTCCGCCTTGAGCCGCGCCGGAATGGGAACGCGTAGGATAAACCTTGCTGACTATTACGGCATCTATGCCTTTTTTCCTGAGTTCTACGGCCGCCCTTAATCCTGCAAGTCCGGCGCCGACAATAACAACGTCATGTTTTAACATTTATAACCTCTATTATTTAACAATTTGCTTAACGGCGGCAGACTTAATCCTGCCGTTTAAATCGATTGATTTTTATTAATTTTTATTATAAGAATACGGTTTTTGATATTATAGGATAAACGTCTAAAATTTGCAATAAATTTTTTTACGTCAATTTTTTTACTTTCTTTTATATATTCCGCTCTTTCCGCCTTCTTTGCTAATAAGGTAAATCTCCGATATTTCCATGGATTTATCCGCGGCTTTTAACATATCGTAAACTGTAAGAGCCGCTGCGGTAACGGCCGTAAGGCTCTCCATTTCCACGCCGGTTTTTCCTGATATTTTAACCGTGGAAATTATATCTACGGAATTATCTTTTTCTTCCGGCTTAAAAACTATATCGCATCCTTCTATATTTAAAGGATGGCATAAAGGTATCAGCTCCGACGTTTTTTTAGCCGCCATAATACCAGCAATCTTTGCAGTCCCGAAAACGTCTCCCTTTTTTCCTCCCCCGCCTACCGCAAGTTTAAACGCTTCTTCCGACATAGTCACTTTTGCGTGGGCGGAAGCTGTTCTTACGGTATCTTTTTTTTCGGAAACATCCACCATTTTAGGCATTCCGTTTTTATCTAAATGGGTCAGCTTTGTTTCTTTTTTAGTTTTCATTTATAATTTTCCTCCGTGTTAAAAGTTTATGAAAAAGGTGCCGGATTAATTTTCCGTGAACCACCCTGTAGGCCTTTGGCCGACACCCCTCCTTTAAAAAGGAGGGGAATTAGAGGTTCATTTTACTTATTTTGCTTCTCCATTTTAGGCACCACTACTTTGAAAAGGAGTTGAACTACGTTGTTTTATTAATCGGTAAATTCAGCATAATACCATTTTCTTATATCGTACCCGATTCCGGCGGGCGCGGGCTTTATTCCTTTTACCGTCCTGACGACTACCGGCATTGCGTAAGGAACGTATAAAAAAGTATAAGGGGCTTCTTTTGCAAGAATACGCTGGATTTCAAAATAATATTTTTTCTGTTTTTTTAAATTAAACGTCGACCTTGCTTTTCTGAACAAAACGTCTATTTCGGGATTATTAAAAGAGGTAAAATTTAAGCCTTTTGGAACGATATTAGAACCTGTAAATATAGAAGCGTTGTCGTAAGGGTCGGGTGTTATGGTAAATCCCAGCAAAACGGTCTGAAACTTTTTTTTCATAATAAATTCGGATATAAGCGACGTCCATTCCATAACTCTTATTTCGGCTTTTATGCCTATTTTTTTCAAATTCTGCTGTATTATCTCGGCGGCGGAAAGCCTTTCCTGATTTCCCTGCGGAGTAAGTATCGTAAACCTGAAGGGAATGCCGTTTTTTTTCAAAATTCCGCTTTTTAAGCGCCATCCCGCCTGCCTTAAAAGCCGAAGGGCTTTATGGGGATTATAGCGGTATTTTTTTACGTTCTTATCGTAAAAATAAGTTCCAGGCATAAAAGGACCGTAGCAGTGAATTCCTAATCCGAACAGAGCCCCTTTTATTATCTCTTTTTTATTTATCGCATAGCTTAAAGCCCGCCGGACATTTACGTTTTTGAACAGAGGGTCTAAAAGATTATATCCCAGAAAAGTAAAACTTAAAGAGGGATGAATATATTTTTTAAACTTTGAATTAAATCCCTTTCCGTTAGATTCATATTTATACTGAATAGGGCTTAACCCCATGTAGCTTATGCCGTTGGATTTAAGCATCAGAAACATGGACGAAATATCCGGCACTATTTTATACACAAGGCGTTTTATTCTTGGGGCGCCCATAAAATAATGAGGATTTGCTTTTAAAACTATTTCGTAACCGTGGATCCATTTATCGAATTCGTAAGGGCCGGTGCCGACCGGACGGCTTCTTAACTTAGTCGTTAAGAGATTTTTTCCTTTTAAAAGTTTTTCCGGCAATATACTTAATCCCCAGGAAGAAAGAGCCGGAGCATAAGGTTTTTTGTAGGTAACGCGAAAAATATATTTTCCTATAGTTTGAGCTTTGTAAACTTTAAGGTATTCCTCCGCATAAGGCGTAGGCGTTTTGGGATTTACCATTAAACGGTAAGTAAACATGACGTCTTTTGCGGTAAATTTTTGGCCGTTCTGCCAGTAAACGTTGCGCCTTAAATAAAAAGTTATAGTTTTGCCGCCGTTGCTTATTTTCCAAGATTTCGCAAGATCCGGAACTATTTTAAAATTGCGGTTATACCTGACCAAACCGTCGTAAATTTGAGAGGTAACTTCAGCGGTAGGCGCATCGGCAGCCATATTTCCGATAAGATTCGTCGCGTCGGCGGGTAAACCGATTATTAAAGAGGAATTTTGATAGTTTTTTAAAGGTTTTATTATTTTTTTACTGCGGCTATTTTTAACGCCGGGTTTTGAATAAAAAAATATAGCGGCTAAAGCGGATACTCCTATAACCGCTAAAATGAAGAGTAAATATTTATTGCTTTTTTTATATCCGGATAATTTCATATTTATTTATTATCTCAGATTAACGGGCAAAATAAAAGGTGTCAAAAGCAGGTTACGGATAAGGCGAATATTGGGGGATTCCAAAGTCCGGCTCCAAACCGAACATAAGATTCATATTCTGAATTGCCTGAAGCGAAGCCCCTTTTCCAAGGTTATCGATTGCGCTTACTATTTTAATCATAGAGCCGCAGGAGCCGCCTCCGTTTTCTTCGCGCATTTCAAAGGCGATATGGCAGTTGTTCGTGTAAATGACGTTTTTTATATTGCAGTCTTCGATATTATTAAGTATTGAAACAAACGGGCTTCCGCAGTAAAAATTTTTATATATTGCCGTTATATTTTCTTTGGATAAACCTTTATTTAATTTTAAATATACGGTGGTCAGTATGCCCCTGGAAACCGGAATAACATGGGGAGTAAATATAACGTCGGGCATAAGTTTGCCGGTCTGATGCGGCGGCGAATCTAAAAAGGCTTTTTCTATTTTTTCTTTAATTTCCGGCAGATGCCTGTGCGTCCAGACGTTATAGGCTTTTGCCGAATTTTCTATCTCGCAAAAAAGATTCTGCAATTTTAAGCCTCTGCCTGCGCCGGAAATCCCCGACATAGAATCTATTATAACCGGAAACGAAAAATCTACGCACCCTTTAAAAACAAGGGGGAGTATAGGGAGCAATGCGCCTGTCGGATAACAACCCGGGTTGGCGATAAACTGCGAATTTTCGATTTTATCGTAAAAAACGTCGGAAAGTCCGTAAACGAAACCTCCGTTTAATTCCGGCGCGTTATGTTTGCCGTAATGCCGCTCATAGACCGATACGTCGTCGAATCTGAAATCTGCGCCTACGTCGATTATTTTAACGTCTTTGTTTTTCTTTAAAACAGCAGGTATAAGCTTGGAGCTTTCGTTGTGGGGAAGGCAAAAAAATACGGCATCGGAAGACCCGCCTATTAAATCTTCGTCGAAAAGCGAAAATTTAATTTCGGATAATAAAGGGTTTTTAGGGGTCGTCTTTGCAAACAGAGGGAAAAAATCGGAAAGTTTTTTGCCGGCATTACTGTTTGAAGTAATTACCGATATAGAAACATCCGGTCTTGACGACAGCGCCTGTATAAGATATACGCCGCTGTAACCGGATGCCCCTACAATCGAAACTCTTATCATTTAAGGATATATAACGATTATATTATCTCTTAGAGAACTGGAATCTTGCTCTTGCCGCTTTCTGTCCGTATTTCTTTCTTTCTTTGACTCTCGGATCCCTTGTAAGCATAGAGGCTTTTGCAAGAGTTTCTTTTAATTCCGGATTTACAAGAAGAATAGCTTTTGCAAGCGCAAGCCTAACCGCTCCGGCTTGACCGCTTAATCCGCCGCCCGATACGTTTATATATACATCGAACTTATTTTCTATCGTATAAAACGCTAAAGGCCTTACGGCAGAAACCCTGTGGCTTTCAAGAGGAAAATACTGCTCGAAATCTCTTCCGTTAATAATTATTTTGCCGGCTCCTTCTTTGAAATAAGCCCTTGCAATACCTGTTTTTCTTTTGCCTACCGCGTGTATAATGCTTTTTTTAGCCATCAGCTTTTACCTTAATTATAACTTAATTTAATTTCTATTTTTTTAATTGTTTACTTTACCTTATCGGCTATTTCTACCCTAACCGGCTTTTGCGCGGCATGAGGATGCTCTTCGCCTTCGTATATTTTAACTTTTTTTATTACCGCATCCGACAGTTTATTCTTCGGAAGCATTCCTTTTATAGCCGAAAGCAGAGGATAGGAATGGTCCTTTTTTATCATATCTCTATATTTGAACGTTTTAAGTCCTCCCGGATAACCGCTGTGAAAATGATATTCTTTATCTTCGGTTTTTTTTCCGGTTAATTTAGCTTTGGCGCTGTTTATAATTATAACGAAATCTCCGTTGTCCGCATACGGCGTCCAGTCCGCTTTATCTTTGCCCATAAGCCTGTTAGCCGCAAAACTTGCTACTCTTCCAAGGCTTATATCTTTTGCGTCAACCAATATCCACTTGCTTTCAGTCATTCAAAATCTCCCGAAATAAAATATAAAATAATATGTACAATTTAAGCGTAGTTTTATATTATTAAATAATTATGCTTTTTTGTCAAGAATTTTTTTTAGTCCAATTTTGTGACGGGGACAGAATTCAATTCTGTCCCCGTATTTATTTATTACCACCAGTATTCGGGATATTTTCTGTATTTAGAAAGATTATTTACCACTAAAGCGACTATCAGCATTATAAGAGCGCCTAAACCCGCGGGCATTAGCGGATAAAGAAAACCGAGCTTGTATATTCCTTTGCCGCCGATTACCGCTATTAAAGAAGTGGCGCCCCCTGGAGGATGAAGCGTTTTAGTCGCGTGCATAAGCATAATTGCAAACGAAACCGCTACCGCGGCCGCTAAAGGCATATTTATATGACCGAGCAGTTTATAACTTGCGACTCCAACGAAACCCGAAAGTATATGCCCGCCCAAAAGATTCCTCGGCTGAGCGAGAGGAGTTTTAATAGCGCCGTAAATAAGAACCGCCGAAGCTCCGAAAGAACCGATTAATAAAGTTAAATCGTACGGATTGAAAAATTTTGCGGATATATAAGCTACCGTCCCTATACCTATTATAGAAGCGAGTCCCGACCAGAAAATTACGTGCAGGCTCACGTTGGTTGCATTCTTTCCTCCGCCTTTCATTCTGTCAAAGTATTCTTTAATCCACATTTTAGTTTCCCCGCCGTTATTATGGTTAATTTTATTTATTTTTAATTTTTATCGATATGCTTTATGATATCCGTCATAGATATTACGCCCGCGAGTTTTCCGTTTATATCTACTACCGGCATTACTTTTATGCGCTTTTCGTTAAATACCGCCGCCGCTTTTTTAATGCACGTATCGGTCGATACGGTAATTGCCGGCGAAGTCATAATATCCTTCACGTTTTTAACGTCGATAGTCCTGTTCGCGCGAGGTGTCGGTTCGCCTATTAAATGCCTTACTAAATCTTTAAACGTATGTTTTTTTATGACTCCCGCGCTGGTTAAAATATCGGAATCGGATAAAAATCCGACGACTGCGTTTTCGTCGTTGACTACCGGAGCGCAAGTCAATCCTTTTTCCGCAAGGAGATTCATAGCATCGTGTATCCCCGAATTTTCATGCACGGAAACCGCTTTTTTCGACATCACTTTATCGACGGTAATGCCGTGAACTTTATCCTTTGCCAGCGCAAACGCATCCCTGTAAATTTTAATAAAATCGTCCAAAGAGATATCGATGTATGTTTTGTGTTTTTCGAAGGCTTCCCTGATATCTTCTTCGGTCACTTCTACGCAGCTTTTTTCTTTTTCTTCGTTTAAGTTTTCCATAATTTTTTCCTCAATTTTTAAAATTAAATTAGGGGATTTATTTATTATTTATATATAAGTTTTATTATATATTAGCAGAGCCGGTATTTTTAATATGTGATTTATGTCACAAATTAAAAATTATTTTTATTTAGAAGGAGAAGTTTTTCGCCGGAAATATCTTTTATGCCGGCAGCCTTGTACATTCTTAACGCGCCGAAACTGCATATATCCTTGCAAAGATCGCAGGAAGTGCAAAAAAACGGCTTGAGCGATATTTTGTTTTCCTTAAAAATTAATGCGCCGGTAGGACACATTTCCCAGCAGTTAGAACAAAAAACGCAGTTTTCGTTTATTTTAGGCAGCCTTATATTAAAAAGCGGCACTAACTCTTTATTTTCTTTCAAAAACTCATAAATTTTTTTCTGCCTTTTTAATAACGAATAATTTACGCTTTTATCTTTTTTTCCGGTATTAATAAATTGAGAATATAATTCCGATAAAGGAAGGTCTTCTATCGAAACGTTTTCTGCAAGCTTCTTTGCGTTATCTTTTAAACTTCTAAACGAATTTTTAAAAAACTCTCTTCGGTCTAACGTTTCGGGGGTTTTAACGCCGCCTGCGTTTTTGTTATTTTTTTTATCCGTTTCTTTATACTTATCCGCGGCTTTATCGTCGGCATGTTTAAACTTATATGCCGCAAACTCTTTAAAATTAAAATCCTCCGCTTTAATTTCCTTAAAAGCGTTTTCTTCGTTTAAAAACTTTGTTATTTCGTTTATTCTTTTGATTTTTTTGTTACGGAAATATTTAAGCATGCATGATTTGCAGTCGGACGAAACGAATGTTATCTGCGACCCATTTTTTACGGAAGAAATTATATCTATATCTTCTAACTCATAAACGCATTTGATAAAATAATTTTCGTTACCCGCGGAAATTTTAAAATTTTTAAAATATTCTTCGGTTTTACCGCAAAAATAAAAATTTTCTAAATTTTTATCGGTTTTATCTTTCTTAACGTAAAAAACGGAATTCGGACACAGGTAAAGACAAGCGTTGCAGTTTGTACAGTTTTCCAGAATATTTATTTCGGCGTCGGTTATTTTTATCGATAAATCGGGGCATCTTTCGATACATTCGTAGCACCCAGCCATAGGGGTTTTGAGCCTGACGCAAAAATCGGAATTTATTAAAATCCGTCCGTCGTTTGCATTTGCGTTTAAAAATTTATCCAGCAGATTCAGAATATTCATTAGACGCTACTTTTGTTTTAAGTATTTCTAAAATTTCGGCGGTCTCTTTACCGCTTTTTGCGTTATTGACGGCCGCCCGCAGTTCTTTGGAGCCTTTAAACCCCTTTAGAAAATTATAAAGATGGGGTTTTATAATGTTAAATCCTCTTGCTTCACCGTAAAAAGAAGATATTTCTTCGTTTAATTCAAGCAGTATATCTATTTTATCCGTCATATCCGGCACTTTTTTTTCAGCCCGTCCGCCGGCAACCGATATATTTAGATAATCGCCGAATATCCAAGGTTTTCCTACGGCTCCCCTTGCGAACATAATTCCGTCGGCTCCGGTATAATTCATTATATTTAAAGCATCGCCCGCCGTAAATACGTCGCCGCTTGCATAAACTGGAATTTTAACCGATTCTTTAAGTTTTTTAGTCTGGGAATGGTCTGCCGTTCCGCCGAACATCTGAGAGCGCGTCCTCGGATGAAAAAAAAGAGCATTTATACCGGAATCTTCGGCAATTTTTCCTATCTCTATGAAATTTACCGAATTAAAATCGAAACCGCTTCTAAATTTTACGGTGAAAAAAGCGTCTTTGACCGATTTTCTGACGGACGAGGCTATATCCCCAAAAAGCATGGGGTCTTTTAATAACGCGCTTCCCGCGCCGTTTTTAACAACCTTTTTAACCGGACAGCCCGCATTTATGTCTATAACCTTAAATCCCGCATCGAATGCCTTTTTAGCGGCTTCCGACAAAACGGCAGCGGAATTGCCGAATAACTGAATGCCGGTTTTTGCAATACCTGCACCGGCTTCAAGAAGTTCAAGCGTTTTCTTATCGTTTCGCAAAAAGCCTTCGGAGCTTATCATCTCCGTAAAACAGAATTCCGCCCCGTATTTTAGGCAGATTTTCCTGAAAGGGTATCCTGTAATCCCCGCCATTGGCGCCAAAATGCATCTGCCGAGGCTGATTTCGTTCATATAGCAGAATTATTCAGAATAATATCGTTCTCTATAAAAGAAGATATTTTTTCTGCATCGTTAATATTTATTTGCGGAACGTCCAAGCCGCTTATCGGTTCGTCGGCGCAGACTAGGAGAAGATTGGGGTCGTTTTTAAATCTTAGTTCCAAACCGCCCGCATCTTTTCTCGCAAGCTCAATTTTTTTTACGCCGAGTTCTTTAAAACCTTCCACTATAACTATGTCGGAACCTGTAAAAAAAATAGATATTAAGCGGTCTATGGAAATATCGGCGGACGGCTCTATATCGCTGAAAAATGAAATTTTTTCTTTAGATATAAGCATCGTAGAAAATGCGCCGGCATTTTTATGCCTCCATGAATCTTTCCCTTCCGTATCCGCAGAAACGTTATGGTCGGTGTGTTTTATAGAAGAGACTTTATACCCCTTTTGAGACAGTATTTTTATTATTTTTTCTATTAAAGTAGTTTTACCCGTTCCCGACCTTGCAAGGAAAGAAACTACGGCGGGGATTTTACCGCTTTTTGTTTTAACCATAAATTTTTACCGTTTATCGTCAGTATTTGTATATATAAAGCATATTATGTATAATATAAATCGTGCAAATATAATATCCGGCCGATTCAATCTGTTATTTATTATAACAAAATTTAAAATAAATTTTACAAATTAATCTTAAAAAAATAAAATTATATGGATATGGACAAAGAAATTAAAGGATTATCTTCTTCGGAAGCCGAAGAATTAATTAAAAGGTACGGCTTAAACGAAATAAAAGAGAAAAAAAAGCATCCGATTGAAATTTTTCTTTTAAAATTTTGGAATCCGGTAGCATGGATGTTGGAATTTACCTTTATTATCGAATTAATACTGGGGAAAAACATAGAAGCATATATTATCATCGGTTTAATCTTATTTAACGCAGTAATATCGTTTCAACAGGAGAACAAGGCGGAAAAAGCTCTCGAACTTTTAAAAAAACAGCTTAAAATTATCTCGAGAGTATTAAGGGACGGAAAATGGGTTAAATTAAGCGCCGAACAGTTAGTTCCTGGCGACGTGATTCACGTCCGAATGGGCGATTTGGTTCCGGCGGATACCGAAATTATTTCAGGCAGCGTACTGGTGGACCAGTCGGCTCTGACCGGAGAATCCCAGCCGGTGGACAGAAACGAAGGCGGTCTTATATATTCCGGTTCCGTAATTAAAAGAGGAGAAGCTACCTGCAAAGTTACGGAGACCGGAGAAAAAAGCTATTTCGGGAAAACGGCGGAACTTATAAAATCTGCAAAAACTAAGGGACATATCGAAGAATTAATTTTAAAAATAGTACGCTATTTTATTATGATAGACGGCATTCTCGTAGTTTTAATACTTGCGTACGCCCTTATATACAAATTGAATTTTGCCGAAATGCTGCCCTTTGCTTTAATCCTCTTAGTAGCGTCTATACCGGTCGCTCTTCCGGTTACTTTTACTTTGGCTACCGCGCTTGCTTCGATGGAACTTGCAAACAGGGGAATATTGGTAACGCATCTTTCCGCAATAGAAGACATTGCGTCTATGGAAGAATTATGTTCCGATAAAACCGGCACTTTAACTGAAAATGCGCTTTTTCTTACAGATTTTAAAACGCTTGAACCTTTCAGCGAAAATGAACTTTTTGCGTATGCGGCTGCGGCATCGGATGAATCTACGCAGGACCCTATAGATTTATCTATATTGTCTTATATAAAAAACAATAAATTGAGCCTGCCGGAAATAGGAAAAACGGTCAAATTTACGCCGTTCGACCCCCAGACGAAAAGAGCGGAAGCATTGCTGGAAGTATCTGAAAAAGGCGAAAAAAAATTAATTAGTTCGATTAAAGGTTCGCCTATAATTGTCGAAAAAAATCTTGACGAAAACGATGCAAAAAAACTTAGGGAAGAATCCGAAAAATTCGAGGCTATGGGCTATAGAGTAATAGCTGTAACTATTCAAAACGAAAAAGAAAATAAATATTTTGCCGTTGGAATTCTAGGACTTTCCGATCCCCCAAGGAAAGATTCTAAAAAATTATTAAATGAACTTAAAAATTTAGGAATCAGAGTGCGTATGGTTACCGGGGATACGGAACTCACCGCTAAAACGACTGCCCGCTTAATCGGCCTTGGAGACAACGTATGCACGAAGGAAAAATTTAAAAATCCATCCGGCTGCGACGTGTTTGCGGGAGTTTTTCCCGAAGATAAGTTTCATCTCGTACAGGGTTTGCAGAAACTAAAAAAAATTACCGGAATGACGGGCGACGGGGTAAACGACGCGCCTGCGCTTAAACAGGCGGAAGTCGGCATTGCCGTAGCTAATGCCACGGACGTAGCAAAGGCATCGGCGAGCCTGATATTGACGGAACCCGGTCTTGCAAATATCGTGGATGCCGTAAAATACGGCAGAATGGTTTACAGGAGAATGCTGACTTATACTTTAAATAAAATATCAAAAACTTTTCAGGTTGCGCTTTTTTTGAGTTTAGGACTTATATTTTTCGGGAAGTTCGTTACTACTCCCAAACTTATTCTAATACTTGTTTTTGCCAACGATTTCGTCACTATGTCTATAGCAAAAGACAATGCGGTATATTCACGTAAACCCGACAAATGGAAAATAAAACTTATAGTTTCCGCGTCTCTCGTAATAGCAGGAGCGTGGCTGATTTATTCTTTTATTTCATATTATATCGGGTATTACTCGATAGGAATGAGTTTGCCTGAGGTTCAAACATTTACGTTTTTATCTTTAGTATTCAGCGCACAGGCAACCGTTTATTTAGTAAGGGAAGAACGTCATTTCTGGAGTTCTAAACCGGGAAACTATTTAATGCTTGCAAGCGCGTTAGATTTAATAATTATCACTTTAATGGCCGGTTTCGGCATACTCATGACTAAAGTTCCTTTCGTATATATATTTATACTGCTTGCGGCGACTTTTATTTACATGATTATGCTGGACTATATCAAAAAACCGCTGATGGAAAAACTCAGATAACTATCTATGTGCAATAGGAAAAGGTGTCATCGTCACAAATCAGCAAAGATTGCTTCGCTAACGCTCGCAATGACGATGAGTTGCATTAGTTGTTTGTATAGCACCGTCACAACTTAAGGATTGGGAAACAGAAGCATCAAATATAAAGGCTGTCATTGCGAGGAGCGAAAGCGACGAAGCAATCTCGCCTTTAAAGATTAGTTAGCTGCACGGGACTCCGTACGTCCGCTTTGCTCGCAATGACGCTAATTCCCGATGCTTAACGCGTAGTTTACGTATTTTATAAATTCTTCTTTAGTTGGGTAATTTTTAACGCCTATGTTAAAAACTTTCCTTTTCTTTTCATACCACTTGTCGAAATTTTCGGAAGAAACTGCACTTACTTCTATGAGTAATTCTTCAAGTAAAACATTTATAGGCTTTTCGTTTTCGCTATTCATAATTTATCACCTTTCGTATGTAAATAAAATATTGAACGGAAAAGGCGTCAGATTAATTTTCCGCAAGCATTTTGTTATATAATACAGGCAAATAATTCAATTCTTTCCCCGTCACAAATTGGACTTTATATATGCGGAAAATAAAATCTGACACCTTTTCTATATCAATTAACATAGAAAGTTATTTGCAAAAAATTAATCTGACACCTTTTCCTGATTGCCTGACGGTTACCGCCAGTTAGTCCTCGAAAATTCCGGAAGGTCTTCAAAGTCTCCCCTTATGGCGTAACCTTCATTTATGTTGTATATTTCAAATTCGTTATCTATAACGAATGAATATATATTGCCGTTTAAAAATTCGTCTTTATATTTTAGGCATTTTAATCCCTGCCTGATAATTGCGGATAATATTCCGCTGCCGGAAATATCGCCGAGAAGTATGGCTCCTACAAGCACTTCTCCGTCATATACTAATTTCCTGTAAATCTTATCATCCTGAAAGACGTAAACATTTTGCGTTTCATTAGACGGATTGGTTAAACCTATAGTCACTATCGGAAGTCCGTATATTTCGACGGAATTCAAACCCATACCTCCCGGGTATTCCCTGTAAACTCCGGCCATGTTAGTTCCCGCAACCCTTCCTTCCTCGCACGCCAACGGAACTATTGCTATTATATTCGGGCGTTTGTTTATAACGTCGTAGATTACAGTGGCGTCGCCTCCTGCATATACGTCTTTAACGCTCGTCATCATAGTTTTATCGACTATTATACCCCTGTCTATTTTTACTCCGCTTCCTTCGAGGAATCCGACGTTAGGTCTTACGCCTACGCCGACAACGACTATATCGGCAGGCAATTCTTTGCCGCTTTTCAATAAAACGCTGACGGGATTGCCGGATTCGTCTAAATTTATTTTAACAACCGTTTCTCCGGTAGCCGTATCTATGCCGTTTTCGTTAAGCTTTTTCGACGTAATATTTCCGGATACTTCGTCGAGAGCAAGCCCGAGAACTCTCGGCAATAATTCGACTATCGTCGTATGAAGACCTAATGCCCTTAAGCCTTCCGATGCCTTAAGTCCTATAAGTCCGCCGCCGACGACTATCGCTTCTTTTCTTTTAGACATTTTTGCGGCTTTTTCCATTTTTTTTGCATCGTCGAAACGGGTAAAAGTACCCATCATAGGTGAATCGGGATTGAATCCTTCCGTCGGGGGTATAAAAGGCGTTCCGCCCGGTCCGACAAACAATTTGTCGTAATTAACTGCTGCGCCGTCTTCCAAAACTACTCTTTTTGCATTGGTATCGACGGAAACTACTTTTTTTCCGAGCATTAAATCGAAATTATTTTTTTCGTAATAATCGTCTTCTTTATACCATATAGTTTCGTCGGTAGTTTTTCCTTCCAAATAATATGAAATCAAAGGTCTTGCGTAAGCCCTGTAGTTTTCGTCAGATATTATTACGACTTCTCCCGACTTGTCGAAGCGCCTGATTGCATCGGCGCACGATAAACCCGCGTATGAATTTCCTATAATAACGTATTTCATAATCTTATCCCCTTTTTAATATTACTTAGATATCGATTTTATATAAGGTCCGTATATTTTTTTTGCGACGGAAAGCCTTCTTTCATATGAATAATTTTTGATGCCGATTCTTTTTAACGCCCCTTTCTTGCAGGCTTCTACGCATTTCGGCGTATCCTCGTCTGAGCATCCGTCGCATTTTGAAGCAAAATGGCCTTTTCCTATTCTTTCTATAGCTCCAAACGGGCACGACATTACGCACATCCAGCATCCGACGCATTTTTTATAGTTTGTCACCGTCCACCCCGATTCCAAATCTTTGTATCTTGCGCCCGGCATACATGCATCGGCGCACGGCGCCTCGTCGCAATTGTGGCATATAAGAGGAAAAAACTTGTTTTCTTTCTTTTTTATATTAATTCTGGCCCCGGCATATTTTGAACCGTATTTTTGAGCCATATGCGATTCGCATGCTTTTACGCAAGCCGCGAAGCCTTCGCTTTCGCATCCGTCGCATTTTGACGGGTAGAGCATTATTTCTATTTGATTTTTCTTTAAATCTTCTTCTAAATTTGTAAGTTTTTTACTCATAACAGCCTCTTTTTATTTAATTATTTTTGTTTACTTGCATATTTCTTCGCTAAATGAGCCTACATGTCCGCGTATCGTTTTAATTAATTTTCCGCCCATAAAATCTAATCCGCCTGCGTAATATTTATCGGCGTCTTTTTTAAAATAGCCGTATGATTTTTTTAAATATATGCAATTTCCCGTTTTTGAATATATCCACCAGTAATAGAGAGCATTTGCAAGTATTCCCGCCGGTTTTCCCTCCGGATTTTTTATGTTAAAAAATTTATTAGCTTTTATTATTTTAACGCTTTTTGCGTATTTTTGTTTATCAATATTAATTTTTCCTGACAAGTAATTTTCAATATCTTTCTTAGAATTAATATTCATAAAAAATTCAATTTTTAAATCCGTATTTTTTCTTATTATATCTAATATACTGTAATAATATACGGACGGCAAAAATCTTGAAATATTCACCGAATCCTTAAAAGGAAAATTTTTTTCGAGATTCAATGCGTAATCGTTTAAAATATCTAAAACCGCAGCCGTTTTTTTTGTATTATAAACTCCAAGGAGGGGTTCTACGGTAGAATCCGGCCATAAAGGCACTACCGCATTTACGTTCTCCTTCTCCATTTTTTCCATAAGTTCTTTTGCAGCCGAAAAATTAAATAAAGGCGCGTCGCACTCCATAACAAGGACGTATTTGCCTTTAAGATGTTTAATGCAACTGTAAATCCCTTTAAGCGGACCTATAAAGCCGCAGTTTTTATCGTCGGCTATTACAGGAGGATTTATATTTAACTTATTTTTTAATTCATTGATATACAGTCCGGCGCTTTCTTTTTCTCTTGCCGAAATTATTATTTCGCCGCTTAATTTTAAAGCTGTTTCGGCCGCTCTTTCTATAAACGATTTTCCGTTAAAACTAAAGAAAGCTTTATTTTCTCCAAATCTTTTAGATTCGCCCCCGGCAAGTATTATACAGCTTAATTTTCGCATTTAATTAAATAAAACGGCCGCAATCATAATTCTATCTTTATTCTGCCTCTTTGGCCGTGGCCTTCGCTTAACGTAACTTCAAAATAATTTATAGGGTTAAACATTTCCTTGTTTTTTAAATCTGCAGCAAGTTCGCCGGCAAAATAAACAGTCAAATCTTCGATATTTAACGACGGACACTTTATTTTAAAAATATCGGCTTTCGGTATAAGATATATTTTGCCGTTAATTTCTATCCTGTAATGCTGTTCTTCTACGGTAATGCGCTGAACGCTTTCGGGATAATCCGCTATTAATATTTTATCCTCAAACGTAGAACATATTCTTTTTATAACGGCTTTTAAGTTATAAAGATGGACTATCCTTCTTTTATCGTCGAATTCTCCGTCAATCAAAACGTCCACGTAATGAAAATGCGGATGTATTCTTGAGCAGTCTCCTCTTCCCGGCACTATATGCATACATTCAAACGTTAATCCCGCTTCTTTTCCGTTCAGTTCGACTATCATTTAATTTTATTTACCTCAAATATTTAATAATAAAAATTTTTAAGAACGCCGTTAGGCAGAAGCCTCAGTCCGCTGCATCTGTCCCCTGTAGATTTGCAGACGTCGCTTACCTTTCTGCATAGCGTAATTTTAGAATTTTTAATTTTAAAAAACTGCCTGTCGTTCGTATCGTCGTTTGAAAAATCTAATCCTGCTTTTTTTAACGTTACGTAAGGGTCGGCATAAAACTTAGAATACGGCGCCTCGCCGGTTTCTTCGTTGGATAATTCTATAAACTGCAAATCAAAACCGTTATTTACGCAATAATCTATTAATTCGTTTAAAGACGCCTTTGCGGAATTTATATTTTTCAGCAAAACGGCGTCTATTTCTACGTTATAACCGAAATTTTTTAGCATCTGAAGCCCTGAAAGAACTTCGTTTAAATAGTCTTTGCCCGTAATATATTTATAAAATTTCGGGTCTAACGTATCTAAACTTACGGATATTTTATCTATAATATTAGGGCTAATGTCTTTAATTCTTTTCCTTATAAGAGTGCCGTTCGTCGTAATATATAGTTTTAAATCATTGATATGTTTGACCTTATACAAAAGATTTTTTAAATCTTTATAGAGCAGGGGTTCGCCGCCGGTAAATTTAATTTTTTTAAGTCCGAAACCTTTAAGCGAATATATTACGTTTATTATATCGCCGGTCCGAATAATCGAAGAAATTTTTTTGGGAACGCCTTCGTTGTGGCAGTAAAAACAGTTTTCGTTGCACCTGCCTAAAAGAGAAACCCTTAAGGACGGGATTTTAAATTTAAATCTTTCAAAATTTGAATCGTATTCTTTATTTTCAAATAATTCAAATAAATACTGTTTCATAATTATTTTTTATTAACCTTCGATTTCGTAATCGTTTAACGTAACGTCTATAAAACATCCGGCTTTTAAATGCGCGATATGCTCTTCCATAACAAAACTCCCGTCGGCATTTATCATCGGACTTAAAGATCTTGCGGCAGACGGAGGCTTAGGCGCGGATATTACTTCCGCATATAACGAACCGCCGCTTTTAGTTAACTTGACCTGAAAATATTTTCTTACGCCATCTTCTTTTATTATATCATTTTTTAAAACGGCTTTAACGGAGGGGTATCTTTTATACAGGTCTTTATAGTTGGACATTTTTTGAATAGCAGGCCTTACGAACAGGTCAAACGTAATAAGAACCGAATATGGCCAACCCGCAAGCGCAAAAATAGGCGTTCCGTTATTAAGCATGCCGAACGACGTAGGTTTGCCGGGAACTAATTTTACCCCGTGAAACAATAATTTTCCAGTCTTTTCTATAGCGGAAGGAACAAGGTCGTAAAAATTTTTTATCTCTTTATTTTCCAAAACTAAAAAACTGGCGCCGGTTCCGCCGGTAGAAACAATAAGGTCGTATTTTGAAGACTCATCGGCTTTTTTTAATGTTTGCGTTAATTTTTCAAAATCGTCTTCGACCGCGCCTATTACTTCAGGAACTCCTCCGGCATCCGACACTAAAGATTTAAGAACCGTCGTATTTATATCGTATATTTTATTTGTTTTTAACTTTTCGCCGGGCGGCGTCAGTTCGTTTCCTCCGGACAATATTCCTACCGAAGGTTTTTTATAAACGGAAACCGAACTCATTCCGATGCCTGATAAGGCGGCAATATCGCAGAACCTTATTCTATGGCCTTTCTTAAAAAGAACTTCTCCGGCCTTTATGTCGTCTCCTATAGGAGATATATACGAACCCTTTTCGATTTTCTTTTTGTAAACCATATAACCGCCGGCATATTCTTCTGCGTCTTCTATTAAGACTACGCTGTCGGCATTGGGCGGAATAGGAGCGCCGGTAGTTACGAAAGCGGCTTCTCCCGAATTAAGCGGTCTTATCTCTTTAGAATATCCGGCCGTTATTTGATTTTCCACTCTGAATTTATCGATTTTTTTTTCTAAAAAATCGCCCGATATAACCGCAAAACCGTCAACCGCGGATCTTATAAAAGGAGGAACTTCGTTTTGCGGAATTATATTTTCCGATATTATTCTGCCGAGTGAATTTTCGACGGAAATAATTTCGCCGTCCTTAATTTTTTTAATATTTTCTGCGGTAATATCGAGTAATGTTTTAGCGGTTTTTTTATCTTGCATAAAGTTTTTATTTTTTTTAAACAATAATAGCCGTCAAACTATCGACGGCTATTATTGTTTAAAGTTAATTTAAAAATATGGTTCTACGGGATATGTTTTAATTCCCGCTTTTTTAACAGCCTTTAATGCTTTATCTTCTTCCTCTAAACTTACGAATATAGTTGCATGATAGGGCGTAACGCTTGCAACGTTTCTTCCGAGTATATGAATTTTTTCTTTTTTTAATGCTTCTTCAGCCTTGTCGAAGTCTCCGTTTATATAATCGACTCTTATAGGCGCATTATAAACGGTTCCCGATTTTAGTGCCTCTGCCATAAATAACCTCCTTGTTTTATTTTAATATTTTTACAAATATAAACATCTTCAATTATCCTACTTTTACCGGATTATCGGTATCGTTTGCGTTAGACGTTCCCATTTGGCTTGAATGAGGAGCGACAAAACCGAATAAATGTTCCGTTAATTTTCTGGCGGTCTTCTCTCTGTCTATAGTCGATATTCTGTTTATATTGCCGAACCATAATGCATCGGTCGAACATAAAGTTACGCATGCCGGCAAAAGTCCTGCGTCAATTCTGTGTTTGCAGTAATCGCACTTCGTTACCTTTCCGGTCGCTTCGTTAAACTGCGGAGAACCGAAAGGACAAGCGTGTATGCAGGATTTACAACCGATACAGGTGTTGGGATCGTTGAACACTATACCGTCGGCTCTTTTCTGCATAGAACCGGTAGGACAGGCTTTAACGCAAGCCGCATCGTCGCAGTGAAAACAGTTCATTGGAAGATATACCGTTTTAAGCTGTCCTTTTTTTATAAAATAAGGACCGACCTGTATAACCCTCATTCTGCGGGGACCTACAGGAAGGTTATGCTCTTTTTTACACGAGACTTCGCAAGACATGCATCCTATACATCTGTCTATATTGACCTTCATCGAATATTTTGGAGTGGAGGACTTCAGGGTGATCCTGGAAGCTCTTTCTTCTCCAAGGTGAACTCTATCAAATCCGTATTCCGAAGACATATTTATACTCCTATTTTTTATTTAAGTTAAATTTTTTTAACGTCCGGAAATTTGCATATTATAATTATCTTGTTGTAATGAATTTTCTATACAAATTTCCGGCTTTTTTAATACGGTGACAGAATTTAATTCCGTCACCGTCGTAAATTGATTAATTTTAATATTTACGAATATCGCAGGAAACCGGCGTGCATTCGACAGGCTCTTTAAAATTAACAAGCTTTTTCCAGCCTATGCTAAGTTCATGATATTCTTTCCAGTGATTTTTCCATTTGCCTACGATAACATTTTTGTCCTGGTGCTTAGGATCCCAAACTTCCGGAAATCTTTTCTGTAAAAATTCAAGCGTCTTTTTTGCGGTAGTATCCGGATCGGTATCGCCTTTTCTATAAACCCTGCAAAGGACGGCTTTGAACTGTATCTGGCCGTAAACCGGGTCTTTTATAATATCGTCTATAACGGTATTAATAGATTCATACGGATGAAACGGCTGATATCTGTCAAACCCGAAGTTTGCCCATATTCCGTCTTCAGGTACCATTTCGGTTACCCATGCCGGACCTTCAACCCATCCCCTGTCGTTTTCTACTATAACCATGTCCCCGTCTTCGATGCCCATAACCGCTGCGGTAGTAGGATTTATCTCTATATTTCTGTCGGGTTCGAGTTCGTCGTTCCACGGCCACCAGTGGCCTCCTTCGTGGAAGGACTGCGCTATTCTGGTAGTATTCAGTACTAACGGATACTTCTTGGCTCTTTCAAAATTTCCGAGAGGCGATTCGGAACCTTCAACCTGCGTGGGAACTTTGTACCAGCCTATTTTCTCCAAGGCTTCGGAAGCTAATTCGATTTTGCCGGAAGGCGTCGGAAATCTCTTGTCGGATTCAGGGTAATTTTCTCCTTCTTTATACATTATCCATTTGCCCCTTAAAACAGCTTCATCGTCCTGAAATACCGCTTCTTCTTTCGACATAACGGGCCACATTAAACCGCCTTTCGGGTTTTTTTCCGGATTAAGAAGTTCGTATGTAATACCCCTCGTAAACGATTCCTGTTCGTTAAAGAAGTCGGTCATTTTAATTTCGTTTACTCTTCCTTTATCCGGACCTTCTTTATAGTAACCCCACGGATTAAATTCAACTTTGTCGAAATGTCCGGCTTTGCCTTTAAGCCTTTTTGCGAGACCGTCGAAAACGTCGATATCTGCCCTGTGTTCATGCTGATAAGGTATTATTTTATTGTGCCACTGAAGAAGCCTGTTGTTTCCGTGATGGCATACGCTGTCGGTTTCTACGGAGATTGCTATAGGAAACGCAACGTGGCTGAACATATACGTATGATTTGGATATATGGAAAGATGAATATTGATTATATTTTTCTTCATCGCTTCTTCCATTTTCCAAGAATTAGGAAACTGCGGCAAATGGTCGCCGTTCCATATAATACCCTTAACAGGATACGGTTTTTCATACATCATCGCATTTATTATGCAAGGCACCGAACTGTCTCCCCAGGATATTAATTTGTCTGTTATCTGCGGTCTTTTAAAATCCGGCAGATCTTTTAAATCGTGTCCGTAATTCAGAGGAGGACGGCAGTTATGCAGCCAGTTCCAGCCGCCGCCTTTAACGCCTATAGATCCGGTAAGAGCTAGCAATGCCGCTATGGACCTGTTTACGTTGTTGGAGTTATAAATCTGCGCCGTTCCAAGGTTACCCGTTACCGATGCCGGTCTTGCGGAACCGAATCTTCTTGCGGCTTCTATAATCATTTCTTTTGGAACGTATGTAAGTTTTTCGGCTCTTTCAGGCGTCCACTGGGCGCATTCTTTTGCATATTCTTCAAAACCTTCAACCCATTTATCCACAAATTCTTTGTTGTAAAGTTTTTCTTTTATTATGATATTGCCCATAGCTAAAAACAATATAGCGTCGGAACCGGAACGGATTCTCATTCCTATATCGCATTTTGAAAGCGTTGCGTTGAAACGCGGGTCGACGCCTATTAAAAATGCGCCGTTATCTCTTGCATCGAGAAGGTGCGTCATCGTTATAGTTTCCTGCGCCGCCATATTCGTCCCTACTACGAGAATACATTTAGAGTTTTTCCAATCCTGCGTAGGATTCATAAGCCTGCCGAGTCCTTTTGCGCCGAAAACGTAGTTCATGGATACGCCCGGGCTTTCGCAGCAGATAGGTCCCTGCCCGTAAACGTTAGGCGTGCCGAATATCCTGCCGAATCTCGCGCCGCCTTCTTTATTGCCGAAAGATGATCTTCCCGTCCTGAAAACGGTCAATGCCTCGGGACCGTATTCGTCATGAAGTTTTATTAATTTTTCAGCCGCAAAATCAAGCGCATCATCCCATGAAACCCTTTTAAAATCGTCTGTTAAAGATTTTCTTATCATCGGATGATGTACTCTTAAGGGGTCGTACCACCACTGAATCTGACCGACGCCCTTAGAGCAAAGGCCGCCTCTGTTCTGCGGATGTTCCGGGTCTCCCATAACATCGACTATTTTGCCGTCTTTCAAGAATATTTTAAGTCCGCATCCGCTTTCGCACATATTGGTGCATGTGGAATAACGTACCGTGTCGTATTCTTTCGTTGATTCCTGCGGGCGATGATCGGGCTTTATTTTTATAAGCCTGTTATCTTTCACGCGCATGAACTTTTCGTTTTTTAACTCCTCAAAATCCATTTTTTTACCTCCGTTTTAATTAAAGTATTTTTTTATATCCGGCACTCTTCTAACTCTGCATTTTTATGTTTAACTCCGCAAGGCAGTATACCGTTTAATATTTCTCCGCAGCCTTCAATACCAAGCATGAAACCGATAAATTCTATTAAGCCTATTACCGGCGCAAATACATCTAAATCCGATAATTTCATACCGTCGTCTATATTTTTTTCGCACATGGAACAAACCGTGACTATATAGTCTGAATTTGTTTCGTCGGCTTTTTTGTTTATCAGTTTGAAAAAATTATCGGCTATATTTGCGTTTTCAATTCTTTTGGAATGTACCGGGGTCATATTTTGCAATTTTTCGCCTCCGCAGCAATCGTTAAAAATATTAACTTCGGCGCCCATAATATTGAATATTTTTTTTAAAGATTCGATTTTAGCTTCGTTTTTATAACATCCTGCATAAAGAAGTATGGAGTCCCCTTTTATTTTCGACGGAACGGCTTTCAGCAGTTTATTTTCGACGGCGGCATCTGCGATAATATCTATAACGTGAATCGCTCCCGTCTTTGAAGGATCCGATTCTTTAAGCCGCGCATTAAACGGATTCAGACTGTAATCCGCCTGTTTTTTAAACATTGAATCGGAATTTATAAGTTTAACGGATTCGTTTATCTGATTTACGCATACCGAACAGCCGGAATATAAAAAATTTTCGCCGACATTCTGGCATAAACCTAAATTTCTAAGGGGCATTACCGCTTTGTTAAAAAAATCGGGTTTATAATGCGAGGGCGGAGCGCCGCAGCAGTTCCATTCCGAAACCGGCTTAATATCTATGTCTAATGCCCTAAAAATGTTTTCTGTTTTTGTTTTGCGTTCGAAAGAATTTACGCAGCCCGGAAAATAAACAATATGATTTTTCAACATTAAACCTATATTTTATTTTTAAAAGTGTATTTAAAAAATAGATTAGACAATTGCTGTATTTTTTACATCCTTTTTAGTTTATTACAAAAAAAAAATTAAATCAATATTTTTTTTAAAAAAATATAACATTGTTTTTAAATTGAAGATAAATAAATATAAAATATAAGCGCCTTATATGTTTATCTATACAATATTTTATATACATTTAAAGATGTTTAAAGATTATTTATTTATTAGGAAAGGCTTAATTCGCTATTTTAAAGTGGTGCCGAGAGGCGGAATCGAACCGTCGACACGAGGATTTTCAGTCCTCTTATATGCTTTATAACTTATTGAAATTATTAATAAATCAGGCACTTGTAATTTTTGTGTGCGCTAAAGGGTGATTAAAATAATTTTTCAATCAGCTCTTTTTTATCTATGCCGAGAAATCCGGCAACATCGATAAGGATATTATTGAGCGTTCCGATTTTAATCGAATCCTTATCCGGTATTGTTATATGATGTTCGGCATTATTGAAATTAGTCGTTAATCTTATGTGGCTGCCCTTTTGCCGTTCAGTATTATAACCGTATTTAGACAGCAGTTTTGCTAATTCTAAACCAGAAATATCACGCGGAATTTTAGACATAGGCAAAAACTTCTTCTTTGGATTGGTGAAGCCTGATTATTTTAGGAATATCCGCTTTATTATCAAAATGGCATTCCAGGGCGTCTTTAATATTTTCTCTCAGCTCCGCAATCGTTTCCCCTTCCGTAAAAATGGAATATCCGAGAGCTTTGGCCGTATAACCGGATTCAAGGTCTTCTTCCACTAAGAATATTACTTCATCCATGATTTTACACCTCGTTAATTAGAATTATAGCATATTTTTAGCGATAATATATAATTAAAAGTAATATATTTTTATATGCCCCATTCATTAGGAAAAATAATTTTTTCTTTAATGACTGCTACGACTATTCCTTTAATTTGTACTTCTCCAAATTTATCAACAATGCCGGTCATTTTACCGGTAGTATTATCACGTTTAAATTTTGTATATTTTTTTTCGGATTCAACGATAAAGCTTTCATGTTCAGGATTAATCGAATTTAAGGAGCTTATAGGAAAGTCATCTGTGAGATTTATAAGAGCTGCTTTTCTTATATAGCCAGATTCTTCGTCAACTACGTCAATTCCGGTGTTTTCTTTAATTACAACTGTAACAAAAGGGTTACTGTCTAAAACTAAATATGAATTTTCACTTAAAAAATCAAAATCTAAAAAATGAATAATTAAAATATCGTCTTCATTAATCTCTGGCGACATCGAATCGTCTGGCATAATATAGGCGTAAAATTCAGGTTCTTTATCAATTGCGCTTAATTCCCTTTTAATGAAAACGAGTTCATAGCTTAACCGGTAAGGTAAAAATATATGTTCTGAAAGATTTTTTAAATCTTTTTTATTTCTAATAATAAATTCAGATAATTTAACTAACTTAAAGTTTTCATCGGAAAGAATACTTAAAATTTCATCGTCTGGAACGTTTAAGGCTTTGAATATTTTCTGTAAGCTTTTTTGAGATAATTTTCTATTTCCGGATTCAACTTGTGCTATGTAGCTTTGTGTTGTATTTAATTTTTTGGCAAGCTCTACTTGCGAGATATTCTTATCTTTCCTTATTTCTTTAATTATTTCAAAGACAGCTTTTTTCATAATTAAGAATAGTAAATTAGGATAGTAATATTTAAAGTTATTTAATCAGATTATATTACATTAATTAAAAAACACTATCAAGACAAATCTACTCAATAGCACCGCAGGTCTCAATTCAAGCGAAGCTTGAGTATTGAGCAACTACTCTATATATTTTAAATTATTTTTAAATCAAATTAAAAAAATTAAGAATACGCTTGACATTTTATTTTTTAGTTATATAATCATAATATATAACTAAAATTATTACTAATTAAATTCTTAGATAAAATGGAAACTCAATTTTTAGATATTACCGAAACCGCAAAATACCTAAATTGCCATAAGGATACAATTAGACGAATGGTGAATAATCGAGAGATAACCGCATACCGCGTAAAGTCTAAAATTCTGCTCCGGATAAGCGACATTGAGCAATATTTAGAATCCAATAAAATAACCCCATTTTCTGAACAAATTAAAAAAATAAACATAAAGAGGTGATTTAAATATGAATAAAAAAGAAATAAATGAAAAACTAAAAGAGGTTAAAACGAGAATGAAGGCTACAAAAAAAGATGACTATGACGAATATTTAAATCTCAAAAATGAAAGACTAAGACTCGAAGCACAGTTAAATGAGCTCAAAAAAGCATACTACGCAGCGGCAGAACAGGTGGCGAAGGTAAAACTTAGAAAAATAAACGATCATTTTAAGTTTTTGTTAGGTGGATTAGTGCTAAGGGATAATCCTGCGCTTTTAGAGAAATACAATACAAAAGAAAAACTCGAAAATATAAACTTTAAACTTAATATAAATAATAACGACGACATCAGCGAGTATTTTGTAGATGAGAGTAAAAGTTAATTTAATTTTTAAATAAAAATATCTTGTTGGAAAAAGAAAAATGGACGAATACGGCGGACTTACTAAATATGCAAAAAGGCCAAAACGAGAAAATGAAAAATTGCATGTCGTAAATGGCTCGGCACGTGTACATTTTTCGTCGCATTCCGGCAGCTTTAAAGGAAGTATGAGTCATATACTTTTTATTAATGCACAAAATATTTCAGGCACTCAAAAGCGGGGCAGAAGCTCTAAATTCGTAGATTATATTTGTGACGAAAAAAAAGCTCTCAGCATTTACGGCGATAAAGAACAGGCAAAAAAAGCTTTTAAAGATATTGAAGACGAACTATTGCCGAGGCGCAAAAATGCAGTTATTCAGCGCAGATTTGTTGTGCAGCTTCCGCGCGAGTTTTTGAATTCCCCTGACAAAAATTTAGAAAAACTATGTAAAACTATTGACGAAAAATATTTTGGAGTATCAAAAACTTTTGTCGCAGCTTTGCACGACGGCGGAAATGATTTTAAAAATCCGCACTTGCATATAGTTTTTGCTAATTGCGATGAAAATTATAAAAATATAAGAGAGTATAATTCTAAAGATTTTGTTAATTTTATCAAAAAAGACATAGCGCAATTTATTAAGCAGGAAATCGGCGTAAAATGCGAGGTTTCAGCTACAAAAAAGAAAAGCAAACATTATCCGCGCTGGGTGAGCGAGGCCTACAAGCGAGCTATTAACGATAAATCAGGTAAATTAATTAAAGAATATAGCGAGAGATATACTTCATTCGCGGCTTATGCGACAGAGCAGAATTCAAAATTATATGAAAAGGCAATATTTAATAAAGAAAACAAAATAAAAAAGACAGCAGAAGCGGAAATATCGACTGTTCAAACGATGACTGAAAAAATTAAAAAGAAAGCAGGTTCTTGGTTATACGGCAAATCTCAACGGGAAGAATATAAAAAAGATGCAGAAAACAACGAAAAATATGTTGAAGACGTCAAAAAAAGGGTTGAAAATCTTAACTTCTCAGAAGAATTAGCACGACAGGAACAGGAACGGCTGGCTAAAATTGAAAAAGAGCAGGAACTCAAACATGAACTCAAAAAAGATATTATTATAAATAATAACATAAATAATAACGAACAAAAACAGGAAAATCAAGACTTCGGAAGAGATAAAAATAAAGAAATGCAACTTGACGCTTTTTCTCAAGACTTAGAAAACAGGTTGAACAAATCTAAAGGTTTAGGGCGGGGATTGTAAAAATAAAAATTAAATTAAATTAGAGAGGTAAAAAAGATGAAAACAAAGGAATTAATTGAAAAATTGCTTGATATTCTTAAAATTAACGACATAGATATTGCTAAATTGGCCATTGAAAAACTTATTAAAGATTTAAATTCAGGAATTGCGGCGCCGGGGCGGGCACTTAGCCTGATTGATATATCAGAATCAGAAGAAGAAGTTATTATCAGCGCAAAACTTTATAACCCGAAAGGCTGGAAATTTACGGACTTAGTAATGAAGTCCGAGCGGGCGAAAATTTTACGTGAAATTAACCAAAAAAGACACGAAATTTTTAAATCTTTTTTTAAAATTTCCGGAGCATGGAAATTTAAAAAAACCGAAAATCCAAATTGGAAAGAAAAACTTGAAAATTACATTAAAGCAGATAATAAGTTATGCGCCGACCTGAGAAAAAGTCTTGATGGTCCCGACGGTCCCGGTCCAAAGCCCGACGCCTTTACGCCTAACTCGAAAAATAAGGGTTTCGGCAGGTAAAATCCTTTCAGATTTGCGTTTTAAGGCTCTGAAGCGGCAAGGTAGGTTTAAAACCATTAACCTTTTTAAATGTAAACGGAGATAAAATTATGTTTCAAAATAAAAAAACAAGTAATAGCAAGGCTTTGAAGGTGTCAAGCGGCTTGACACCTTTATATCGTAAATGTCATAACGCTGTTAACATTGTTAACACTTTTACACTCGCAGCGGTTACGATTTTGTTTTTAGCTTTAACTCCGGTTACGGCCGGAGCGCAGGGAATAATTACTTACGACCCTGTTACTGCAGGAATTCAGGCGATAATCCAGCACCTTACGGCCGTTAATACCGCAATTCAGGCGGCGGAGTCTAAAATAGAGGTAGAATTATCAGCTTTAAAATACGCACGGCAGGGGCAGCAATTAATGAATCAAATTCAGGAACTCCAGCAGGAAAGCACGCAATTAATAGGAGCTGTCAATAACATCGAAGGGACGGTTATGATGCCGTATGCGGAGTTACAGGGGCTTAAAAATACATTGACGGGCGAAGAATCAAGTATGCAGAATATTATCGCTCAGGAAAAACAGCTCGGTAATCCGAGTATGGCAAGTTTTTTGCAGAATTACGAAAACGAATACGGCTCAGGAAGTTACAACTTTATGAACGAAACGCCTCAGCAGGCGGCACAAGGTGCATATAATCAATATAACGACGCAAATAAGCAGGCGGCAACATCGGCCGCATACGCTCAAAACGTCCTTGATAACGCAAATAATAATCAGCACTTAATTTCGCAATTAGGCTCTAACGTCGCAGCCGCAAAAGGTCAGGTAGCTGCGGAACAGGCAAACGGTCAGGCTTTAGTCGCTTTAACCGAAGAAGTAAATCAGCTTAATAAGTTGGAAGCGGAAAAAGCAAAGCTTGCAGCCGTTCAGGCGGGTCAAAAAGATTCAACGCAGGCAACGCAAGCGGCAAACACTGAAAACTTAAAAATATTCACAGTTCCAAAACCGCCGACACTACCGGCAGGACACGGATTCGGAACATATCCGGACGTAACGAATTTTAAATAATAAAGAGGTGTTTAATATGTTTAAGAAAATAAGTTTAATAGGATTAACAATTTCTTTCATGGTCATACTATTTTCCGGCTGCGCAAAATATACGCCGCCGTATCACAGCTATAAATACTACTCAAAACATGAAAAACAAGCATTAAAAGTTTACAGTTTCTGTAATAAAAATTATCCGGGCTGGCAAGGTCAAGAGGCGGAAAATAGAGCAGCTGCAACTCGAATCGCAAACTGCGCAAATGCAAGATCTGGCTATATGATACATAATATATTCACAGTTCCAAAACCGCCTAAATTAAATTAGCGAGGTAAAAAAAATGAAAAAAATATCTTTATTGTTAGTTATATTTTTAGTTTTGGCTTTAGCTGGGAAAGCTTATGCCGGTTCTGCGGTTTCTGCGGTTGGTATGGGTTGCGGAACTAATTACTCTGCAAATCATGGTTGCCCGTCAAATTATACATGCAGCACTAATTTGAATGATTGCGTTCAAAATCAACCCCCGGCAAGCGGAACGACCGCCCCGGCGCGGAAGACTCCTGCCGGCACAAATTTTTCACAAACTTATCAAAAAGTCTATTTGCTCGGATCGGCGATAGACCAGGCGGGTCCGAAGATTGCCGCAAACCTAACAGACGCGTCGGGTCGACTTTTCTTTTTGTTGGCCGTAATTTCTTTAATTTTGTGGTCTGTTCAGAATCTTCTTTTCGGAGATAAAGGGATTAAAGAGTTTTTCCTCTATTTCTTCTTTTTAATGATAGTAAGAGGACTTTTAGCGGCCTATAATTTCTTTTTTGTGGGTGGAGTAGCCGTATTTTTTAAAGATTTAGGGCAAATGGCGGCTGGAACGAATCTCAGTCCTTTAACATATTACGGATTAGTATTTTTAGATGTTTATAAAGATATCATCAAAGCTTCTACTAATTCTGGCTCAATGGCCATGGGGCTTTTGTTACAATTGACGGGAGTTGCAGATATTGCAACGATAATAGTATTTTTTGCGCTAACTATTCTTCTGTTATTTATTGGTTTAGTGGTTCTTGGCACGATTGTTCTAATTCACGCTTATATAGCTATTGCGCTAATTTCCGGCTATATTTTAATACCTTTTATGATTTTTAAACCATTAGAGTTCCTTTGGAACGGGTGGCTTAAATTCCTTATAACTGCTTGTTTCAGTTATTTTTTACTTTACGTTGTAATGGCACTTGAGAAAGGCACGCTATCTGCTGTTGCAAGCTCAAGCGCACTAAATGCAAGTCCGGCAACTCTAGGTTCGGTGCTTGCGATTTTATTTTTAATTGCGATTTTTGCTTATCTAATTCTTAAAGTACCTTCGATTGCCGGCGAAATAGTAAGCGGCATGCCGAATATAAGCTTTTCGGGCGTGGTCGGCGTTGCGATGACAATAGCGAGTGTGGCAACTTTGGGGGGCGGCGCAGGAATTAAAACAGCAGTTAAAAGCGCGCAAGCAGTTAGAGATTTAGCAAAAGGCAATAAGGGAGGTAAAAAAGAATGACAATTAAAAAAAAATTGCAGGAAAACAGCGAAAAAATAGAAAAAAAACTTGATGAATTTGAGAAAATCGGAAACGAACAAATGGGCAAGGTTGGCGATAAATTCGATGAATATTTAAAAAAAAAGAAGATAGGAAAATGGCAGGGTGCAATTATTGTATTCATTATGGCGTTGATTTTTTTTACGCTCACGGGCGACATCTTTAAAATTAATTCTTGGTATCCGCTCCGGATTAGTTGGGTTAATCCGATGTCGAGCGTTCAAAAAGTAATAAAAAACATAAATAACACTAAAATCAAAAAGGAGATTAAGAAATGAGTAAGAAAACTACATTTATTATCGTTAGTATTGCGATTATGACAGGATATTTCATATTCTTATATGCGTTCCCTAATTCTTTTTCCAACACGAACACGACTAAAGAAAAAAGCTTTAAACCTATCAGCGCAAATAAGACATTCGGGAAATATCCTAACGTAAAGCTTTAAGGGTTTTTGGTAGTCTGGTTTCTGGTTGGAAAAGAAAAAAGGTCTTTGGTAGTCGGTGGTCGGGTTTAATTAGTCGTCGGTAGTGGGTAGTCGGGTTTCGGGTTTTGGTGTTAAAAAGGTTAATGGTTTTATACCTAAAAGAAAAATCAGAGGCCTTAAAACGCAAATTTGAAAGGATTTTTTAACATAAAAATTAAAATAACGGGGGGTTTTATGAAAAAAGAAGAAATTGAAGATATTTTTAAAAAAGAAGGACAGGCAATTTTTTACAACGAGGAAATTGAGGAGAACGAATTAACTGACTTATACCATAATTTAGCAAAATCTTGGTATCTTAATCATCTTAATTTACCTGTTGAAATCAAAAGGGAGCTGATAAAATCTGAATTAATCGAAGCGAAAGGGTATTGTAAAACTATTATTGAAAAAATAAACAATATTCTAAAAAGTAAGAAATTTAACGGAAAGGGGGAACTATGAAAAAGGAAAACAATGAAGAAAAAGAAATTTACAGCTGCAGCGTAGTTTTATCTATTCAAAATATAATAAACATTTGCGGAACTATCGAGGAAATCAAAGAAAAGTTGCAATTTATCAACGATAATTTGTTTTACGTCGAAAAGCCGGACGGATTTTTTGATGAAGATTTTATTTTTCCGGAACCATGTATTCTCGTCAAAGAAGAAGACGTAAGCAGTATAAGAGTTTTCAAACTTGGCGAGTTTGAAAAAGAATGTTATTAATTAATCGGCGGGGTTATCTACGACCAGAACGAAAAGCTTAAAAAAATTATAAAACAGTTAAAAGGTAAAAAAGATGAAAAGAGTGAATGAAGAAAAAATACTCTGCAAACCTTCAGGCATAATTTCTATAAATGCCGATTTGACCGCAATTCAGAGAAAAGCTTACAACGTTTTTTTGTATTATGCCAAATGCGCTTATATAAAAAACCCCGCGGTAGAAATCATAACAATTCCACTGCAGGAACTGAAGAATATGATAGGCGATAAATCGACGGATAATAAACGTATTAAGGAAAACCTTATCGGAATCAGGTCGGCGCACGTCGAATTTAACTCCCTTGGTAAAGATTCGGCCGCCTGGTCTGATATTGCTTTGTTATCTGAAATACATATTTTAATCAAGAACGGTATAGGAATAGTCGCGTTTGCCTTGCCGCCCACGATTAAAAAAAATATAATTTATAATTTTCTCTATGCGAAAATAGATCTGTTAATATTAAAAAATCTTAAAAGCAAATATGCGATAATCTTGTATGAACTCATCAAAGACTATCAAAACGTGCAAATCCCGAAAATGAACGTCGAGGAATGTAAAAAACTTTTCGGCTGCGCCGGAAAATATGAAGGAATAACAAATCAATTTAAAAAATATGTTTTAGATCCCGCCTGTTCAGAAATTAATAATAATCCGGATATAAATTGCAAAATAAGCTATGAAGCCGGCAAGGACGAGATACGGTTTAAATTTAAGTTTAAAAGTTCCCCGGACGAAAAAGAAGAAACCTCTGCGGCGCCTGAAATACCAATGACCCCGACCGCCGTCTCCGAAGCCCCTATAAAATTACCTGCCGTTCTCCCAGTTGCAAGAGAACTCGACAAAAACCCCGACGACTTCGTTTCGCTCGGCGAGGTTTTCAAGCAATACTTTAATAAAAAATCAAAAGGTATTTAAAATCTTTCATTAGGGTATTTAAAATCTTTCACAGCCTATTTAAAATCTTTCATTAGGGTATTTAAAATCTTTCACAGCCTATTTAAAATCTTTCATTAGGGTATTTAAAATCTTTCACAGCCTATTTAAAATCTTTCATTAGGGTATTTAAAATCTTTCACAG